>CAMCXW010000003.1 GCA_945883625.1 Spirosoma fluviale
CAAGCGGTTCTGGCTGCTTATCCTCAATTGGGAGCGAATGCCGACAAGCTTTATCAGGTGAAAACCAAATGGGGTATTTCGGAGGATGTTCTTTTCCCACGTGAAGAAACGTTTGAATTTTTAGAAAATGTATTAACGGAGGTGATGACTTTGTTTCCTAGTCAATACATTCATATTGGTGGTGATGAATGTCCCAAAACCCAATGGAAGGAGAGTCGTTTTTGCCAAGATTTAATTAAGAAATTAGGCCTAAAGGACGAGCATGAATTACAAAGTTATTTCATTCGTCGGATCGATAAATTTGTCACATCTAAGGGGAAGAAACTACTCGGTTGGGATGAAATTCTTGAGGGTGGTCTTTCGCCCAATGCGATGGTGATGTCTTGGAGAGGTACGAAGGGTGGTATCGAAGCTGCAAAACTGAAGCACGATGTGGTCATGTCGCCCAATTCCTATTTTTATTTGGATTACTATCAAACAGATCCTAAAAATGAGCCTATTGCCATTGGAGGTAACTTACCTTTAAGTAAGTGTTATTCGTTTGAGCCAGATTTACCTGAATTAAGTGCTGAAGAAGCCAAACATGTGGTAGGGATTCAAGCCAACGTTTGGACTGAGTACATCAGTAATATAAATTATGCGGAATATATGACCTATCCGCGTGCTTTAGCACTTTCAGAAGTTTCGTGGTCGACGAAGGAATCCAAAAATTATGCGGATTTCAAAAAGCGCTTAACGGGTCATTTGCCAGCTATGGATGCCTTGAAAATAAATTATTCAAAAGCATTTTTAAGCCAACCTTAAAGTTTAGGATTTACGAATTCCCATTCTTTTATATGTGATGGACGATGTTGTTTTCGAACGATATCGTCCATTTGTTTTTGTAATTCTTTGTTTTCATTTGCAATATTATTGCGCTCAGAGGGATCTTTTGCTAAATCATAAATTTCCCACGGCGCGTTTATATTTTTTTTCATTTGGCTTTTTACTCCCTTAAACTGGCCGATTCGAACAGCGATTTGCCCTGATTTTTCAGGAAATTCAAAGTATAGAAAAGGATGGGTTACTTGCTTTTTGCCAAGAAGCGTGGGTAAAAATGAAATACCATCTGTGGACACAGGAATTTTTTGATTTGTTAATTCTGCTAAGGTGGCCATCAGGTCAAATTGAGCTGATGCGTGGTCTGTTACTTGTCCAGCTTTAATTTTTCCTGGCCAGCGAACAATCATCGGTTCCCGAATTCCTCCCTCATAAAGATCTTGTTTTCGGCCACGCAATCCCCCAACCGAATTAAAAAATTCAGTATCCACGCCACCCACATCAAATGTGGCACCATTATCACTCGAAAAGATGACAAGGGTATGCTCATCTATGTGGTGCTTTTTTAATTCTGTTAAGATTCGCCCCACTTGCTTATCTAAATAAGTAATCATTGCGGCATACGTTGCCTTAGGGAATTTTGTAGGCACATAACCTCCCTTTTTTCCCGTGTATATGGTTTCCTGAAATTTTCCTTGATAGGCTTTTATCTCCTCCTCAGGTGCTTGCAAAGATAAATGGGGTAATGGTAGCGGTAGATAGAGAAAAAATGGCCTTGACTTATGCTGTTTTATAAATCCCAATGCTTTTTCCATCATTTTGGTTGCCGCATAGTCTTTGCCTTTGAACTTATCATAGTTGATGGAATCAATCGCCAGATTAGTTTCTCGGTATTCATGAACAAATTGATATGAATTGCGCAAGGTGTCCCACTTTCCATTTTCCCAAAGATGCGTTGGGTATAAATTATGTGCTTGCTTTTGGTCTAGAAACCCATACGAATAATCAAAGCCTTGTTCGTTTGGATTGCCTGTTGTATTGCTCATGCCTAATCCCCATTTGCCAACAAGCCCAGTTTGGTATCCTGCCATTTTCATTAGTTTGGCGATGGTGAATGTATTTTCGGGTAAAGGCATTTGACCTCCTTCTTTATCATCTGCAAATCCACCCAATTCATAATTTCCTCGAATGTAGGAGTGTCCTGCATGAAGCCCCGTCATGAGCATACATCGTGCTGGGGCACAGACGGGCGCTCCGGTGTAATGTTGTGTAAATCGAATGCCTTCTTTCGCCATCGCATCTAAAAACGGCGTTTTGATTTTTTGCTGACCATAAGCGCCTAGTTCTCCATAACCCAAATCATCGGCGTAAATATAGATTACGTTAGGTTTTTGTTGACCGTATACCACTGCTGATATACCCCAAAATAGTAGTAGTTTGAAAATTTTCATGGTATCTCAACGATGCCTGGCATCCGGTTTTCAGTTCCTTTTACTTTCAATATATCATCCCCTATCTCATTTCGTGCTTGATTACCCAAGGCGATTAATTCGGCTAATTTCTCCGGATATTTTTCACTTACATCATAACGTTCTCCTGGATCACGACGTAAGTCATAAAGACCTTGAGGAAATGGAAAATCGTCTTTTAATTTACCTGGAAATCCATCTTGTCCTGGCATAAATCCTTCGTGAGTCCGACCGGCATGGGCAAATACAAGCTTCCACGAGCCTTTCCGTACGGCTTCTAAATTATTGGTTCGGTAATAATAATAAAATACTTTTCGGGGCTCCATATCTGGGATTCCCTGCATAAGTGCTTGGATGTTAACGCCATCAATTTTTTTGCGTGGCAATTGACTATTTGTTAAGGCACAGATTGTTGGCAATAAATCAATATTGGCCGCCAAGCTATTCTGTATTGTGCCCTCTGGAAGATGGCCTTTCCATTGAACAAGGAATGGAACGCGTTGGCCGCCCTCAAAAGAAGACCCTTTCGCTTCCCGTAGGCCTCCGGTAGAACCCGCATGATTTCCAAAATTCTGCCACGGGCCATTATCACTGGTGAAAATGACAATAGTGTTCTTTTCTAAGTTTAGTCGGCGCAACGTTTGTAATATTTGACCCACCGACCAGTCCATTTCCATCATGACGTCCCCATATAATCCTTGTTTACTTTTCCCTCTAAAAGATTCGGATGCATTGATGGGTACATGGGGCATTGGATTCGGAAGATAGAGGAAAAATGGTTTTGCTTTATTTCGTTCAATAAATTGAATGGACTCTTTGGTTAGCATTTGGGTGATTTGTGCCTGATCATCCAAGGTTTTTATATAGGAGCTGGCATCGTTTCCTCGTATTAGCGGAAGCTCAGGGAATTTTCTTCTGGAGTTATTATCGGGTCTTGTTCCGTCGAAATATACCGGCCACATGTCGTTGGAGTAGGGTATACCCACATATTCATCAAATCCATGCTGGAGCGGTAAAAAATCTTTATGATCGCCCAAGTGCCATTTACCGAATATCCCTGTTCTATACCCGTTGGCTTTCAACAGTTCTGCGATGGTTTCTTCATCCGGATTAATTCCAACTTTTGAATTTGGGAAAAGGGCTCCTGAAATTCCAATGCGGTTTGGATAACAGCCCGTTAATAAGCCTGCTCGGGAAGCAGAGCAAACTGCCTGTGCTGAAAGAAAATGGGTGAACCGAACGCCTTCCTTTGCCATTTTATCTAAGTTGGGTGTTTGGTATTGACTCGCACCATAACAACTAAGATCTCCATAGCCCAAATCATCCATCATGATGAGAATGACATTCGGTTTTTTTTGTGCCAATACAAATATGGGAATACACATTAGGGCCCAGCTAATTAAAATTTTTAAATTCGATTTTGACATAATTTTTATCGGTTTATATATAAACTAGTTTGGTAGAAGTTTTCTTTTAATCTATGCAATCCATGCCAATAGGTGCCCCATCAGGAATAGTAGGCGTTTGCATTGGTTTCCACTCACCTGGATTTGACTTAAATTGATCTATGGTGTGAATAAGGTAGTTGGCAAAAACACTTGGTTTTTTAACGTAAAATGCCCGAATTTCATTTACGGATGCATGCAACCCTGCAGCTGCCAACGGTGAAATTGTTGGCGCATTTGCGGTATTTAATAAGGAAGAAAGCACCTTAAAATTGATTGTTTCTTGTGCCGCTTGTAGATAGCTATCTTGGTGCACTCGATACATTGTCGCTTGTAAGAGTGTTTGTAGGGTTTCCGTAAGCCCTAATTGGCTTGCGTCGATAGCTTTGTTTCCAGCCAACCGCGACAATCGATCTGGATGAACTAAAAAATCCAAGGTGAAGTCGGCCGCCGATTCTACCGCGCCAAATGGGTCGAATGTAAGCCCCGTCTTTCCTTTAAATGATTCGCGCGTTCGTTCGTAATTAAATGCTCTAGGAGGGAATAAGGATAGTTTTTCTTTTGGAATAGCTAATGTTTGTGCGTCCAAAGTTTGCATAACAGCCTTTAATGCTTGAATCTGTAAATTTTTAGGAGCTGGTGACAAGACCGTTTCCTTGCCGCCGCGAACGGCATAATTATATTCATAACCACCTATGATTTTTGTGGCAGCCTCTGTTTGGTAGCGATGCAAAAAGTACAAAGGCACAAAGACATCCTCTAAATGTGAGTAGGTCTCGTTTGGACGGATATTCGCTACGGAGAAGTTGGCAATAGCTTTTTTACGAACGGCCAACAAATGATCCAATTCATCCACTATTGTTTTTCCATTATCCCAAAGATGGGCCAAAATATGTGCGCCGCCTGGATTGCGTGCATCTGCATCCGTTATAAACCGCATTCCTTTGGCATAAGCTTGATCAATTACTTGATTTAATTCAGTGCTATTTGCGTGATTTCCATAGGCATAATCCACTGTTACTTTATCCCATTCGCCTATTTTAGTGTCATACGCATGGCTGAAATCCATTTGATCGCCTTTGAAATTAATTTGGGGATGGGGATAATCCATGACGCTTGAATTTCCTAGCGCACTGGCAGCATAATTATGGGCAAATCCTAGGGTATGCCCTATTTCATGTGCAGCTAATTGGCGTATGCGAGCCAGGGCCATGGCTAACATAGGTCCATTTGTTGACCCATCGATCGCAAATGGTGCGTTCATAAGCGCTTGAGCGATTAAAAAATCTTGCCGAATGCGAAGGCTACCTAGGCTAACGTGGCCTTTCATGATTTCCCCGGTTCTAGGGTCAGCAATGCTGGCGCCATAACTCCAACCGCGTGTGGAACGGTGCACCCATTGAATGACGTGATAACGAATATCAAGCGGATCTGCTCCTTCAGGTAACAATTTAATTTGGAATGCATCCTTATATCCAATGGCTTCAAATGCCTGGTTCCACCAGCGTCCTCCTTCCATAAGTGCGGAACGAATGGGTTCAGGCGTTCCATTATCTAAATAATAAATAATTGGTTTAACTGCCTCACTTACAGGCAATTGCGGATATTTTTTTTCTAATCGATGGCGTGTAATCCATTTCTTTTCAATAACTTCTTGTACTGGGGACGCATAATCTAGAAATGTAATGGCATTGGCTCCAGATCGCGGATCAAATAAGCGCGGCGTGTAGGCGGAATCTGGCAATTCAATAAATGAATGGTGTTCGACAACGGTCACATAGTCCGCATTAGGAGCAACTGATTTAATTTCAGCCCCTGTTCCATTTCCCGCAAAGGTTAAACGTGCTTCAAATTCTGAATTTTTAGGAAATGATTTGGTGTGTTCTAATGCCAATGAACTTTTGGATTTATCTAAACTATATGTTCCTTGCTTTGCTTGAGCTAATCGCTTCAATACACCATGCGCATCTTGCATCAGAAAGTCGGTGAAATCAATTAAATAAGCCCCATCACTGCTGCTTTCGATTTTAAATCCGAATAAAACTGATTTCGCAAATGCTTGTTGGACCGAAATTTTTTCCAACGAATTACTCGTATTTGCCCGGTAACGGCTATTTGGTTGGATCAAAAAGAGTTTATTTCCTTGTTTTTCAAAATAGACAACTTGCTCATTGCCGAGTTGGCCACGATCTAAACCAAGGTCGTTATTTCCCACTCCTTGAGCGAGCGAGTAGGCGTATAAAAACTCGTGGTTAAGTTTAGTGACTTCAAGAAAAATTTTATCGTTTGGCTCATCGTAATAAAAATTAAAGTAACCCGAATGGGCCTTCATGGATTTGACTTTATCAGCGATTTGAGCTTGCGCTCCCATGCTTAGGAGTAGGAAAAGCAGGATGTATATTCTCATAATCGAATGTAAGAATTATTTCTTTTTTTTGTACATCTGACCAATGGAAGTTGGTGTCTTTTTTGAGTTCATTTCGAATAAGTAGCCGGTCAGTTCAGTTTGATTTATTGATCAAATTCTCTAACATTGAATCTAAAATTCCAAATCAAATGAAAAAAATCATATGTATTTTACTTGTGTTGTTGTCTGCAGATATACAGGCAAAGCCATTACGCATTTTGTTTATTGGGGCTCATCCTGATGATTGTGATATTAAAGGGGGTGGTACCGCTGCACTTTATGTGCAAATGGGGCACGAAGTAAAGTTTTTATCTGTCACGAATGGCGATGCGGGCCATCAATCTCAGGGTGGTGGGATGCTTGCGAAACGTCGTATCGCCGAAACGCGTGAAGTTGCTAAGCGTTTAGGTGTTGCCTATGATGTTTTGGATAATCATGATGGTGAATTGTTGCCAACCTTGGAAATTCGTTTGCAAATTATTCGAAAAATTCGTGAGTGGAAAGCAGATGTGGTGATTGCTCCGCGGACGAATGATTACCATCCAGATCATCGCTATACGGGTGTACTTGTTCAGGATGCTGCATTTATGGTGGGCGTTCCGAATGTGGCGCCTGATGTGGAGCCCTTGCGCAAGAATCCCGTGTTTCTTTATTTTCAAGATAATTTCAAGAAACCTAACCCATTTCAATCAGATATTGCGGTGGATATTACGCCGGTAATTGAAAAAAAGTTAGCTGGTTTGGATGCACATCAATCGCAGTTTTATGAGTGGCTTCCTTGGATTGGTAATTATGAAGCAGATGTACCTAAAGACCCTTCAAAATACCTGGAATATTTGCTTCAAAAGCGGGTGGCTAAGCCTAATGCTGACGTTCAAAAATCGTTAGTTAAATGGTATGGTGAGGCTAAGGCAGCTATTGTACGCTATGCTGAAGCTTTCGAGATTTGTGAATATGGTTCGCAACCAAGTGAAGCAGAAATTCGTACTTTATTTCCGATGTTAAAATAGGATTAGCCACTACTTCTGATTGCCGTCTTGTGTGGGATGTTTATTGAATTTAACCCGTTTGGCATGTATACAATCATTACCTCGTGTACTAACTATTTTCGAAGTGATAGGATTGCCAAAATAAAAGTACCTGTAAACAAAAAAAAGAAAGGCCATGATTGGCCTTTCTTTTTTACTATAATCAATTCTGATAATTAAGCTTTTGCAGCTGAAGCTCCTTTTGCAATGCTGTAAACAACTAAACCGAAACCGATTTTGTTGATAGCATCCGCAATGTTGTAAGCTAGGTCAATGTTGCCTGCCATGCCACTTAATAAGTTGCCTGGTAACATCATGTAACCGATTGGATAGATTGCCCAGCCCACTAAAGTGAACCAACGCATTACTTTGTATCCTGATTTCACGTGCTCGTTATCTGAAGCAGCAGCTAATTTAGATGCCTCACCAGCGTAGATTTCGTAGATAATCACAGCCCATCCTAATGTTGAGATGATACCCCACATTACGTTTTGCTCTGGAACTACTGCCTCACCGATGTAACCTGCAACTAACATCACAACAGATCCGAAGATCAAGCGAGAAAGCATACCTGTTTTTGCACCAGCTGGCTTAAGGATTAAGAAATACTCGATACACATCAAAGGTACAGTTAATGTCCAGTCAATGTAACGGAATTGAGTTGGTGACTCATGTGTTTCCAACCATACACCACGCATGTAGAAATAATGAACTGCAGCAATGAATGTAATTAATGCGGAAATTAATAATGATGTTTTCCACTTGTCATTAACTGTACCTCTTTCTACAATGAAAAAGATTGATGCAGCTAACATCGACATGTAACCTGTAAAGAAGGTAAATCCAATGTAATCTCCGGCTGCTAATGAGCCATCCAGTAAAATGTTTAATGTTTCCATAATTGAAAATGTTTAAGTGATAAATAATAAGTATTAAGGTGTTTAAGAAATGATTTCGAAAGTTAAACACTTTAATTTTAAAATTGTTTTTTTTCTATTAAAAAATTTAAAATTTAAATAAAAATTATGCAAACTAGTTAGCTTATAGCCTTTTGGGAATGATTTTATGCATTAAAAAAAAATGAGGTAAAGTTAAAATTGACAGAAAAATAAATGAATGTGCGAGCCATTTTTCGGCACTGATTAACATGATATAGGTTATACCTGAAATAAATGCTAAAAACGTAAATGGTAATAACCTGATATAAAGAGTTTTCATGTTAATCTCTAAAGATCTCGATAGAACACGTAGGCTGTATACGGAATGGCAACAGGCAAAATAGATCATAAATGCGGGTAGTATGGGTAAAAAAGTGCCTATTAATAGCGTCATACCCGTATTTATAAAGTAGGAGGTATGTTCCTTTTGAAACCCGATTAGCATACAAACGATATAAAAACTTATAGGTAAGGCATCGAAGGGAATTTGAATACCCAAATTAAAGTTTTGTACTATTTTTAAAACTTCTTCAGCATGTTGGGAAAGAATAAATCCTAGAATTCCCATACCTAAAATAAGTGATCTGAATAACTGGAGGTAATATATGTAGTCGAAACTTGTCTTTTTTGAAATAAATGTGGTTTCTAAATCACCGAAGTGAAAAACGGATATACCTATGAAAATGATAAAGGATATTAGGGGGAAATAAAACCATAATACGCCATAGGCAATCATTACTGAGATATATTTTAAGATGAAGTAATAGATATTAAACGCTTTATTTTGGGTGCGCGCCAACTGATTTGCTACTAAATGATCTGCCGCACCATGTGGAATGCCTAAAGTGGCTAATAAAAATATACAGAACCCCCATTCTACCTGAACGGGCATATTTTTCCAAAGGCCCGTAAGTAGCAAGTAACCAATTCCTATAATTACACCAAATGTTCGGTATAAATTTGTCATCGATTTCTGGTTAGTAGATGTTTTAAAAATAACGGGATTTGAAGTTGGCTGAATATCCTTATTTCATCCCAAATCGAAGTTTTTTCATCTAGGAATCGAAGAATTTTAGTAAAGTTGATTCGAGCAAAAAGTCTGTCCATGACCAAAGGAATGGCTTTATTTTCCGATTTTATCATATGTAGTAATATGGAATCAAAAAATAAATGCCTTGATTTAATATTGGAAGGTAATTGGTTGACTTTTTGTTTAGCATCTCTTTGCATCCGTGTAAATGCATAGCCAGTGGATGCTTTTACTTGCCCTGCCGCAGTACCAATCTTAAAGATTTTACCCAGGTTATTCGTTGATGGCATGACAGTCATTGGGATAGTTCCCCGTTCGATATCGATAACTTGGTAATTTTTGCCGGTAAAATTATCAGCCATATATTGATTCCAATGAGCTTCATAGGCTTGCTCATCATATGGTTTCGTGCTAAAAACAGTTGTTTCAATTAATGCTTTCCTTTCTGAGAAAGGTAAGATATAATGAAACATGGAATAATCTCGGTTTGTCTGAGCTTGGCTGAAATCCATTAATGTAGCCGCACTGCTATCTAAAAAATCATTTTCAAATTCGATGAATTTCCCCCAAAAATGTTGGGCTAATTGAGGTTGATGCTCAACTATTTTCCTATCAATTCGGGCGTCAGCAACTTGCTTAGCCTGAAAGATCAAACCATTTTTTAAAATAATGTCAATAACCGTTCCGCTTTCATTCAGTTCGTCGACCCAACCAATTTCGTGTTGTACGAGTGGATGAGCAGGTATAAATTCATCAAAGAAATAGTTAAAAAAATTATCAGATGATATGTAATGATAATTTAAGTTACCGATTTCTTGAGTTTGGCTAATTGCAGTTGTTGATCGATAGGTGATTTTTGACCAAGATTTCTCGATTAAAAAAGGAAAAGACGCTGAGTTATTTTCAGCCCAAAAGCACCAACTTTTTTTCGTGCGATCTCCGGAATCAATTAGTAAAATAGTGCTTTTGTCATTCTCTGACAAGTGCAGATATTCATACAGATATTGTAGTCCCGCTGCGCCTGCGCCTACAATAGCAATATCAAAAATGGGCGCTTTTTTCAAATTAATATTTTTAAATTTTTTGTAAATAAACTATATTTTAATTAAAAAGTTTGCCAAATTACCCAATTCAATAGGTTGTTGTTTCTATTGACCTGTTAACTCCATTTTAATTTTACGATTGACTTGGTATCTTTATGTTCCCCTATATTAAATTTAATTTTGTTCAGAAGCGTTCTTTTTATCATTTTCATTTGTTCATTATGTTCACAAGCTAGTGCCCAACACATCGCGCGCCTTCGTTTTGAAGATGACTTTTCGTACCTGAAATCAGATAGTTTAAGCAAATCTTGGGATGAAAAATTAAAATATTTGCCGCTTATTGGCCAAGCTACCTTAAGCATCGGGGGTGAAATACGCGAACATTATCAGAATTATACCAATGTGAATTTTGGCCAAATTCCAGCTTCCTATGTGACAGGAAATCCGCACCAATGGCTTCATCGAATTTTACTTCATGGTGATTTACGGCTTCATTCCAATTTTCGGGTATTTGCTCAAATCAATAATACCGTCCGTTTTTGGAACCCAAATCCGATCACCAACCAAGTAGACCAGAATACCTTAGGTTTTCACCAGTGGTTCGCAGATTTGAAATTGGCAGATCAGTTGGTGCTTCGATTAGGCCGACAAGAATTACTATTTGGGCAAGAGCGATTTATTGCTACTCGGGAAGGGCCGAACAATCGCCAAAGTTTTGTGGGGGCTCATTTAATTCATCAACTTAAACGCTTAAAAACGGATCTTTTTTATACCCATCCGATCAAGTTGAACCTAGGAGCTATGGATGATGAAAAATCAACTGAAAAATTAGCGGGTTTGCATTTTAAATATGATCGGCTTTTGAAATTTCTTAATGCAGATGCCTATTACTACTATTTTGAATCAGAGGCACGTGAATATTACTCGACTATTGGTGCTGAAAAAAGGCATTCAATCGGATTACATCTTTATTCAAATCCGCAGCGTTTCAATTATGATATCGAGTTTTCGCGGCAAGTAGGGCAGTTTAAATCGTTGGACATTCAAGCCTTTATGGCGGTTTGGGATGTGAATTTTTCCGTTAAACCACATCGATTCATTGGATTTAGTGGAAATTTTGTGCCTGGGGATAAATCCACACGTGATGGACAATTGAATACCTTTAATACGTTGTTTGCTCGGCCGCCTTTTGGGCAAACAGTTGCCCTGAATATCTCCAATACCCTAAATTTAAGCCCATACATTAGGTATCAAAACGGAACAAAATGGATAGCGACTGCGCGTGCTTCTTTTGTTCAACGAACAAGTGTATACGATGGGGTATATACGCCCAATATGTCTCAATTACGTCCATATGATGCGTCTAAAATGACGTCAGATGCCCTTAAGCTTTGTGATATTTATGCTGTAGATGTGAATTATGTGCCCACAAAACATTACTTTTTTCAAGCAGAAATTGGCTACTGTAAAGCTGGTACTTATTTAAAAGAAACAGGGGCCGGAAATAACGTTATTTACTTTGCGATCCGAAATGCGATTAAATTCTAGGCGATTACTCGATCTCGTCGGATCAGCCAGAGCAAAAGAAAACACACCGCCCCGTTCAAAATTAGCTTCGCAAAACCAAATCCACCAAAAAGCGTTTGCGCTTGCATTTCCAGAAAAAAAGTGATGATGGGCGAAGCCAAGCAAATAGATGGTACTAATTTGTCCTTCACGCCGTATTTGGTAAATAAACCAAATGAAAATAATCCTAAAAGTGGGCCATAGGTATAACCAGCTAAATTAAAAACTGCCGCGATTAGTTCTTGTGTGTTAAAAATGTGAAACAAACCTATCACTACGAAGAACAAGGCCGAAAAACCTAGATGGACACGTTGTTTAAGTTTTTCACGTTTGGCTTCTTTAAATTTCTCAATGTGTAGAAAATCAATGCAAAAGGAAGTCGTTAAGGCAGTCAAAGCAGAATCGGAACTCGCATAGGATGCTGCAATAATTCCCAATAAAAACGTCACCGCAGCTAAGGTCCCAAATTCGCCACCTAATGCTAATAGCGGGTACAATTCATCCGTTTTCGTAGGTATGGCAATCTGATTTGCTTGCGCATATATGTATAGTAATGCACCCAATGACAAGAAGAGTATATTAATGAATAATAATACCCAATAAAACCAAAACATGTTTTTTTGTGCTTCCCCAATTGACTTACAGGTTAAGTTTTTTTGCATCAAATCTTGATCCAAACCTGTCATAACAATGGCTATAAATACCCCTGCTAAAAAGTCTTTTCCAAAGAAATGCGGGCTCTTCCAATCCCATTCAAACATGTGTGATAGCGGACTTGCTTGTATGGTATCGATCATTTCACCGAAACCCATGTTCATTTTTTGACCTACTAAAAATATCGTGATGAATAGTGCAACGAGTAAAAAGAGTGTTTGAAGCGTGTCCGTCCAGATAATTGTTTTAACACCTCCTCGATGGGTGTAGAGCCAAATTAGTGCGATGGAAATAAAAACGGTTACAACAAACGGGACACCTATCGGAGCGAATATGGCGATTTGGAGTACATTAACTGCTAAATACAGGCGAGCCGCTGAGCCAATGGTACGCGAAAGTAGAAAGAAGGCAGAACCTGTTTTGTATGACCAAAATCCGAATCGTGTTTCTAAGTAGCCATAAATCGATATTAAATTGAGTCGATAATACAATGGCATTAGCACGAGGGCAATCGTTAGATACCCTAAAGAATGGCCTAAAATGACTTGATAATAGGTGAAAAATGTTTTGCCAACAGCCCCTGGGACAGAAATAAAAGTTAAACCAGAAATGGAAGTTCCAATCATCCCAAAGGCCACCAGCCACCAAGGAGATTCCCGATTCGCGGTAAAAAAGGCATTGGTGTCAGCTCCCTTCGATGTGAAGTAAGAGATGAGCAGCAGTAGGCCAAAATAGATGGCAAGAATTCCACCGGCTAATTGAATCGACATAGAGGTTTAAAGAGAATTTTATATAAATTTGTGCGAGGTGTTTTCAAACCTAGTTTCAAAAATATGGATTTCTCCGTAGATAATGTTTCAGAGTTCATTTTTTCTTTGGCAGGGCAAGAGCAATGGCAGGAAGAAGTCGAAGTTTTAGTGGACGAAGAAACCATTTCAGCACATCAATTAGTCGTTTATAATGACGAGGTCAATACCTTTGAATATGTGACCATGACGCTTATGGAGGTATGCGAGCACAGCCCCGAACAAGCCGAACAATGTACGTTAATGATCCATTATCGCGGTCGGTGTGGCGTAAAATCTGGCGAATTCGATACCCTCGTATCCATGCGCAATGAGATTTGTAGGCGCGGTATTTCAGCTGAGATTGAATCATTTGAGTCTTAAATTATGATGCATACTTATCCGTCTCGAATCATTGAGCAAGCCGTGGAGGAAATTTCGAAATTGCCGGGTATTGGTAAGAAATCTGCCTTACGTTTAGCATTACATATGCTGAAGCGTCCTGAATCTCAATCGTTGCAACTAGCCCACGCGCTCGTCCAACTTCGAACAGAAACAAAATATTGTCCGCAGTGTCACATGATTTCCGATGGAGATTTATGTGGAATTTGTGCAAGCAACAAGCGCGATGAGCGTTTATTGTGCGTGGTAGAAGATTTGCGGGATGTGATGGCCATCGAAAATACGGGTCAATATACCGGATTATATCATGTGCTTGGTGGAATAATATCGCCGTTGGCAGGTATTTCGCCTACTGATTTACACATCGACAGCCTGATTACACGCATTGCTTCTGGTGCTTTTGATGAAGTTATTTTGGGACTTAGTCCAACGATGGAAGGGGATACGACGGCATTTTATTTGACTAAGAAATTAGCCGATTATTCGATTAAAATATCCACTATAGCGCGCGGAATTCCGATCGGTGGTGATTTAGAATATACAGATGAGATTACCCTTGGCCGCAGTATTGTGGGCCGAGTAAATTATGAATAAACCCAATACACAATGAATCGCAACGAATTTTTAAAATTATCCGGTTTAGGTTTAGTAGCCTCACGGATCAATGTATTGGAAAATGCACCTTTTGCATTACCTACCCTTAGCTATTCATATGATGCTTTAGAGCCGCATATCGATAAGATGACCATGGAAATTCACCATAGCCGGCACCACAAAGCGTATGTAGATAACTTGAATAAGGCGCTAGGAACTTCAAGTAAATCAATCGAAGAATTGTTGGCATCGATTAGTACACAGCCAGTGGCCGTTCGAAATAATGGGGGAGGACACTGGAATCACAGTTTCTTTTGGCAATTATTAGCACCTGCGACGGGAAAGCAACCGAGCGCCGCATTATTAAAGCAAATTCAGGCTGATTTTGGAAGTTTAGATACCTTTAAATCGGAATTTGCTAAAGCCGCTACGTCCCGTTTTGGTTCTGGCTGGGCCTGGTTGACTTGGAATGCGTCGAAATTAGTGATTAGTTCGACGGCCAACCAAGACAATCCGTTGATGGATGTGGCTGAGGTAAAAGGCAAGCCGATTTTAGCCTTGGATGTGTGGGAGCACGCCTATTATTTAAAGTATCAAAACAAGCGGGCGGATTACATTGCCGCATTTTGGAATGTAGTCAATTGGGATTTTGTCTCGCGTCAATTTGAAACAAAATAAGTATGTTATTAGAAGAAATACCGTCCTTGGATTTAGCTGATTTTAATGCAGGAGATCCCGTGCGCAAGGAAAAATTTGTACAAGACTTAGGACAAGCGTTTAATACGATTGGTTTTGTAGCCATCAAAGGACACGGCTTGTCGGCCGACTTTACGAAAGCATTGTATGCGGAAGTTGAACGCTTTTTCCAGTCTCCAGATGACTTAAAGCGTGCCTATGAAATTGAGGGCATAGCCGGTCAGCGTGGGTACATTGGCAAAGGAAAAGAAACGGCCAAAGGTTTCAAAGTGCCTGATTTAAAGGAATTTTACCATGTTGGCCAGCCGCACAAAGCAGATGGAGATTCGGTCTGGGATGAATATCCTGCCAATGTTTTTCCAACGGAATATCCTCAGTTTGGGGAATTAACGGTTCAAGGCTACCAGACTTTAGAGGCCGCAGGAAAATCACTTTTGCGTGCGATTGCACTTTATTTAAAATTACCGGAAGTTTATTTTGAGGCGCGTGTGAACAATGGTAATTCTATTTTACGTGCAATCCATTATTTCCCTATTGCGGATCCGGATAGTCTACCTGAAGGGGCCGTTCGTGCGGCTGCTCATGGTGACATTAATCTAATTACGCTTTTAATGGGTGCTTCAGCCGAAGGCCTTGAGGTATTGCGTATGGATGGAAAATGGATTCCAATTACCGCATTACCGGATCAGGTCGTGGTTAATGTGGGGGATATGTTGGACCGTTTAACGAATCACCACTTGAAATCAACGATCCATCGCGTGGTTAATCCGCCGCGTGAAAAGATGGGAACGTCTCGGTATTCAATACCGTTTTTTATGCATCCACGCTCTGAGATGGATTTAACTTGTTTGGAAAGTTGTGTGTCGTCGGCGAGTCCGAAGATTTACACCAATATGACCGCGGGAGAATTTTTGAATGAACGCTTGATTGAGTTGGGATTAAAGAAAATATAACGTGAAACGGCCAAAACATCTGAATTTTTTATGGGATGTATTCGTTTTGGCTGCCACCTCATTTGGAGGGCCTCAGGTACACTGGGCCCTTTTTTTGCGCCGTCTGGTGCATGAAAAACACTACTTGACGGAAGATGAGTTGTTTGAAATTCAGGCATTGTGTTCCGTATTGCCGGGTCCTACGTCCACACAGATGATTACGGCGATCGGTTTAAAGCGAGGAGGGGCGTCGTTGGCTTACTTGACGTTAATACTTTGGATTACACCGGCTGTATTTGTTATGACCTTGGCGGCCTATGGAATGACCTATTTGCGCAATCGTGATTTAGTTCAGTTTGTACTTCCGGTGGGTGTGGGTTTAATTCTTCAAGCGGGGTGGCTCATGGCCCGCAAGGTGATTAAGGCGTGGATGTATGTTTGGATATCGCTCGGGACCCTTGTGACGGGCATTTTGTTCGCCACGCCCTATGTTTTTCCACTTGTTTTGGTTTTGGGTGGCTTAATTTCATCCTTTAATTTTCGTGAATTTCCGCGTCAAAATAAACATAAAATGATTATTCCGTGGGCAAATTTTCATTTGTTCTGGGGCGTATTTGTTTTATTGGTTGTTTTAGGGCAGAGTACCAATTATTTTCCGTTTCATTTATTGGAGAATTTTTACCGGAATGGAAGCCTTGTTTTTGGGGGTGGACAGGTACTCGCACCTGTTTTATATACCGAATTCGTTGAATTTAAGGGTTTAATTCGTCCGGATGACTTTCTGACAGGGATGGCGCTGTCGCTGTCGTTACCTGGTCCAATTTTTGCGTTGACTTCCTACCTAGGCGTTTTGTTAATGAAGGATTATGGGATGATGGGCCAGCTGGCTGGCAGTGCAATAGGGGCTTTGGGGATTTTTATGCCCGGGACTTTTTTAATCTTTTTTGTCTTTCGTATTTGGGGGCAATTGAAGCAATACCGCTTTATTCGGGCTTCTTTGGCAGGTATTCAAGCCGCATCCGTAGGACTTACGGGAGTTGCGGTGTATACGTTTGTATATCCGATGATGCAAAAAGGCGATGGGGTTTCCATCGCCTTAGTTGTTATTGCATTTCTAATTGCGCAGACGGAACGTGTTCCTGCCATGGCGTTATTTAGTGCGGCACTGGTTGCCGGTTATTTTTTAGCGTAATATATTTAATAAGTATTGGCCATAGCCACTTTTCACCAACGGCTTTGCAATCATTTCTAATTGGCTCGAATTAATGTAGCCCATGCGGTAGGCAACCTCCTCAATGCAGCCAATTTTCATACCTTGACGTTCTTCGATTACTTGAACAAATTGCCCTGCTTGCATTAAAGAAGCAAAAGTACCCGTGTCTAGCCAAGCAGTACCCCGATTTAAAATGCCAACAGAAAGTTTCCCGCGTTTTAAATATTCTTTGTTTACATCCGTAATTTCATATTCACCACGGGGCGATGGAGCGATGTTTTTGGCAATTTCAACGACGTCATTATCGTAGAAATATAAGCCCGGAACTGCATAGTTTGATTTGGGATATTCAGGCTTTTCTTCGATCGAAATTACTTTATTATCTGCATCAAATTCTACTACGCCATATCGCTCCGGATCATTTACTGAATAAGCGTAAACCACGCCACCTTCCGGGTCGTTATTGGCCTGTAGTAATTTACTCAAACCTGAACCATAGAAGATGTTATCTCCTAAAACCAAAGCCACTTTTTCTTTTCCAATAAATTTTTCGCCAATCACAAATGCCTGAGCCAAACCATTGGGCTCTGGTTGGACCGCATATTCGAATTTGCAACCGATACTAGATCCATCACCCAATAACTTCTCAAAATGAGGTAAATCATGTGGCGTTGAAATGATCAAAATCTCCCGAATGCCTGACAACATCAGAATCGAAAGCGGATAATAAATCATCGGTTTGTCGTACACAGGCATTAATTGCTTGCTAACGGCTAATGTTAATGGGTGTAAACGTGTGCCAGATCCACCGGCTAGAATAATTCCTTTCATAATTAGCGTCCTTGATACATGGTCGTGTAATATTTTTGATAATCACCTGATGTGACATCTTTAAGCCATTTTTCGTTGCTTAAATACCAACTAACTGTTTTTTCTAATCCTTCAGCAAACTGTAAACTCGGTTCCCAACCTAACTCTTTCATGATTTTAGTTGCGTCGATGGCATAGCGTAAATCATGTCCAGCTCGGTCTGTTACATACGTGATTAATTGAACGGACGTTCCGGCTGGTCGGCCTAATTTTTCATCCATGATTTTGCACAATAAATGCACAATATCAATATTTTTCCACTCGTTAAATCCTCCGATGTTATAGGTTTCGCCAATTTTTCCTTGGTGGAAAACGGTATCGATTGCACGTGCATGGTCAACAACAAATAGCCAATCACGTACATTTTCACCTTTACCGTAAACTGGCAATGCCTTGTTGTTCAGGATGTTATGAATCATTAATGGAATCAACTTTTCAGGGAAATGATTTGGTCCATAATTATTAGAGCAATTGGTGATCACGGTTGGTAGACCATATGTCTCATGATAAGCGCGCACAAAATGATCTGAGCTTGCTTTTGAGGCTGAATAGGGTGACCGTGGATCGTATGGTGTGGTTTCCAAAAAGAATTCTTTGGGGTCATGCAATTCACCATATACTTCATCAGTTGAAATATGGTAGAATTTTTTTCCTTCGTATTTTCCGGCCCATTGTTTTTTGGCTGCTTGTAATAAATTAACGGTCCCGATAACGTTTGTACGCACAAATGCCAAAGGATCTGTAATTGAACGATCTACGTGAGACTCAGCAGCTAGGTGCAATACGCCGTCGAATTGATGTTCGGCGAAAAGTGCATCCATATGTTCCGCATCTGTAATGTCCGCTTTGATGAAGTGGTAATTTGGTCGGTCAGCTATATCTTGATTGTTGGCCAAATTCCCCGCATACGTCAATGCATCTAAATTATAAATTTGATAATCCGGGTATTTTTCGACGAAAAGTCGGACTACATGAGATCCAATAAATCCGGCGCCACCGGTGATAACTATTTTTTTCATACGGGTTATAATAGGGCTTTTTGCCATGCCCAGGCATCATTTAATGCTTCTTCCAAGCTAATTTCTGCTTTCCAGCCGAGGATGTTATTTGATTTTTCTATCGCGGCATAAACAGCTGTTATGTCGCCAGGTCTGCGATCCCGAACCTCATAATTTACATGTTGATTCGTTGCCTTTTCAAATGCCTGAATAACTTGTAAAACCGAACTTCCTTCGCCTGTGCCTATATTAAAGAAATCGTAATGGGAAGTGTTTGGTTTACTTAAAATATGTGCTAATGCTTTCACGTGCGCATGAGCTAAATCGGTCACGTGTATGTAATCTCGAATGGCAGTTCCATCTGCTGTCGGGTAATCTGTTCCCCAAACTTGTAATGGGCCGCGTAATCCAGCCACCGATTGCGTTAAAAATGGGATTAGGTTAGCAGGTGGTCCGAGGGGTAGTTCGCCAATTAAGGCACTTTTATGAGCTCCAATGGGGTTAAAATAGCGAAGTGATATGGCTTTAAACGATGAATCCGCAGTTACGGTATCGCGAATAATCTCCTCGCAAATTTGTTTCGTATTTCCATAAGGGGATACTGCTTCTTGAACAGGAGAATTTTCGGTAACAGGAAGTTCATCCGGCTGGCCATAGACAGTACAAGAAGAAGAGAATACAAGGTTATTTATGCCGTATTCTTGCATTTTTTCGAGTAAGAGTACGGTAGAGGCAACATTATTTCGGTAATATTTCAGTGGATTAGCTACTGATTCACCTACAGCTTTTGAGGCTGCAAAATGAATAATACCATCAATTTTGTGGGTTGTAAATAGCAGATCATAGGTTGCGGGATCATTCACATCTGCATGAACGTAGGTAACCGCTTTGCCGCAAATTGTAGCTAAGTTGGCAATAACTTTCTCAGATGAATTGGAGAAATTATCTACTATAATGGGGTTATAGCCATTTTCTTGTAGTACAACATAGGTATGAGATCCTATAAATCCAGCTCCCCCAGTAATCAGAATATTCATCATGTGTGATCGTGCTTAACTAGCAACGACAAATTTACGCTCATTTTTAGCCGAAAAAAAATTTAGGAACTAAACATTTATTCAATGGCCAAAAGCCTCGTTTCTTTTTGAATTTTGGAGATTTTTACTAATTTTGAACGTTACAAAATCTACATGGAAGGACCCGCGATTAAAGCAATGATTCAACTTTTGGACGACTCGGATACCGAAGTAGTTCAAATGGTCGAAGCTCAAATGCGTACTTTAGGTTATTCGATCATTCCAGTTTTGGAAGCTGAATGGGAACATTTAAGTTTCAATCCCTATTTACAAACTAAAATAGAGGATTTAATTCATGAATTTCAGTTAGACTTAATGAAAAACCGGCTCACCCTGTGGAAAGAAGGGGGAGGCATGGATTTATTGGAGGGGATGTGGATTATTTCAACTTATCGATATCCAGAATTTACTTACGCTGAATTGCAAGCTTCCATGGAGCAACTGTATTTTGAGGTTTGGCCACAAATGCGGGACGATTTACATCCGATTGATCAATTAAAGATTTTAAATTCAGTGATGTTTGATCAATTGAAATTTGGGGCAAATACGAAGAATTTTCATGCGGCTAATAATTCCTTTATTAACGTGGTTCTTGATTCGAAGAAAGGTAACCCAATCAGTTTATGTGTGGTGTACATGTGGATTTCTCAGAAATTAGGGATGCCTGTTTATGGAGTTAATTTGCCTAATTTATTTGTTTTGACTTACAAAAAAGAAGAGTTTCAGTTCTACATTAACGTCTTTAATAAGGGGTTGATTTTTAATAAAACAGATATTGATAATTACATCGCACAATTGAATTTAGAGCAAAATGAAATCTATTATCAGCCTTGTTCGAATTTAGAGATTGTTCGGCGGGTACTTCGTAACTTAATTTTGGCATATGAAAAAGCAGGGGATGATTCCTACAAGGATGAGTTGACTACGCTTATTGCCTCATTAGATTAATCAATTAATGCCAAGGTGAGTACGAATTCTTCAAATTCTTCCCAATAATAATTAGCTGTTTTATCTGCGTTACCTAGCGTTGCTTTACCCATTTGTTTTTCGGTATGTATTTCAAGCGCGATTGCGTTGCGAAAAGACAATCCAGGAATATTCGCTCCTTTGTAAATGGATTCTTTAATGGACCAGGCGACGGTGAGCGCTGCATGATTACCTTGACGGTTTGTTAGTTCCATTTGATTCAAAAAGCGAGGCGCTATTTTCTCAATTTTACGGCCTTTTTTTTCGATATCTACACCTACCTCATTTGTGCGGCAACAAGCCGCAGCGACGTATGGAAATGAATGCGTTAAGGATATTTTCCAATCTGAATCTAATAAGTAGGGGCGTTGACGTTCGTCTTGCTGTAGCAATACATCTGTCATTCCGATGCGTTTACATAAATCATATAGACAATAGCGTGCTGTCATTGATTCCAAACGCTTTATTGGATTTTCTGAATTTATCGGTGGCCAGCTGCTCGGTACGTGTGTAAAGAATTCTTCTGGCTCGTCGATTTTCCATACACACACATGTGTTTCAGGAAGAAGTAAAGCGAGGGAGGATGAAAATTCCGGCATACCGATAGATTTGGCTGTAAAATTATCATTTTTGTAGTTCAATTGGCTTAAAATTTTGAAAATAGAACGAATAGATACGTTTGCGGGTCATCGGGGTGCGGTCTACGCTTTGGAAAAGGCTGTAGACAATGCTTTATTTTATTCGGCTGGAGCTGATGGGTGGGTTGTTAAATGGAATCTTCAAAAACCAGATTTGGGTAAAGTGATTGCGCAAATTCAAGGGTCTATTTATGCCATGCGTTTGGATCATTTGTCTGGAATTCTTTGGGTGGCTCAAAATAATGAGGGAATTCATGGTATTGATTTGGGTACTTTAGATCGTGTTTTTTCAATTCCGATGTTGAATCAATCTATTTTTGATATTCAATTTTGGGGAGATCAAGTTTGGGTGGCAAGTTCACACGGGATGATTACGGTGGTGGATCGTTTATCGCATCAGGTTTTGAAACATGTAAAAGTAGGGGAGGCTCATGTGCGGTGTTTGATGGTAGTAGGCCAACAAATTTTTGCTGGTTATAGTGATGGCAATATGCGCGTATTTAGTTCGCAATTTGACTTAGTACATGCCAAAAGAGCACATGAAAAGCGTGTTTTTGCTTTGATTGAAGTGGGGGAGACCCTCATATCGGTTGGTGGAGATGCACATATTCGCGTATGGAATTGGGAATCAAATGAATTAATTGAGGCATTGCCTGCCGTTCCTGCACACATTCAGGCAATTAATGCGGTTGTGTTAAGTCCATGTGGGCGCTATTTGGCAACGGGAAGTATGGACAAGACAATTAAAATTTGGCATGCGACTGATTTGACGCTTTTAAAAGTAATTGATTTTCCGCGCTATGGTGGGCATAAACATTCGATCAATGCATTGATTTGGTCGGATTATACAGATTTGTTGGTTTCTGGATCTGATGATAAACACATTTCTGTTTGGAAAATCGATTAAAGGTTTTTTATTTTACTAAACAAGTTTTTTCTATGCCTATATCAGCAGTGTCTTTTTCCAAAGGTTTTCGTGGCTACGATGTTTCGGAGGTACAGGCCTATGTGAACTCGGTAGATCAATTTGCGGAAGAATCAGCTCGAAATGAGCGATCTATGCAAGAGAAAATACACCAACTTGAACAAGAAGTAAATCGATTACGTGAGGTAGAATCTTCGCTATTTCGGGCAATGAAGTTGGCCGAAGAAGCACAACTACATTGGCAAGAAAAAGTAGAGAAGGAAGCTGAAATTATGCTTTCAGATGCCAGGAAAAAGGCTGCTAGTATTATTGCGGAGTCTGAGCAGATGGCCAAAAAGTCTACTTTATTGGTTGAAAATGAGCGCAAGCAAATGATATCCCAAGCGGATCAAGAACTGAAGGAGAAGCAGCGGGAGATGGGACGTTTGGAGGCGGTCCAACAAACACTTGCCGAGCAGATGTTGGAACTTGCGCAGCAAACAATGGACCAGTTGGCGAAATGGAAAAAGGATATTCCACCAATTATTCCTGTTAAAGCTGAGAAAAAGAAAGTAGTTTCTGTTAAACCCAACGTGGAGTCTAAGGTTAATAAGCCTGCAGCTAAGCTAAAACCGGTGGCAAAGAAAAAGGTAAATTCTGCTTCTAAGCCTACAAAATCAAATCATTTGGATGTCAGTACGATTGAAGATGATGGTTTGCCTACCTTGAATAAAGTATTGGAAGCCTACGCGAAATCAAGTGCTCCTCGTGGGAAAGTTGGTGATATTAATTAGAGGCAATGCGGATATATCGGGTGTGTTTAGAAGATGTGCGGTTGTTTGGTTATCATGGTTTGTTTTCTGAAGAACGGATTTTGGGTAATTGGTTTTTTTTAAATCTGTCTATTTCGAAGGAAATTACCTCAGAGTTTGGTGATAATATTGACCGAACGATGGATTATGGGCAGCTCTATGCCATTTGTGTTGAAATTATGCGTGATCCGGTTGATTTATTGGAGACATTATGTGAAAAAATTGCCACGAGATGTAAGCATTTACATCCTGATTTTTTAGAGTTGGAAATTAAGATAGGAAAGGAGCATCCGCCTATGGGAATGATGGGTGGTCGATCGTCGGTTGTTTGGAGAGAAAGTTCTTTAATTGAGTAATTAGAGAAAAAGAGTGTAAATTCAGATTAAATTTTACCACATCATGCGTCATCAGGTTACGATCAAAGATATTGCCAAGCAGTTGAATGTATCAGTAGCGACTGTTTCGCGCGCTTTACGTGATTTACCGGATATTCATCCGGATACAAAAAAATCTGTTCTTGATTTAGCGGCAGAGCTCGATTACCAACCAAATATTTTAGCTTCTAGTCTGGTCAAGAGCAGGACAAAAACATTGGGTTTAATTGTGCCGGATTTGGGCTATTACTTTTTCTCTACGGTGGTGAAGGCGATCGAAGAAGCGGCAATTGCGGCTGGATATTCGTTGTTGATAACGCAAACACAGGAATCTTATGAGCGGGAATTGATTAATATTCAAAATTTATCACGTTCTCAAGTGGAAGGTATTATTATTTCACTTTCTCGGGAGACCGTAAATTTAGAGCATCTTAATCGCTTGCAGCGACGCGGTATTCCCTTAGTCTTTTTTGATCGGGATAGTGATGAGATTCATGCGTCCAAAGTGATGGTTGATAATGAGCAATCTGCATATGAAGCTGTTAAACATTTATTGGAAAACGGGTGTAAACGGATCGCTTTTTTGGCTGGACCTAAAAATGTTTCGGTTAGTAATCAGCGCCGGTTAGGTTATTTACGGGCTCTTTCGGAGGCTGGGATTGAAGCTGACCCTAGTTTGATTTTTCATTCCGATTATTTTCAGGATACAGCCAAATCGCAAACGCATATTTTGATGCGCATGGATAATGCACCAGATGGAATTTTGGTCGTTTCTGACCGCTTGGCTTTAGGAGTTTTATTGGCCTTGCGTGAATTAAAGATTCGTGTTCCTGAGGATGTAAAAATTGTAAGTTTTAATAATGAGCCTGTTTGTTCGGTTGTCTCTCCAACGATTTCTTCGGTGGCGCAACCATTGGAGGAAATAGGTCATTTAGCCTTCAAATTACTGATCGATCAAATTGAAGGAAAAAATGCAGGAGATTCTCCTGTTATTGAAGTTTTGAAGACCAAATTGATGGTACGGGAATCGTCCCTGCGTGGTAATTAGAGGCTATTTCTTCCCATCCAACATTTCAATTTTTTTACTGAATTTTTTCTTGGAAAAATAGGCAGAATTTAAGATATTTGCACCTATTGAAAATCCCTGTTTTTTTCTAATTATATGAAAAAAAACAACGTGGGTTGTTCAACGAATCAAACCATTATTTATGTCATTACAAACGAATATTATCCCAATCAACATCGAAGATGAAATGAGAGGGGCGTACATTGATTATTCAATGTCGGTCATAGTTTCTCGTGCTTTACCAGATGTGCGCGACGGTTTAAAACCGGTACATCGTCGAGTTTTGTACGGTATGGAGGAGTTGGGAGTTAGTTATAACAAATCATATAAAAAATCGGCTCGTATTGTCGGTGAGGTATTAGGTAAATATCACCCGCACGGTGATTCGTCGGTATACGACACGATGGTACGTATGGCTCAAGATTGGTCATTGCGTTATCCATTGGTGGATGGCCAAGGTAACTTTGGTTCAGTTGATGGTGATTCGCCGGCTGCGATGCGTTATACAGAGGCGCGTTTGAAGCGAATTGCGGATGAAATGCTGGGTGATTTAAATAAAGAGACGGTTGATTTTCAGCCCAACTTTGATGATTCCTTGGATGAGCCAACTGTCTTGCCTGCAAAGATTCCTAATTTACTATTGAATGGAACATCAGGTATTGCGGTGGGTATGGCTACGAATATGGCGCCACATAATTTAACTGAGGTGGTTGATGGAATTGGGGCTTATATTGACAACCGAGAAATTACCATTCCAGAATTGATGCAATACATTAAGGCACCAGATTTTCCAACTGGAGGAACAATTTATGGTGTTCAGGGAATTAAGAATGCATTTGAGACGGGTAGGGGACGTATTGTGGTTCGAGGGAATGCGACATTTGATACATCCAAAACGGGAAAGGAGCAGATTATTGTTTCTGAAATCCCGTATATGGTTAATAAAGCATCATTGATTAAGCAATGTGCTGATTTGGTAAACGATAAGCGCATTGAGGGTATTTCTGAGATTCGTGATGAATCGGATCGTCAAGGAATGCGCATTGTATTTGATTTGAAGCGCGATGCGGTGGCCAATGTTGTTTTGAATAATTTATATAAGTTTTCAGCTTTACAATCTTCATTTAGTGTAAATAATGTGGCTTTGGTGAAGGGCCGACCGATGATGTTGAATTTAAAGGATTTGATTCATCATTTTGTTGAGCACAGAAATGAGGTTATTATTCGTCGGACGAAATATGATCTACGTGAGGCACGCAAGCGTGCGCACGTATTGGAGGGCTTTATTATTGCATTGGATAATTTGGATGCGGTAATCAAGTTGATTCGTAATTCGAAGGACCCGAATGCGGCGCAGGAAGGTTTGATGAGTACGTTTAATTTATCAGAGATTCAATCGAAGGCTATTTTAGAGATGCGTTTACAGCGCTTAACTGGAATGGAGCGTGAAAAGATCATGAATGAATATGCGGAGATCATGAAATTGATTGATGATTTGGAAGACATTTTGGCTAAGCCTGATCGTCAGTTACAGATCATTAAAGATGAGTTGTTGGAGATGAAGCAGCGTTACGGTGATGAGCGTCGTACGCAGATCAATATGACAGATGATGAGTTCTCGGTTGAAGATATGATCGCGGATGATGAGATGTTGATTACGGTTTCAGCTCAGGGATATATCAAACGTACCCCGATTACGGAGTATCGTTCACAAACGCGAGGTGGCGTAGGGTCACGTGCGGTGATTACAAAAGATGATGATTATACAGAGCATTTGTTCTCAGCAACGATGCATAACTGGTTGTTATTCTTTACAGAGCGCGGTAAATGTTTCTGGTTACGTGTGTATGCGGTTCCAGAAGGATCTAAAAACTCGAAAGGCCGTCCAATTCAAAACATGATGAATATTGAGAATGGGGATACGATTCGTGCGGTGATTAATGTGAAGTCGATAACGGATCCGGATTACATTGATAATAATTTTATTGTGATGTGTACGCAGGATGGAACGATAAAGAAAACATCTTTGGAAGCATATTCTCGTCCACGTCAAAATGGTATCAATGCGATTACCATTCGTGAGGGAGACCGTTTATTGGATGTGGCGTTAACGAATGGAAATAATCAAATTGTGATTGCTACGAACACGGGTCGTTCAGTACGCTTTGAAGAGACGCGCGTTCGTCCTATGGGTAGAACGGCAGCTGGTGTCAAGGGTATTTGGATAGATGAGAAGATTGCTACCGAGAAGGTAGTTGGCATGGTTTGTGTGTCTGATCCGGAGGTCCAACAACTATTGGTGGTTTCTGAGAAGGGATTTGGTAAGCGTTCTGAGGTAGAGGATTACCGATTGACTAACCGGGGAGGTAAAGGGGTTAAGGCCTTGAATATCACGGAGAAAACGGGTAATTTAGTGGCTATTAAGGAAGTAAATGACTCGAATGACTTGATGATCATAACTAAGGCGGGTATTTTGATTCGTTCGAGTGTGGCTGAGTTACGCGTCATGGGACGTAATACGCAAGGGGTGAAATTGATTCGATTGAAAAATGAATCAGATGAAATATCATCAGTAACCAAAATTGATAAAGAACCAGAGCCAGAAGAAGTTGTCTTGATTGAAGGGGATGAACTTGTGGAAGGTGTGGTACTTGATCAAACGTCAGGAGAAGAAGCAGGGGAGGAGACTCCAAATGTGGAGGGAACTGAAGAACAAATAGAGGAATAATTTTTTGGCCCGTATTTTTGAACGGGCTTTTTTTTAATTTAACTAAACATATGAAAAAAGTAGTTTTAACCCTGATTACTGTGGTATTAGCCACAGGCTCAATATTCGCTCAAGTGGATAAGGCTTTGGTCGAAGTACAAAAGAAGAGTATTTTGGACGCTGTTAAAAAGACAGATGAATCGGTGAAGAAATCACCCACAAAACCAAAATTATGGTATGATCGTGCGATTGCCTATTTAGATTTGGCATCGTTTCCCGACTCCACAGTTTCTACGTTAGATTTGGATGCTCCTTTCAAAGCACTTGATTACATTGCTGAGGCGGTGAAATTGGATACCAAAGAAGGAAAGAAAGGTTCTATCGCTAAGGATGCTGAAAAATTATTGGATGGCCGTGAGAAAGTATATGGTGCTCTAATGAATGTAGGTGTAGTTAAATATCAAGGAAAGGATTATTTATCCTCGTTCCGTTATATGTCCAAGGCATCTGCAATTGCCCCGAACGATACGATGTCTGCTATGTATACAGGTGTCGTAGCTCAATTATGTCAGAAAGATGCTGAGGCGCGGAAGTCGTATGAGCATTATATGTCGATTGGTGGTAAGGATATGGCGATTATTTACGGTTTAGCTCAGATTTATAAGGCGGCGAAGGAAGAGGAGACGGCTTTAGCCATGTTGGACAAAGGAATTGCAATTTATTCATCGAACAAGGATTTGCGTAATGAGAAGTTCAATATGTTGATTTCATTTGGTCGTATTGATCAGGCGATTCTTCAGTTGAAGGGGTCACTGGAGAAGGATCCTAAGGATGTAATGAATTTATTCAATTTGGGTTTGTTGTATGAAAATAAGGTTAACGGTTTAAAAGAGGAAGTAAATAAAATTGCTGAAACGACCGTAAAAGTTGAAAATGCAAAACGCAAAGTAGTTTCACAAAAAGATAAGGCAGAGGTTTATGTGGATGAATTAAAGCGTGTGAAGGCTAAGTTAAAAACGGCCCAACCGAAACAAAAGCCGGTTTTTCAGGCCCAAATTAATAAACTTGAGGCATCGATTAAAGCGGATAGTGACGAATTAAAGCTGTTGATGGATGAGCAGGCAGAGGCGGAAAAGTTAGTAGGGGATGCAGCTGCGAATAAAGTCAAAATGGATGAATTTAACGCTAAAATTTCAGCTTTACGTGAGGAATTACCTGGTTTTTACAAACGTGCGTTGGAAATAGATGCTAATTATTATGATGCGTTGTACCAGTTAGGTGCGTTGTCTTATAATGATGCGGCAGAAATTAAGCGTAAGGTGAATTCAATGGATATGGAGACATATAAGAAAGAAGGTAAGGCGGTAGAAGAACAAATCGCTGTGAAATATAAAGAGGCGTTGCCATATTTTGAGCGTGCATTAGTGGTGAAGAAAGATGAAGATTTGAAGGAGATTTTACGCCAAGTGTACCGTGAATTGAAGATGGAGAAAACGGTAGATTAATAATAATAATACGTTGGACGTCAGACGTCAGACATTAAGAAAAGGCTGCTCAGAAATGGGCAGTCTTTTTTTTAGACATTAGACAATAGTCGTTGGACGTTAGTTTAGTATCTATTTAACATAATATAAATTATATAACAATTTGATATAATTTGTAGAAACGCGATACTTCGCGTATTTTGATATGATTAGACGCAAAGTATTGCTTCTATACAGACTCTAAAGTCTAGCGTCCGACGTCTAACGTCTAATGTCTAGAGTCTAATGGTGAATTTTGTCCATCCATTAAGTTCAGACTGGACTGATATTTGCCCTAGGTGTAAATGAACGATGCGTTCGACAAGTGATAAACCGATGCCATAGCCTTTAGCATTGGCTGTATTTTCGCCACGAAAGAATGGCTGGAAAATATAGGGTAAATCAGCCTCAGGAATTCCTTTCCCTTCATTTTTCACCTCAATAATAATCTTGTTATCCTCAATGGCCAGCTGTACAAATGCTTGCTTATTTGGGCTGAATTTACAGGCATTTTCTAGCAGATTTTTTAATGCTGTCAGAATAAGTTTTTCATCGCCCTTGATCATCAACAATTCTTCGTCTTCTGGCATGAATTGTGTGTCAAATGTAACTTTATAGGTTGTATTCAACTTTTGCGTTAAACTTCGCGCTTCCCAAAGTATTTCATCAATTCGAATGACCTGAAAACCTGCTTGGTAATCCGAAACGCTGATTTTGTTTAATTCCAACAAGGATTCCGTAATTGCCGCTAAGTCCTGTGTATCTTCTAATACAGAGGCGATTGTCAACTTGTAATCTGCTGTTGATCGCTCATTTAATAAGCTTACTTCCAATTGGGCTGAGATCTTGGTTAGTGGGTTTTTTAACTCATGGGATACGTTGGCAATAAATGTTTTTTGAAAGCGAAATGCACTTTCAATTCGTTCTAAGAGCCGGTTAATGGTCGCTACCATTTTGCCAATTTCATCTTCGGAATCTGCTGTTTCTAACCTTTGTTCTAGTCGCTTAGGTGACAGTAAATCCACTTGTTTAATAACTTCTGAAATGGGTCGTACTGCCCTTCCGGCAAAAAACCATCCAGAGATAACAACAATGAAGACAAATAAGAGAAACAAAGCGATCAGAATGTTCTTTAAATCCTTTGCATTTTCTGCTGAATATTGATCAACCGCACCTGCAAAAACGACTATTTGGCCTTCTGGTGTAACAAATACGGTACCTAGTACCTCTAAATCGTCCGTTTCAAATCGAACTTCTTTTTTCTTGAAGACTTCTTTAACACGGTTTACGTCTATATGAAAGTTAATTGTGTCATTCGATCGATAAATACGCTCATTGCACGTGTCATACGCCATAATATTTTCACGATATAAGATATCGCGATTAGCGCGGTCGATGATTCTCAGTAGTTTAGAATCAACTTGTTTTACGTTGACTAATAATTCTGCGGCAGTGTTTGCTTTTTGGCGCAGCCGACTGTAAAATTTGTCTTTGTAATTCTGTTGGGTAAATACATAAATAATAAAATACGATACGAATAAAATCGCCGAAACTAAATATGTAAACTGATATGTTAGTCGGGAACGTATCTGCATTATTCTTGTCGTAAAATGTATCCCATACCAAATTGTGTATGAATCAATTTGCTTGAAAAGCCTTTATCTACCTTTTTCCGCAAGTAATTTACATATACTTCGATCAAATTGGAGCTGTTTTCATCCTCTACCTCCCAGATATTTTCTGCAATTTCAGCCTTTGAAATTACTTTTTCTTGGTTGCGAAGAAAGTATTCCATTAATTGGAATTCCTTAGCGGTCAGGTTAATTTTCTGCCCGGAACGCGATACAATTTTACTTGAGAGATCCAATTCTAAGTCGGCAAATTTTAATACCTGTGCCTCAATCATCGTCTGATTAGAACGTTTAATCAAGGCTTTAACACGTGCTAAAAACTCCTTGAAATCAAATGGCTTAGCCAAATAATCATCCGCTCCAGCATCAAATCCTTCTATTTTATCGTCGGTAGTACTTAAGGCTGTCAACATTAATATGGGTGTCTGTATCCCCTCTATTCGTAATTTGCGACATAGTTCGAGTCCATTCAGCCCTGGTATAATGATGTCTGAGATGATTAATTGATACGTATTTCGTGTGGCTAATTGGTACCCCATTAGACCATCATACGCTACTTCCACTGCATAATTATTCTCTTCCAAACCTTGTTTCAAGGATTGGACGGTTTTAGGCTCATCTTCTATCAATAAAATTTTAACCATTTAACGTAAGATACTCACCAGGTCCGCCGGTGAATAATTAATGGATTTAAGTACTTTATTGTCGGACTTACGATATACTTTCCACAAGCCATTTTCCTCTAAAATTTCCGCTAGCGTACCATCTTTATCCGCATAAAATTTCACAGTTGCTTCTGCTTCAGCTAGGCTTTGACAAGCTTTTGACATATTCGATCGCTGTACTTCATTGAATAATTCGACGAATTTTTCACCCATGCCAAACTCCAAAACAGCCCCTGAAAGGACATATTGTAAATCACATAAAGCATCGGCTATTTCAACTATATCATTCGCAGCTATGGCTTCTTTGAGTTCTTCTAGTTCTTCTGCCAACAAGCTTACGCGGAGCTGGCAGCGTTCTGCACTTGGAATACCTGGTTTATCCACAATCGGAGCACCAAAAGTTTGGTGAAACTGGGCTACTTGATTTAAAGAATCTATTTTTTGCATGAATTAAGCGTTATTCATTAAAATTAAACAATTATTTTTCCAAATTAAAAAGCTAATTAGCTACATATTAGCTCCATTTGTACACATTATTCATGGTTATCCACATAAAAATGTGGATAACTAATGGAAGAATTATTAAATTGTTCACAACTGTGGATAAGTCGTGGAAAAGATCTTGCGAATTAGCATACTAAGACTGTGGCTTGCTTTCAGAAAAAGTTCCATCCGAATAAAAAATTAGAACACGCTCAATTTTCTTTTCCAGGTAGGATGGGTTTGCATCTGATACTGCTAACGGAACGCTTGAAACGCGCTCTGAATTATTACTTTCTCTGGTACGTCTGAGATTTGATTGTACGATCGTTTGTTCAGGCAAAATATTTTTAACGGATTCTGAGGGCGTAGGTAAAACAGGATCAAAAAGAGAAGGAGCTGTTGGAGTAGTAACCATTTCCTTAGCGACAGCTAGTGATCCTAAGGTGCGATCCTCAAATAATAAATCCTCTGCCGTAATTTCAGGAAATACACGTAAAATTTTCTGAACGACATCTAAACTAGGTTTATTACGTCCAGAAAGTATATGAGATATGCTACTACGCGGTATACCTAATTTATCAGCGAATTGTGAAGCACTTAATTGCTTACGCTTAATTAACAATTCGATTTTCTCACTTAAATTCATAATTGATCTTTGTAAACAAATAGTATTACAAAATTAAATTATAAATTAATAAAAACAAATTGAAATTAAGCCACAATTGTAATTTACAAAAGTGATATACAGTCGGAATGCAAAGCAATTAGTTTACTTTTGTAAAGTGCGCCAACACCCTTTTTGAAATCCTTTTTAGACATCCCTAATTCAAAATAAATCTCCTCTGCAGGGCTTTTGTCATGTAATTTTAATACGCCATTACTCGCTTTGATTGCAGTTAGGATTCGTTCAGCCTGTGCATCTATGCGTACCATACCCACAGGTTCTAGACGTAAATCAAGTTTACCATCTAGCCGAATATTATTAATGTATACATTTGTAGATTCGCCAAATGTCAAGTTTGTAAACACTTGATTTTTAAATAACATTCCTATTTTATAATTGTTTACAAGGCATTTGATTCCTAAATCTGTGTCTTCAAATGGAATTGCGGATACTTTGTCTCCAATTGTAAATTCACTACCATCGGTTAATGGCAGAAACTTCTCTATTCTTGCTGATGCGACGATACGATCTGTTTGGCTATCCAAATAAACATATACGAAATATGATCTCCCTACCGACATCTTTTGAAATTGCTGACTAAAAGGAACAAAAAGGTCTTTGGCTAATCCCCATTCCATAAATACACCTAATGGAGTAACTGATTTTACCTCTAAATAAGCAAATTGGTCTATCGTTGCTTTTGGCTTTAGCGTAGTAGCTATAATTCGATCTTCCGAATCGCGGTAGATGAATACATCAATAAAATCATCTATTTGATAATTTTCTGGTACATATTGTAAGGGAAGCAAGATTTCATCCTCATACCCATCTAGGTATAAACCAAAAGGTACTTCCTTGATAATGCGTAGGTGATTGTATTCACCAATTTTTAATTCATTTTCCATAAAAAAACCCGGTTGAGTAAACCGGGCTGTAAAGGTAAGGATAGATTTTGGTTTAGACTACCACGTTATTTTCGCGCAAGGCTTGATTTAATGATGTTTTCAAATCTGTACTCTCTTTACGTTTACCAATAATGAGTGCACATGGTACACCATACGTTCCTGCTGGGAAATTCTTTTGAATTGATCCTGGGATAACAACTGAGTTTTCAGGTACATAGCCTATGTATTCTACAGGTTCAGGACCACTTACATCAATGATCTTAGAAGAACCTGTAATGGTTACACCAGCACCCAAAACAGCCCTTTTACCGATGTGCGCACCTTCAACTACGATACAGCGAGAGCCGATAAAGGCACCATCTTCAATAATCACGGGAGCTGCTTGAGGTGGTTCAAGTACTCCACCAATACCCACACCACCACTTAAATGAACATGTTTTCCGATTTGTGCGCAACTGCCTACAGTCGCCCAAGTGTCAACCATGGTTCCTTCGTCAACATACGCTCCAATATTTACATAAGAGGGCATTAAAATTGTTCCTTTCGCCAAAAATGCGCCATAACGCGCTACTGCAGGCGGAACAACACGAACACCTAATTCCTTATAATTCGTTTTTAAACGCATTTTATCATGGTATTCAAAAATGCCAACCTCACTCACGGTCATTTGACGAATAGGGAAATACATCACTATGGCTTTCTTTACCCACTCATTTACCTGCCATGAGCCATCAGCATTAGGTTCAGCGGTACGTAGTTCGCCCGCATCAACTGATGCAACAACTTGTTCAATCGCCGCAATTACCTCTGGTGTATTACGCGTCTCTGGTTTGTCCCAGGCCGCTAAAATGATCTGTTCTACTGAATTCATATAATATGTATGCAAAATTTTGAGAGCGCAAATTACCAATAAAAGATTTTTATCAGGCCTTATAAGTCAAATAATTCTTAGTCGACCACTCATTTGCCACAAATACAAGGCCAAAATTAACACTAATTTAACTTAAACTTAAATAATCTAACTTACTGATTATCATTTAGTTGATAATTTATTCCAAATAATATATTGTGAAAAAAGGCTCGAAAATTAGCCAAATAAACAAGTGACAATCTGTCACCCCCCTGCCCCACTCGATTTGCGAAGCATTTCCTTACTCAAATATGCAAAATATTTTTGAATAAAAAACGTATCCGAGATAAAATGACGTAAAAATTTATTAATTAGCTTTTTGACTAAATTAGATTTATTCGATTTACAAATGTTTTTTATTGTTTTAAATCGTTTAAATCATGATATTCTTGTACACTTCTTGGAATTATACCATAATATGGCTATTTTTGAATTTATTAAGGAAATCAAATTAATTCATTCAATGAGAAAAATTAAAGTTGCCATTAATGGTTTTGGTCGCATCGGTCGACTTACTTTCCGTCGTTTATTGGAAAAGGATAATGTAGAAATAGTAGCAATTAATGATTTAACGGACAATGCTACGTTAGTACACTTATTGAAATATGATTCAGTTCACGGACGTTTTAACGGAACTGTTACTTCAGATGCTGATAGTATTACTGTCAACGGTCACGTAATTAAAGCTTTTGCTGAGCGTGATCCAAAGCAATTACCTTGGGGAACTTTAGGAATTGATGTAGTTTTAGAATCAACTGGTCGTTTTATTGATCAAGAAGGTGCAGGCCAACATCTAACAGCTGGTGCGCGCAAGGTTATTATCTCCGCTCCTGCTAAGGGTGATATTCCTACAGTCGTTTTAGGTGTAAATGATGATACCTTGACTGACGACATGACAATTATCTCAAATGCTTCTTGTACGACAAACTGTTTAGCTCCAATGGCTAAAGTATTGGATGATGCGTTTGGTATCGAAAAAGGATTTATGACTACGGTTCACGCGTATACTGCTGACCAAAACTTACAAGATGCTCCGCATTCAGACTTACGTCGTTCACGTGCTGCTGCTTACTCAATCATTCCAACGTCTACTGGAGCTGCAAAAGCAGTTGGTTTAGTATTGCCACACTTAAAAGGTAAATTGGACGGAAACGCAATGCGCGTTCCTACACCAGATGGTTCAGTTACCGACTTTACAGTTGTCTTGAAGCAAGATGCTACCGTTGCTGAAATCAACGCTGCTTTAAAAGCCGCTGCTGATGGCCCAATGAAAGGTATCTTGGAATTTACAACAGACGAAATCGTTTCTATCGATATCATCGGAAATCCACACTCATGTATCTTGGATTCTAAACTAACAACTGCTATGGGTAACCTAGTTAAGGTTGTTGGCTGGTATGACAACGAATTCGGTTATTCTTCTCGTGCTGCTGATTTAATTGCACGTGTAGGATAATTAATTCTATATCATTTTCAAAAGAGAGGCTTAGGCCTCTTTTTTGTTTTCTACCCGTGCATAATTTATGGTATAGCCTTTATCGAACCATATTTTCTCAAATCGGGTCTTAATTCCAAAGTGATCTTCATTCCAAATTGATGTATATAAGTCTTTTGTTTCAGCTAAGCTTCGTAATTGATACGCTTGGAATTGAGCCAATGAATATTCGAAAAATTCAGATGAATCCGTTTTTAAATGAATTATACCATCCGGTTTTAATAAGCGTAAATATTTTTCTAAGTAAAATGGAAATGTTAACCGCTTCTTTTCGTCTCGGTCTTTCATGCGTGGATCAGGAAAAGTAATCCATATTTCATCAATTTCATTTGGCAGAAAGAAGTCTTCAATAAATTGAATCTGAATGCGCAAAAATGCCACATTGGTAAGTTGCATCGCTTCTGCTTGTTGGCCACCCGCAGCAAGGCGATCCCCTTTGATATCTACACCAATAAAATTTTTGGATGGAAATAATTTCCCTAAACCATTCGTGTATTCCCCGCGACCACATCCGATTTCAAGTACAATTGGATTTGAATTCAAAAAATAGTCCGACATCCATTTTCCTTGACAATTTTCAAAAAAATGCTTGGGATGTTGAATAACATTAGCCAATTGCTCGGCGCATTCGTACTTGTATATTTTTCTTCTACTCAAAATTTATTCAGCTAATTCAGCAACCATATACGTACTGCCTGTAATTAAAATAAAATCTGCTTGCGTTTCACGCGCTGAAGCTAAAGCGAGATTGACGTTGGCATAAATGTCTCCTCGTAATCCATAAACATTCGCTTTTGCTTGAAGTTCGCCTGCAGATAAAACTCTCGGATTCGATGCTTGGGTAAAATAATACCGCGCATCTTTGGGGAACAAAGCTAATACGCGATCCAAATCCTTATCTGCTACCATACCCAAAATGATATGAAGCTGATTGATTTTCATTTGGTTTACTTGACCAAGTACCTCTGAAATGCCTGCTGCATTGTGTGCCGTGTCCGCCACAACCCACGGATTCCGAACTATCACTTCCCAGCGCCCGCGCAACGAGGTATTTTGTCTTGTTAGTTTTATTCCGTGTTGAATCGATTGTGCTGAAAGCTGTAAAACACGCCTTTTAGACAGCTGAGTACACCAAGCAATCACACCACGCAAATTTTGAACTTGATAGGTTCCTGCATAAGGACTTTCAATTTTCAAATCACCCCAGAGCTCTGTTTTGGCAACTAAATGAAGCTCTATTCCTTTTTGCTCTACAGCTGATATTTGTACAAGTTCATCCGCAAAATTCAAAAATGCATCACATGCTTGTGCCGTTGACTTAAATACCTCTTCTACTTCTTCCTGCCGCTCACTGATTAATATAGGAATTTGACTTTTGATGATACCCGCTTTTTCTGTGGCAATTTCTGGCAATGTTTCTCCTAAAATATCTTGATGATCATAGCCAATATTCGTAATGTAGGTAGCGATGGGTTCAATGATATTCGTCGAATCTAAGCGTCCACCCAATCCAGTTTCTATCACCGCATAGTCTACGCCTTGTTCTTTAAAAAAAGCAAAGGCCATAAGTACGGTCCATTCAAAAAAACTCGGCTTTATCTCTGCAATGAGCGCAAGGTGTTTGGTAAAAAAGTCAACAACCCAATCATGCGAAACTTCTTGTCCATTTACTTTTATCCGCTCCGTAAATGATTTTAAATGAGGTGATGTGTATAAACCGACCCTAAATCCCGCTTCCTGTAATATGGAAGCCATGAAGTGAGATGAACTCCCCTTGCCATTCGTTCCTGCAATATGTAAACTTTTAAAATGCTGCTGGGGATTTCCAATCTTCGCAGCCAATTCCTGAATATTTCCTAAACCTGGTTTGAACGCTTTTTTACCTTCCCGATGAAAAACAGGAAGTTGGGCATACAAGAAGTTAATAACCTCTTCGTAAGTCATACGAGTCAAAATAGACTTAAATTAGTTTGTTGGGACAATCTTGATCGTTTTAAACCCACTCGCACCACGTGAAATACCCTCACTACGTGGGTAAAAACGGGAATTCTTGATGAGTTTTTTATAGCGCTCTGCCAATGTAAGTTTTACATTGGTCCGATCAATACGAATTTCAGTTACATTCCCTCGCTCATTAATCCGAATAAAAAAGGTGATTTCTCCGGTTTCAGATCCATTTTCGATTCCATTCAATGCTTTGGTATCAAATGTCCAATCTTGTGCAATTTTTCCTTCCCCTTGACCTGAACCATTTCCAGAACCACGTCCGCCACCACCAAGACCCGTCCCTAATCCTTTACCAGATCCTGCACCTGTGCCAGTTCCACCACCGGCTCCTGCGGCAGTTCCCTGTTTTTGACTGCGTTTTCCAAGTGTTAATGTTAAATCCACTGGCTCTTCCACCTCTTTCGGTTCTACAGGTACAGGCGGCTGTGTTTTTATAGTAACAGGACTTGATACCGTACTAGTTAGCGGTGGTGTAGGTGTCGTTTGCACCGCATCCGCAGTTGATTGTGTTAATTCTTCTTTCTTAGGGGCTGGTGCTGGCGCCGGAGCTTCTTGCTCAAAACTAATTTCACCAATTCCTGCGTCTTGCACAGGAATAGCAGGTGGATTAGGTGAATCATTCCATATTTTCACTTGCCAAATCAGCAAAAACAATAGCGAATTGATTACTAATGTTATGACCAACGCTTTACGCTGATTGCTTTTTTCGAATTTTTTATCTGAATATGCTAAACTCATCAGTACTATTGTTTTTTAAACACCCAAATATCTAATTTCTTATCTTTCTTTAATTCAGCGGCCTTTTGGTAACCCAAATCAAAATTGGCCACACGTCCTATGCTCACCCGAAAATGCTTTTCTCCTGCTTCTTTTTTTATGATTTCAACTTCAGAAAAGCCTTTGCTGACTAATTCAGACTGACAGATCGCTGCTTTTTTCTCCGTTAAAAAACTTGCAGCTACTAAATAAATATTCTCCTCTATCACTGGGTCAACTTTTTCTCTAACTTCCACCGAAGCGGGCGTAGCTACAGTGACTGATTTTATTGGCGTAATTGGTGTAGCCACCTTCTCCTTTTTCTTGATTTTTATGGTTAAAGGGCTCAATGAACTATTAACATAACGCGAATTTGGTTCTGTTAAAAAGTAAGCTGCCGTGCCACCTACTAAAAATGCTAAGATGACATAGGTGTAAAATTTGACAGATAAACGCTTTTCTTTAACCTCGGGAATTATAGGTTCCGCATCTACCATGGAAATGGCTACCGGACTTGGAATTAATGTAGGCTTTACTTTCTTCGTTTTAATCTGCACCGGCAAAAGCCCAAATTGAGTTAAATCAAAATTTGTTTCCGGATTAGGCTCAAAACTGATTTTTGATTCATTACGCAATGTGAATGTTCCTACTTTTCCTAGAACAACCTTTTCACCTGCTTGTATTCGCTGATTTAAAGAAAGAGCAAATGCATGAATCTCCTTAAATGCATCTTTCTGTTTCATTCCATATTTTTGAGCCAAAGCCATCGCTAAGATTCCATCATCAGCACGTAAACGCTCGTTAAATGCAACCCACTTGCGCTTCGGATAAATGGTTGATGTTGATTGATCAAACATGAAATCTTTTGTATTCAATACAAAACCCCCAAATTGTGGAATAATCACACAATCGTAGCTTAATAATGATTCTTCAATAAGGGATATAATCGTTTCTTGCATGTGAACTAAAATGAATAAGCTACTCCTACTGTATAATTAAGACCCTGCGTAGCGTAATTCAAATATCGTTGATATTCTTTACCCAACAAATTATTTGCGCTAACCGAGGCATTGAATTTTTTTGTAATCAGATAATTTACTTTCAAATTCAAATCAATTATGTCATCCATTTTAATGGATTTCCCTGTTTTTGCTTGCATGCCATAAAGCCCACCTACGTAAAATAAATCTGGAGATACGATAATACGATCCTTAAAAGTTATCGAATTAGTAAATGATAAACTCAGCATCGGCTTAGAAACCGCATTTCCTTCCGCGAAATCTATATTCGTATATTGATTATAGTCATACTTTAAAATCGATAATACTTTGTCAAAGGTCTGATAATTAATTTGCCCCGATAAATTCAAAACTTGTACTTTTTTGTCTCCCCCTGCATACTTAATGTCAAAGCGCGTTGAATCACTCGCCGGAATATAAAAGGCTAAATCACTAAATTCAGAGTAAGATACCTTCATCTCAAAGTCTAAGTTCCGCTCATTGGATCCTTTAATCCCACCGTAAATATTAGATGTTTGAACGGTGTTTCGCAAATTTACTTGCTGCGCCATCCAATTGTTTTCTGCAGCAAATTGGTTCAATGAATTGAAATAGGTTTCACCGCCTAGGCCAACAAACACATGTATGAAATCCGTAGGTTTGACGTCTAATTTCACGATTGGAAATAAACGCGTTTTATTTAAACCCAATAATTTATCTTTCTCATTGGCCAAATTAATACCTGCCGTCACTGATATTCGGTTGTTTTTATACAAGAAACTCGGCTTAATGCGGTATAACTCCCGGCGATTTGTTTGTCCAAAGGTGTTCTCTGACATGTTCATTTCACCCACTAAGTAGGCAGACAAATTATCATTTACATGTAAGATTGATTGAATTTTGCTATCCCAAATCCATTCGCGAGTATTGTAATTTGTACTTAAATATGTTAATCCTGAAGATGCGATGTAATCAAATTTGGCATCTTTTTTAGCATTTGAAATACTCCCTGAATAGTTGAACTTATTGTACTTAATATCAAAATCACTAATAGTTCCTCCTCCATCAAAAATACGCTCATCGCGGCCATAGTAGTGATTACCTATACGCCTAAAACTAATTTGACCATCTAATAAATAGTTTCCCGTGAACGTTTTTGAATAGGCTTTTGCTTCATTTTCATTCCGTCCGGAATTCCCACCCCCAATGGGGCCGCGGCGATTTGCATCATGATTTATGTACAATCCATGAAACTGAGTTTCCTTTGGATTAAATCCAAAATGACCATTTAGTGTCGTATGGCCATAATTACCTGCTCCAACTTTCACTAAATTCATAAACTTAGGACCAAAGGAAGAAACCAACTCATCCCCTGTTCGAGGTCCGATTACCGATGTAGTCAAAATCGTTTTGTTGGCAGTTTCCCACCGACGATCAAAGAACTCATATTTCATTTTACGCCCTTTTTGCGTATTCTCAATTTCTGATAAAGGTTCAAAATTGCGCGATATTTGTGGCTGAAGTACAATTTTACGCTCCTTCTCTAAAATGATATCATCATTCTGAATATTACCTTCTTTTTTATCTTGAGCCCCAACTTGCGTCTGTACCCCAAAGATTCCAAATAAGCTGCAAAGGATTATTGATTTTGCGTTCATTTCAATTTTCATGTTCTCTTATTTAAGGGGTAAGCTTTTTAACTTTAATTTGGCAACTTCAACGATAGCATTGTCCGTTGAATTATCAATGATAGATTTCAAGATTGCACGTGCCTGTGCAAGATTTTTTAGCAATACAAAGTTCTCGGCCAACAAGACATAAGCTTTTCCAATTACCCCATCAGATACATCTGCGAACTCATTTTTGAATTTGGTTGTAATCATCTCATTGGATTCTTTGTATTTACCTCCTTGACTTAATTGCATGGCTAATTCAATCTGTGCCTCACCACCTATATCATTTTTGTCTAATGCGATTGTTTTTGCTAGCCATTCGTTACGTTGGCCTATTTGCGTACTATCCGAATATGCATCGGCTAATTTCCGACTCATCGTTGCTAATTCTGTTGTTGAATACAAGTCTAAGGGTTCAACTTCTAAAATAACTTTTCCCACAGAATCTAAATTCTTTGCTGCATAAAAGGCATTAAAGATCTGCGTATATCCCATCAGCACATTTTCCGGTTCTTTAATTTTCGCTTGATGCATGCGGTAATAATTCACAGACGACTGATAATTTCCAAGGGTATATTCCAATTCAGCCGTACGTAAAATAGCTTTAATTACCTGTGGGTGTGCATTTTGCTCAATAACCTTCTTGTAGGCTGCAACTGCTTCCGTAGAATCCTTAATTTGATCAGCCGCATCAGCAATTAAATAATAGGCTTCCACGACATTCTCATCAGTTGGATACTTAGTAACAAAATCTTTTAATGCAGGAATCGCTTTATCAAATTTCTTTCCATCATAAATCCCCTTTGCTGCACTATATTTTAAATCCATTGCCTCTGCATCATTGGATTCTGCTGCATGACTCGCTTGGTAATTTTCTAATACTTGACCAAACTCCTCTGGACGGCCTACTTTGATCAAGTTCTCTTGTAAGCCGATCAAGGCATCTTTTGCAATTTTATCTCCAGAGAATTCATTGATTATGCGCTTGTAATCGCTAAGTGCTAACTCAAATTGCTCATTGTTCGTATACGCTTGAGCACGCTTTAAAATTGATTGAGCTAGGTACTCACTCTTCGTTTTGGCATCAATTATTTCAGTAAATCCAATAATGGCCTCTTTATATTTAAGGCCATTAAATAATACTATATTCTCCTGAAAAATCGCATCTTCTGCAAATTTTGAATCAGGGAAATTCATGCGAACTTGCTTAAATGTTTGTCTTGCCTCAGCATCACGATTCAAATAAGTTAAGGTCATCCCTTTTTGATACAAAGCGTAGTCTTTTTCATTTTTAGCTATTTCCGCAGCTTGCGAATAATACATTAAGGCATCTTGATATTTACGTGAAATCAAATACGTATCAGCCAAACGAATTAAAATTGCTGGATTATTTTTTGAGTTTGGCGTTGCTTTTAATCGATCTACATACGCCTTAAATAGGTTGTTGGCCTTTGTGAAATCTTTCGTATTAAAATACGCAAACGCAAGACCCATGCGAACTTGTTGGATGAAATCTTCTGTTTGGCCTTTACCACTCAACAACGGGTTATATAATTCAATAGCTTCTTCAAATTGCTTTAATTGAGACAAGCTCTCTGCTTTTCCAAGTAACGCTAATTGGGTGTATTGTGCTTTTTGAGGCGTATTAATTGAAATATCAAATAACTTAATAGCCTCATCGAAATGCTCTTCGTTATAGGCGCGAACTCCTAAATTATAACTTAAGGTTTGATAAGCTTCATTCAGTTTAGGTGATCGGTTTGTTAAGCCTTGCAAATATTCCAAAGCAACTTTGAGGTTATCTGCATGTAAAAATGCATCCGCAACTAGTTCGACAGCTTCTTCAGCAAATTTGCTTTTAGGAAATTTTGCCGTGAATAATTGAATTTCTTGGATTGTTTCTGATGCCCGACCTAAGTCTAATTGTACCTTGGCGTGGTTATAAAATGCTTCCTCCTGAATCAGCGTATTAAAATTCAAGTTTTTCGCTAAATCAAATGCGTCTAACGTCGCTGCCAAATTTCCTGCATTTAACTGAGAAAGAGCAAGTGTAAATGCAGCATATTGGCCTAATGAGTCTTTTTGACTAGCTAATCCTTTCAATTGTATGGCCGCATCATTAAACTTTTTGATCCGGTAAAGGGAATAGCCTAACCGATATTGAGAAACAGGATTGATTTTATTACCTGTTGCTTTAATGAGTACCTCATAGCTTTTCGCTGCTTTATCGAAACGCTCTAATTTGAATTGGACGTCGGCCACCAACCGTGATAATTCATCTAAGCGGTACCCAGAGTTCTTTTTGACTAAAATAGGTTCAGCGTAATTCAATAATTCATTGAATTTGGATTGGTTAAAATAACAAAGGGCAATCCAATTTGGAATTTCCCTACGATATTTGCTACTCGCCTCTGCTTTTTGAAAATCTGGCGCCGCATCAGCATAACGTTTATCATTGAATTGGATGACAGCTGCATAATATGCTGCAGAAAGTGCATATTCTTCTTCTTGTTCCACCTTAATTTCATTGAAATAAGGTAATGCTTCCACAAAGTTTTTTAGTTCGTAGTATGAAACAGCTAATTTGTATTTGGCCTCTAAATTTGTTTCGGATGATTTACTCAGGTATTTTACTGCTTTAGCATAGTCGCCATTGTCATAGAAAAACGTACCTATTCCACGAAGTAATTTGATGGCTTGTGGATGTTCCGGGTTATTGGCTACAAAACGCTCGGCTAATATTTCCGCTTCAGGCTGGCTCATATACAACGAGCACATCGTCATGTAATATTCAGCTAATACCTTTTGGCCTGCTTGCTCATTACTTAATGGCTCAATACTTTCGAGATATGCATTAAACTCTTCCCGTGCAGCTACATAATTCTTCGCATCAAAGTATTCTTTGGCCTGGCGGAAATGTAACGTATGATCTTTGAAACTAAGTGTTTGTTGGCCAAAAGCCCCCAAACTCATGCAGAAAAAAAGTATTGCTGTGATCCAGCTAGTCGATCTTGAATGGTTATTCATTTGAATATGGTTACAACATGCACATTGCATCAAAAATACGATTTTTCTTTCAAATTATTGTTTGAGGTAATTGATTTATTTTAGGTGCTTCCGACCAATTAATAGCTATTTCATAGGAGATACGGCCTATTTTATTAATTTTAGGTTTTCTATTTCATCCTTATAAACTATAAATCAATGTTACTGAAGAAATTAGCAATTCTAAGCCTATTTATTCTGGGGTTTGAATTGAGCGCTGCTCCCATCAAGCACTTGATTCAAATGTCTAATCCACAATCTCATTATTTTGAAGTCACAACTACTTTAGATGTGAGTAAAGAAAACGCCAAGTATATTGACCTTAAGATGGCAGCTTGGACGCCAGGGTCCTATTTGATTCGTGAATTCGCCCGGAATGTGGAGCAGGTTAGTGCTACTGCAAGTGGGAATTCCTTACCTATCAACAAAATTTCTAAAAATACGTGGCGGATTTCTATTGTTCCTGGCATGAAAAAAGTGCAAGTAAATTATTTGGTATATGCTTTTGAATTGTCGGTACGTACCTCATTTTTAGATGACGTACATGGCTATATTAACCCTGCCAATATGCTAATGTATGTCGCGAAATGGGCAAAAGGTCCACAGGAACTTGAAATTATTCCGCATAAGGACTTTAAAAAAGTGTCAACCGCCCTGAAAAATGTGAGTGGCTTCAAGTATATCGCCAAAGATTTGGATGAATTATTTGATTCACCTATTGAAATAGGCAATCATAAGGTTTGGGATTTTAAAGTCAATAACATTCCACACCAAATTGCATTCTTTGGCCAAACTAAAGTAGATTCTGTCAAATTTATCGCCGATGTAACTAAGATGGCGCAAGAAGCCCAAAATGTGGTTGGCACGCATCCTTGTGACCATTATTTATTTATTATTCATAACATTCAACGTGGTACAGGTGGATTGGAGCATTTGTATTCGACTACGTGTTCCGTTTCTCGAACAGCCTATGAAACACCTGGCGGCTACCAAGGTGTCATAAATTTATTAGCGCACGAGTATTTTCACTTATGGAATGTGAAGCGTATTCGTCCAATTGCCTTGGGGCCATTCGATTATGAACAAGAAAATTACACGCACAATCTTTGGTTTTCTGAGGGTATAACTAGTTATTATGCTGAAGTGATCAATCTTCGGACAAAAATGGTTTCATCGGAAGCATATTTAATTGATCTGGGTAAAGACATTTCTTCCGTTGAAAACACACCTGGTGCATCTGTTGAATCTGCCGCTTCCGCTAGTTGGGACGCGTGGATTAAATACTACCGTCCAAACGAAAATTCGCGCAACTCCTCTGTTTCATATTATGACAAGGGATCCTTGCTTGGGGGTATTTTAAACATGTGGATTATTCAAAAAACAGCTGGTGCCAAGTGTTTAGACGATGTATTTAAATTGCTTTATACGAACTATTATTTGAAGCAAGGGCGTGGTTTTACCGACTCAGAATTAGAGAATGCATTCAGTACAGTGGCCGGTACATCTGCTGCTGGATTCTTCAAGGACCATATTTATGGTATTAAAACACCGGATTATGCGAGTATTTTTGCCAAATTTGGTTATTCATGGACTGATACAAATCTAAGCAAATCAATACCTTATGTGGGTTTATCGGTTTTAAACAATCGCATTACATCGATTTTAAAAGCCGGTCCAGCATTTATAGCAGGATTGAATGTAGGTGATGAAATTGTACAGGTAAACCAAACAGATTTTGTTGGATTAGATAAGCTAATGGCCGACAAGAAAGTGGGTGATTTACTAACTTTTAAAGTTAAGCGTGACGGTTTAGAGCGTTCTTTTGAACTGAAAGTGACGCAAACTCCTTTGAAAGCTTTCGAGGTTAAATCAGTTGACAATCCAACTGATTCTCAATTGATGTTACGCAAAAAGTGGTTGAGTCTTTAATTGATTTGTTTCCCCATTTCAGCATACATCTGCTGAAAGGTGGTTATGACAAAATTTTGAAAGGAGGAGCTGGATGCCAGCTCCTCTATTTCTTTTTGGCCTGAAAAGTCTAGAACCGAGAATTTATAACTTTGCTCGAGTTGAGGCGTCTCAAATTTCAAAATATATTTTGAGTTCCATTCAAAAAGTGAGATTCGCATATTTTCATGCGGTATTTCTTTAATAAAATGCACTAGTCGTGAATGATTTTAACGCTTTGAATCACATCCCCTTCGCGAATTTGATCGATTATGTCTAAGCCTTCAACAACTTTACCAAAGCATGTATGCTTACGGTCTAAGTGCGCTGTGTTGTTACGAGAGTGACAAATGAAAAATTGGGATCCTCCCGTATTTAATCCACGATGCGCCATAGAAAGTACTCCACGATCATGAAACTGATTATTTCCAGTTAATTCACATGGGATTGAGTAACCAGGGCCACCTGCTCCAGTGCCATCTGGGCAGCCTCCTTGAATGACAAAATCTGCAATTACTCGGTGAAAAGTCAGTCCATCATAAAACCCTTTTTCAGCTAAATCCATAAAGTTTTTTGCGTGAAGTGGAGCATCCTCTGTATAAAATTCGATTTTCATTAACCCTTTATCGGTTAACATTTCTGCGTATGCCATCTTAATTAATTAAATTTGAGGCACAAAGATAAAAATTATATCCATTATGAGGTACCTCTTTCTATGCATGTTTGCGATTTTAGTAGTCTCTTGTCAATCAGACACCTCAAAAAAAGAAGCATCTGATTTTTTTCTGCGGGGTAACGCCAAATTTAAAGAAAAGGAATATTTTGAATCTATTAAGTGGTATACAGAATCAATTAAGAAGCAAAAGGAATTTCCAGATGCGTATTATAATCGGGGTTTAGTATACCAACAGCTCGAGAAAAATGATGAGGCCTTAGCTGATTTTACAATTGCTTACACGCAAGATCCCAAATTTGCCCCTGCCCTGTTTAAATTGGCTGAAACTCTTCAAAATTTGGAAAAATATGATTTGGCCATTACTGAATCCGCTAAACTAATCAAGAATTTTCCTGATTCTGCGGCTAATTGGACACTTCACGGCAATATTCAGATGCATAAGGAAATGTGGAATGAGTCGATGGTTTCGTATGATCGAGCACTAGCTATTGATTCCCTTTCGGTAGAAACGATGATCAATCAAGGTGTGGTTTTTCAAGAATTAAATCAATTGGATTTAGCGGAAAAGATGTTCAAACTCGCGTTGCGGCAAGGAAAATATCAAGACTTAATTTATAATAATTTGGGATATGTGGAGATTCAGCGGATGCATTGGGAACTGGCGAAGCAATATGTTCAAAAAGCATTAGCTGTTGATCCTAAAAACCCATTATATGTGAAAAATTGGGAGCGAATTCAAAAAAAATCAATGCTTGAATAAGTTCATGTAAGCTTGTAATTCCTCCGTATTTTTAGTTGAAGCGGTACAAATTTCTAAGATTTTAGCTCGATTGCTTGGCTCAAAAAAATGTCTTAGTTCTTGATTTAATTCATTCCAATTATGAGCTTCGAAGTAGTCTATTCCAGCATCTATAGCTGTATTTTTAGCTTTAAATGACTGATGCGTTATCATAAATTCACCCAGCTCTGGCAGGACTTTAGCTCCATCTAATATGCCAAAGATTCCTCCACCAGCATTGTTGAAAATGATGATACGAACATTCGAACCTACATACGAATTCCAAAGTGCATTTCGGTCGTATTGAAAAGCCACATCACCTATCAGCGAGATAACTAATTTTGTTGTTTTTTGGCTCGCTCCAATCGCCGTGCTTAGACATCCATCGATTCCACTAGTACCTCGATTGGAAAACACTTCAGTTTGAGTAAATACTTTTTCCGTCCAGTTGATGTATCGAATAGCCAATGAATTTGCCACATGAACCTCCGAATTTGGTGAGTCAATGGCGCCAATCAATCGGTTATAAATAACTATTTCGGACCAGCTTTCTTTTTTAAAATACGCGCCCTGTATATCCTCTATCCTGTTTTTGGCACTATTTATAGCCGACACCCCCCTCAGGGTTTGTTGGCACAATGATTCTAAAACCGAGTTTGTTTCTGCATGAACTACCCTTGTTAGACATTGAAATGGATTAGGTTTTCCGATGGGATTGGGGTGCACTAACCATGATGCTTTGGGCTTATGGGTTCTTAGAAATTGTTTAATGCGTTTGCTAACAAACGATTTACCAAAATGAATATGAAATTCTGGTTGGAACGAAGATAAATTCGCTTCATTAGCCCAAATTAAATCATGATGCAGTTGGCATTCCGAAGGTAGATTTGCTGTTGCATCACCTACAACGGGTATCCCCTTAAGCGCCAATTGGGCAAATAATTTATTCTCAGCTTGATTGAATTGTCTTTGGCCAACGGTGATAAGTAGTGAAGCATCTGGATTTACATCAAAATCGGTATCTAATTCAGGGGTTTTATAGGCTTCAACTGCCTGAGGTTCCCGAATTTGCGGTAATGCCTCTCCGCTTGTTGGATAAAACGGCTCAGCAATGGGTATATTCATGTGTACTGGCCCTTGTGGAAATGCCATGGCTTTCTCCACGAGCTGATTTGGTTGATAGGGAATGAAGCTTTCGGCATGTTTGACATGCTTGCCGAATAGATTTTCCTGATAGATAGTCTGACCATCCCACTGACCAATCCATTCGGCTGGTCGGTCTGCTGTTAACACAATGATTGGAACTTCTTGAAAGAATGCTTCGGCTATAGCCGGAGCGAAATTGAGACCCGCAGATCCAGATGTACAGCAGAGTATAACTGGTTTTTTCGTTTTCAATGCGCGACCGAGACCAAAGAAACCACCAGAACGTTCATCTGAAATGGAATAGCAATGAAATCCACCGTGGCGAACTAAGGCCAACATAATAGGTGCGTTTCGAGAACCTGGGCATATAATTGCCTCATTTACACCTTGTTGGTGCAAACCATCAATCAAATCCACAAGTCCATCAGGGTATGCCATAGCAAAAAAAAGCCTCATAAGAGGCTTTTGATTTATCCAAGATAAGTTTTTAGGGCTTTACTACGTGACGTATGACGGAGGCGGCGAATCGCTTTCTCTTTAATTTGTCTTACGCGTTCGCGTGTTAGGTTGAATTTTTCACCGATTTCCTCTAGGGTCATCGCGTGCTCACCATTTAAGCCAAAATATAATGTAACGACATCAGCTTCCCGTTGGGTTAACGTAGACAATGCTCGCTGAACTTCGCGACGTAATGAATCGTTGATTAAACCCGAATCTGGCTTATCCTCTGAATCATTTTCTAAAACGTCTAACAATGAATTTTCTTCACCTTGAACGAATGGTGCGTCCATAGAAACGTGCCGACCAGAAATCTTTAGGGTATCGACAACTTCGCCGGTGGAAATTTCCAATACTTCGGCTAATTCTTCTGGAGAAGGCTCACGTTCAAATTTTTGCTCAAGTTCAGAAAAAGTTTTCGAGATTTTATTTAGTGATCCTACGCGGTTCAATGGCAAACGAACGATACGAGATTGTTCAGCCAAAGCTTGTAAGATAGACTGACGAATCCACCATACAGCATATGAGATAAATTTAAATCCACGAGTTTCATCAAAACGTTGTGCTGCTTTGATCAAACCTAAGTTTCCTTCATTTATTAAGTCACCAAGGCTAAGACCTTGATTTTGGTATTGTTTAGCTACCGATACCACGAAACGTAAATTGGCTTTCGTCAAACGTTCTAATGATAACTGGTCTCCTTCTCGGATTTTTTGTGCGAGTATTACCTCTTCATCCGGTGTCAATAAATCCACCTTACCGATTTCCTGCAGGTATTTGTCAAGCGATTGACTTTCCCTGTTGGTAATTTGTTTGCTAATTTTTAGCTGTCTCATAGGATTTTACAACAGATTGAATGGGCAAAAGGTTTTCTTTTGCCCATAAATAATTTATTCAGCGCTTGCTTCTGGTTTTGGTAGTAGTGCTTTTGCAGAAAGACGGAATTTACCCGTTTTCTTATCTACTTCTACCAATTTAACCTGAACTCGATCTCCTTCTTTGAAAACACCGTCCATCGTTTCAATGCGATCCCATGAAATTTCAGAGATGTGCAACAAACCGTCTTTTCCCGGTAAGAACTCAACAAAAGCACCAAACGCTTGAATGTTTTTCACTTTTCCTTCATAGATTTCGCCTACTTCTGGAAGTGTAACGATTCCTTTCACCATGCGAACCGCATGTGCCATAGCATCTCCATTTGAAGAGAATATACTTACGTATCCTCCGTCTTCTTTTTCTTCGATGGTTACTGTGGCACCGGATTGCTTTTGGATATCTTGAACAACTTTACCACCTGGCCCGATTACTGAACCGATTTGATCTTTTTGGATCTTAATAACGGTAGCACGTGGAGTTTGTGGCTTGAATTCTTCACGAACGGCAGGCATAGCCTTTTTCATTTCATTCAAAATATGCAAACGGCCTTCTTTGGCTTGCGTTAACGCTTCAGCTAAAACTTCGTATGACAAACCTTGAACCTTAATGTCCATTTGGCAAGCTGTGATTCCGTTTTCAGTTCCTGTTACTTTGAAGTCCATATCACCTAGGTGATCCTCATCTCCTAAAATATCGGAAAGAACTGCATATTTTCCAGTTTTTGCATCCGAGATTAAACCCATTGCAATACCTGAAACTGGCGCTTTGATTTTAACACCAGCATCCATAAGGGCTAATGTTCCTGCGCACACTGTTGCCATCGACGAAGAACCATTTGATTCCAAGATGTCTGAGACAATACGTAATGTGTACGGAAAATCTTCCATTTTTGGAAGAACCTTACGAATCGCACGCATGGCCAAGTTACCATGTCCTACTTCACGTCGTCCTACCCCACGATTTGGCTTAACTTCTCCTGTTGAGAAACCTGGGAAATTGTAGTGCAACATAAATTTATTGTATCCCTGCGTCATTGGTTGATCGATGATTTGCTCATCCATCTTAGTTCCAAGCGTGACTGTAGTCAAAGATTGTGTTTCTCCACGAGTAAACACTGAAGAACCGTGCGGAGTAGGTAAATAATCTACTTCACACGTGATTTGACGTATTTCGTTCAATTTACGGCCATCTAAACGGTAGCGCTCTTGCAAAACTAGTTGGCGAGCTGCTTCTTTTTCGATATCGTGTAAATATGTTTTTGCTAACGAAAGGTTAACCAAATGATCTTCAGGCAACGAAGCGATAAATTCATCTACGATGGCTTTGAAGCCAGCTTTACGCTCCTCTTTCTTTGGATTAGCTAATTTAGCTACTGCCAAATACTTCTCGTAGTAGTTTTTCCACAATTCAGCACGCAACTCTTCGTTGTGTGATTCGTGTGAATACGTACGTTTTTCTGTTTTTCCACACGCTTCAGTTAACTCATTTAATGCCTTACATTGAATTTTGATGGCATCATGTGCGATGCGTAAAGCTTCTAACATTTCTGTTTCTGAAACTTCATCTCCTTCACCTTCGACCATTAAAATATCGTTTGCATTTGCAGCAACAATTAATTCTAGGCTGGCGCCGGCTAATTCGCTAACGCTCGGGTTGACTTTATATGTACCATTGATTTTTGCGACACGTACCTCAGAAATAGGTCCGTTGAACGGAATATCTGATACGGCTAGAGCAGCAGCAGCTGCTAGGCCAACAAAAGCATCTGGTAAAACTTCAGCATCACCTGAAATTAAGTTGATCAAAACTTGAACATCTGCATGATAATCATCCGGGAAAGTAGGACGTAATGCACGGTCTACTAAACGCGAGATAAGGATTTCATAATCAGAAAGACGGGCCTCTCTTTTTAAGAAAGAACCTGGAATACGTCCGTTAGACGCAAATTTTTCTTGATAATCTACAGATAATGGAAGGAAATCTACTCCTTCTTTGGCCTCTTTGTTTGCTACCACAGTGGCTAGCAACATCATATTTCCTGACTTTATGACAACAGCTCCATCCGCTTGCTTGGCTAATTTGCCAGTTTCAATTTGGATTTCCTTGCCATCTGGCATCGAAATATGCTTTGTAATGATGTTAAATGACATACGTTTCGGATAAATTTTTCACGCAACCTCGCGTGAAGAAGTGTAATGTTTGAAGAATTCAAACGGAGTAAATTAAATAAAACAGGGCTCCATCGACATGAAACCCTGTTGAATTGTTTACTTACGAATTCCTAATTCAGCGATAATCGCACGGTAACGAGAAATCTCAGTACGTGTAAGGTAATCAAGTAAGCGACGACGCTTACCTACTAATTTTAAAAGTCCCAAGCGTGTGCTATGGTCTTTTTTGTTCTTCTTTAGGTGCTCAGTCAAATGATTGATTCTGAAAGTGAATAACGCAATTTGCGACTCAGCAGAACCAGTATCGATTTTAGACTTTGCATTCCCTTTTGATTCGAAAATCTCTTGTTTTACTTCGGGTGACAAATACATCTTTTACCAGTTTATTATGTTTGAAAAATTAATCCACAAAAGTACTTCAATTAATCTAGAATTGCAAATCAAATGGGGCGTTGCCATTTTTGTTTAAAGCGACTCCAAATAACCAAATAATTATCTGCTTCGAATAAGCGAGAGTCATTCACTGCGATGCGTAGAAAGTAGATTCCTATGAGCGTTAGGATGGTATTTGAAATCCATGCTCCGATTTCCAAGAGGACTTTCCCCTCTTTTGCCATCTTGTCGCCTTGCTGGCTCATGATGTACATCAAGATAAAAAAGGACACGGCTACGACGACAGGAATGCCAAATCCTCCTTTTTTGATGATGGCGCCTAATGGTGCACCGATAAGAAACATAATTAAAATAGCGAGTGAGGTCGTGAATTTTCTGTGCCATTCCAACCGTGTTTTCAATAGTTTATCTTGTCTTGATTCCAAATTCACACGATTCGTTTCACCAAATACTTCCATGTTGGTGATCTGCTGATCCACCAAATCATATAAATCTCTATTTCTTTTTTTTACTCCTGAATCGATTCGTGCAGCAACCCAGTTGGTTTTTTTCAAGGTCTTAAATGAATAACGAACGGGGTGAAAGAAATAAATAAAATTAGGCCCACATGCCTTGGGAAAGCCATTTTTGATATTTTTAATCACATGTCGCAGGGAATCTTCGTCTTCATCGAGTTGCACGTTGCTTCGCATTATTTCATGGTGGGCAAATTGGTTGTCCTCTGTTTTGTGCATGTCAAAAGCTTCAAGTGACATGACAATTTTACTCTTTTTGAAATGGTGTAATGCCAAATCAGTTGCATTTAAATTACTTCCTCGATCGGCGTCCTCTACGTAGTCTTTTCCATTAAATAGCTCGAAAATGAGGTATTTTTTATTTAAAATGGTGTACATCTGAGCTGAATCTGCAAGTGTGACATGGCGATTTCCATCATTGTGGGTATGATCGTAAATAATAAGGCTTTTAAGCGTTTTATTATCGGGATATTTTTTCGCCACTTTAATTGAATATCCGGGTAAGTCTGAATAGAAAATCCCTTCTTTGATATTCAAGGTAGTTTTGGTGGTTTTTATATCGTAAAGTAGTCCCCAACCTTTTAAATTGGCCCAGGGTAATGCCACATTATTAAACCAAAACATGAAAATACTTAGGCCAATGGCCGCAATGAAAATAGGTCGCATGATGCGGTTAATGGATATACCGGCACTTTTAAGTGCTGTCAACTCGAAATTTTCACCTAATTTCCCGAAGGTCATCAGGGAAGAAAGTAAGACGGATAATGGTAAAGCTAATGGTAAAGTAATGAGCGAAAAGTAGAAGAATAATTCGACGTAAACAAAGAAGCCTAGGTCTTTCCCAAATAGGTCAGAGAAGTAAAAGAGAACTAATCGGAGGAGGAAAATAAAAATGACTACCAGGGTGGTAAGCGCAAAAGGCCCCCAAAATGCTTGTAATACGAGTTTGTCAATTTTACGCATACTAACTTCCGACTATTTCTTTTAGTTTATCCGTAAGATAGTCCCATAATTCTTGCGCGTCAGCAGGACTTTTGAACGTTGATGCGCTGTCGTATATTTTCAAATAAGTGGCGTTGGTTAATTCACTTACATCGAGTTTAATTTCAATGAATGCGCTTAAAGGTGCTTGATCGGCACTGGAAAAGTCGAATTTAACGGATTTGTTAACTTTATTTTGGACTAAATGTCCCGTGTGGGTTTCGTCGTCCCAGTTGAATATGAACAGCTCTGAATTTTTGACGGTTACTTTTTCCGCAAACCACTGCTGAAGCCCGGAAGCGGAACTGATATACGGATAAAGTACTTTTGGAGAGGCTTTTATCTCATATTCGAATTCAAAATGTTGCTGTCCCATGTGCCTACTTTTATTGATACAAACAAAGGTAAACTATCTTGCCTAATTCCCAAATCTGTCCCAAATTTAATAAGTATTCATAAAATATTTGTGACTGTACTAGCTTTCAACTACATTTGCACCATGTTTTGGCGGGGTAGCTCAGATGGTTAGAGCGTTGGATTCATAACCCAAAGGTCGGCAGTTCGATTCTGCTCCCCGCTACAAAAAAAAGACCTTGCTTTGCGAGGTTTTTTTTAGACGTTAGACGCTAGACTCTGGACGTTAGACTCTGGATACGCGTCTCTACTATATATCCTTGTAGGCAATGGCCTCTACCCCAAATTTACGTAAGAAATCGACTCCTTCGTCGGAGGCTAAGCCTTTGTAAGCAGCGTAGCTATTGAGGTAAATCACACGTTTAATTTTCATGCTGTAGATGATGCGTGCGCACGAAATGCAGGGGGAAAGTGTCACGTAGATGGTTGATCCTTCAATAGAAGCACCATTTTTTGAGGCATATAAAATGGCATTTTGTTCTGCATGTAGGGCAAGTGAACATGATCCTTTTGAATCTTTTGGACATCCGCCTTCTTCATGAAAATCTTCGTCACAATTATGTGTTCCTTGGGGCGGCCCATTATACCCTATTGAAATGATTCGGGTATCTTTGGTCAGCACCGCTCCTACTTGCGCGCGCGTACAATGCGAACGTAAGGCTAATTTTTCCGCAAGCTCCATGTAAATGGAATCGAAGGTTGGTTTCATAATTGGACGTCAGACGTTGGACGTTAGACGCTGGACAGCAGATTATAAAGCTAACGTCTAATGTCCAACGTCTAAAGTGTAATTTTAATGATGCACCCCGCCTTCGCCATGCACGTGACCATGTGCAAGTTCGTCGGCAGTGGCCTCTCTTAGTTTAATGATTTTACCTGTAAAAATTAATTCTTTTTCTGCCAAAGGGTGGTTGAAATCCATCATCACGTGATCGTCGCCGATAGACACTACTAGACCTTGCATGCGCTCACCTTGATCATCTGTCATGGGAATGTAATTACCTACGACAAGGATGTCGTCGGCTTTTTGTCCCTCAACTTCAAAGATGGATTTTGGTAATGATATGATGGCATTGGGATCTAGGTTACCGTAGGCATCTTCTGCCGCTATATTGAAATTAAAGGTATCTCCAGCTTTCAGGCCCATTAAATTGGCTTCAAAGCTTTCAGGAAGTCCGCTTAATCCGTGGATAAATACCATTGGTTCGTTCTCATCTACAATCTCAACAACGTCTGGTTGGCCATTTTCATCTGGGAAAGCAAGTTCATACGAGATAAAAACAACGGTCTTAGGTGCAATTTGCATGTAATCATGTTTTGAATGAGGTTCAAAGGTAAAGAAAAAGTCCGAAGGAGTAAAGTCGCTAGTCGCTAGGTAAATTGGGTATTAAGTTAAATAGAATATTTCTTTCACTTCTGACTAAGAGTTAATCTCTACCCTAAAAATATTTATCTTTGGAAATTAACTAGCGACTAGTGACTAGTGACTGACAACTTGACTAATGCAAAAATCCCCTCAAGACGTACTTAACGACATTAAAGCCAAGAAATTTGCGCCTATCTATGTCATTTATGGGGACGAGCCATTTTTTATTGATCAGGTGGCTGATGGACTAGAAGACGGGATTTTGCAGGAGGATGAAAAAAGTTTCAATCAATTTGTGCTTTTTGGTAAAGATCAAACCATGGGTTCTGTGATTTCTTATGCACGCCGCTATCCAATGATGGCTGAGCGACAGGTCATTATTGTAAAGGAGGCTAGTTTCTTAGAAGTTTTGGCAAAAGGAAAAGAGGTTAAAGGCAATGAAGATTTGAAAGCATGGGAAGATTATTGCGATAGACCTACTGACTCAACCGTACTAATTTTTACGATTAAGAATCTAGTTGCAGAGAAAGCAAAGGTGCTCACACTTGCGGATAAACTTGGGGTAATCGTATGTTCCAAAAAGATTAAAGAAGATAAAGTGGGTGCCTGGCTCAAGGATTACTTGGCTCAAAAAGGGTTAACTATCCAGGCGGCATCACTTGAATTGATGGTTTCGTTTGTGGGTGCCGACTTGCAACGCATTGCGCACGAGGCTGATAAACTTGTGATTAATTTACCACAAGGTGCAGAGGTAGGTGCAGAAGAGATTGAGCGATTCATCGGGATTAGTCGGGAATACAATATTTTTGAATTTCAAAATGCGCTTTCTACACGAAACATCGCCAAAGCACAAAAGATTGCCTTTTATTTTGCCGAGAACACGAAGCAGAATCCCGTCCCTCCTATGTTAATCATGTTGTTTAACTATTTCATGAAGGTGCTTCAGGTACATGATTTAGGGTCTATGTCGGACGCAGAAATTGCCAAAAACATTGGTGTAAATCCTTATTTTGTCCGAGATTATTTGAATGCCAAACGTAATTATCCCCTAGCTAAGGTTGTTCGCGTATTGGAAGCAATTAAAAATGCGGATTTAAAAGTTAAAGGGGTAATCGGTCATGCCGTTTCCGAACGTGAAATAATCTTGGATTTAAGCTTTGAGATTTTACACCTCTAGTCGATCGGAGAATAATCATTGACTTTAATATAGCCTATTTGACCATCTTGTAGGCAAGTCACCCAAACGTCTTTCGTATTCCAGTAGTTTATTCGATTCCCCTTCTGAAGTATTTGTTTTACGGGAGCTGCTGCCGAAGCAAATTCGCGTAAATAAGCTTTTTCACTTGTGATAATTCCATAGCGTAAAAATCCAGGAAAATTTGCAAAAAGCAGTATCAGTAAAAAATAGGCCATTAAATACATAATTTGGATCTTTCTGAGGCGTCTGCGGCGGCGAAATTTAAGAAGGAGAATCAGTACTCCGTAAAGACCCAAGGCGAGTAATATGCCGGTGACGTAGGGAAACAAAGCAAAATAAATCCATTCAATTTGATCTATAAGTGTGACTTCATACCCAGTTAGGTTACGCTTTACCCCTATTTCTTCCAAACGTTTAGCGATTGCAAGCGAATTTTGTCTCGCGTGAATACTTGATAAAAAGTACAATTCACTTAACCAATCATTTTTTGCTTTGGAGATGAATGCCAATTTTAGTTTGATATTTTCAGACTCTGCAAGTGCATTAGGAAGATTTAAACGGTATATTTTTTCTGCTTCCAATAGTCGATTCGCCTGAAACAGGGAATCTGCCATTTTTATTTGCTTTCTATCTATTTGGCTGTAAGCGCTTTGACAGAAGGCCAACAAAAAAATAGCAAAAAATATAATTTTATTTAGAAGGCTCGCTTGCATAATTCGAAAAACCGTCTTAGTTTTGCACCGCAATAAGGCAATAAAATGCCTTAAATGCAAATGAGAGTCGGTCAGTGATCGAATCTCCTTTCGGTTCCAGAGTGAACCATTTTATATAACAAGTGCAAGCTTGATGATTCCGTAGCTCAGTTGGTAGAGCAATACACTTTTAATGTATGGGTCCTGGGTTCGAATCCCAGCGGGATCACTTTATTTTTAATCAAATGTCTGTAAACCAATAGTTTACAGACATTTTTTTTGAATTTGTAGGTCAAAGTTCAAACTAATAATTAATTCTTTCGAAACTACCTCATTTCAACCACTCCCAGCGTTTGGCCCAATCATTTAATACGTCATCACGCCATCTATGGACAGTTTTACCCCCTTGTATCTTTCCTTCATATAAATTTAATTCCGGCTTATCTGTATACCAGTAATCGCCTAAACGAAAATCCATAGGGTTCTTTTTTCCTGGCCACGTATTCGTGACAACGAGTTGGCCTGGTGATAATGCTATGCCAACGATCATACTACTAAAGCGATACGAAATGGTTTCTGCCTGCTTCGGTACATATTTTAAGCCATAATTTCCTTGACCTAAATAATACCCGGGCCATTTTTGGACATGATCTTTATAGCTGGTCTCCATCCAAAAACATGCTGAATCTTTCGATATAGAAATTTCAGGCCCTTTAAAATGAAATTCAACTAATGTGCAAAAGGCTACTGTATCTTTGAGCGTTGTGCTTCGATCAAAAATAACTCGTGGACTTTGAGAAATGGTGGTGAATTGGCCACCCCAACTAGCTTTCGTAGGATTTTCGGGATTACCGTCCATCATGTAGAGAAGTGATGGGGTATCTCCCATTTTTATTTCTCCCTGGTAATAGTTTTTAAAATCTTTACCCAATTCACCAGCTCCCCGAATGTGTTTTTCATAATAATTGGAAGGATTAATCTCATCTAAAAGATCTGATTTTGAAAAGAAACCATAATAGCTGGAATTAACTTCGATCAAATGAAGCTTCGGAAAATTAGATGCTATATAGGAATAGCTGTTGGCCCCCCACTTTTTGTTAGGTCCCCCAATCCAATAAACTCTAAGCTTACTTTGAATTTCTGGTGCATCATGCAAGGCCTGTGCCACATCATCTAAACCTCCCCAAACCAACACCCATACGGGTTGGGCACTTTTCTTTTTAGCAGACTTTATAATCCAATTCGAACCCTCAGTCGGACTTAAATAACCTTTGTAAGGTGCGCTTCCATGTCGTCCTTGTTTGGTAATCGAGCGTAAAAATTCAGGTGAAGGGTAGCCTTTTGTATGTTTTTTAAGTTTTGGTAAGTCTTTTTCATACAAATCAATCATTCTCAAAATCTCAGCGATACTCCCCTTTCCGTAGGAAGGCGATGATATCAATCCTTCTAGTTGGAAGCGATCCGCATACATCAATAAATGCGCCATGGATTGGTTATCGTCGGGGTCTGTTCCTCCAATATCCGTACTGATTAGAATTCTAGGCTTTTGAGGAACAAGTTTTTGAGCTACTATTCCTGTTGCTGTCAAATAAATACTTAAAAACACTAATAACCCCTTCATCTATTCAAATTTATCTAAGCCAGTAAGCTTTATTTTAGCTTTTTATTGCACTAATTTCATCACTTCCACATCCCCTTTTACTGCATTAGCAGGCAATGGATATGCTTCGTTAAATACACTCAATTCAGCTGGGCTTAGGACTTTGGAAGGACCTTCATCTATATTTCCACCTGCATTCATGACGTTTGATAAATCTAAGGATAAGTATTTAGCCATGAAGGGATACATGCCCATGCGCTTATTTGGCCCATAATCATGTACATCTTTGGCTAGGTGCACATTCTCCACCAAGTTTTCTTTTTGGTATAATGCATAAATCTTTTGCATGAATGGAAATTCAACCTTAGGTGTATTTTGGGTCCAATCGGCCCCATCTGAAATCATCAACATAGGTTTAGGTGCCGTTAATGCAGCTATTTCTACGTTATTTGTCTGATAATTGCCTTTCTTATGAATAGGCATACCGCTCTCACAATTACATCCGCCAAAGAAATGAGATGAAATCATGACCGTGGGCACAGATACTTTAATGCGAGAATCTAGAGCCGTTAATAAAAACGTTTGCGTTCCCCCACCTGATTCACCGGTAATGCCAATCCGATTTTTGTCGATCGAAGGTAAATCCAATAAGAAATCCAATGCCCTAACACTATTGATCGTTTGTAATTTTAACGAAGATGCAATGCCATGTGAACATTGCTTGCTATCGTCATACCCAACCATATCCCAGGCAAATACAACGGCTCCCATGCGGGCTAAGGTAGCGCAACGGATTTGCGTTTGATCTCTGGTACGTCCTTTTAATTGATTATCATGACCATGAGGACATAAAATACCCGCATAAGTAGCGTATTTTTTAGTAGGTCTATATAAACTTCCTGTGACATAAAATCCTGGCAAGCTCTCAAAATAGACACTTTCAATCGTATAGCCGTCAAACTCTTTTTTACTATGGATGACGGCTTTTGAATTTAATTTAGCTGGAAATTTTTGTAGGCCCATCCCCTCTTTAATTTGTTGGACGATCAATTTCGACCTGCTTTCCCAAGCTTTTTTTGACACAGGCACGTGTGCATTTAAAAATTCTGCTCCCTGAACCTCCGTGAAATATTTTCCTCGGCATAAATCAGTCGATACTGCATTTTGATTCGTTTGTCCTTTCATAATCTGTGTGCTTCCTAGGCATATCACTAAAGAAATACTGACAAGAAATTTATTTTTCATAGCTGTAGGTTTTTATTCTCCTTTAATAAATTAATATTTTTCCCGTTCTGCCCTCTTTTGAACACGCGAAAAGAAATGCAAGTGGTACACATGCTAATCGTAAGAACTAATTATCTAAAAAGGGCTTTATCCGCATAAAAAGTGCCAAAAGGTATGAGTGAAGCTACAAAAGCACCAACTATTTTCAGTAGGTTCCATCGATGTAAAAATGAAACTTGAAGCAGTAAAACGACGTAAATAACAAAAAGAATTCCATGCGCTAAACCAACGATGTAATTGGGCTGCGGCATAGCATATTTGTATTTCAAGATCATCGTAAAACCTAAAAGTAAATACGAACAACCTTCCAAAAATGCGACAATTCGCAGTCTTCCTATTGCCGTTTTTAGTAATTTATTTACCATGCTTTTATTTTTAAAGGACTTTATGAATAAACCAAATTAACATATTTTGGTAAAACACCGCTCGACAAAAGTACAAATACTAAGTATGTGGAGAAAAGTCTTCCCAACAAATGTCTATGCATTTTAATTTAGAACCACTTCTTGGGATTAAATTTGCCTACCCAATTTTCAATTAATTTATTTCGAAAAAACTCCCACCCTTGGCAAGCCTTTGAAACAATTAAATTAGGTATTCCAAATGATTATAATTTGGAATTTACCCCACTAATTTTGCCGTTTTGTTTCTAAAATAAATAAGGGCCAAAGGCACAAGACAAAGTAGCATTACAAAGGAAGCAAAGATGAAAATATAATCCATAGAAATCTGTGCATCTCGGAGCATTCCTCCCGCATAAATGCCGATTCCTCCCACCAAACAAGCAAATAAATTTAAAATTCCATAGGCTGTAGCCCGGTATTTTTCATCAATAATCGTACACAAAATTGGCATCAGGTTCGCATCCGAAAATACCTTGGTAAAGGCATACATCATAAATCCTAAAATCGCTATTTCAATGTATTGGGTATTCACGGCTAATAGAACACCAGGAATTGCAATCAATAGGCCTATCGCAGGTATCAGCATTCGTGCGCGTTTATTGCTTTGGTTCCAGCGATCAGCTACTAAGCCACCTACGACAACCCCAATCATCGAAAATGGATATAAATACCCCGTCGCATATAAGCCTGCCATTCCCTGAGAAACATGAAAATGCACTTGATAATATGTGGGTAGCCAGCCCATAATCAGCCAGCCTACAATTCCCAATAAACACCAAAATACAAGTAACAGCATAAAATTGATATTAGTCATTAAGGTGCTCATCACCTGGAAAAAATCGATCTTTTTTTCTTCATTGCGATGGCTGGAGGATACTTCCTTGCTAACAGGTTTGTCTTTGAGGAAAAATGCCAATATCAATGCATATCCTATACCGATTATACCAAATAAATAAAAAGCATAATTCCAAGTATGCATTTCGGCCAACCACCCTCCCACAAAGCCTAAACTTTGCCCCGCGATAATGCCCGTCATATGGATTCCTACGGCTAATGATCTCGTTTTATTGCCATGATAATCCGTAATTAGTGCCAAGGCTGCCGGCAAATAACAGGCCTCACTGATACCCATAACAGCTCTAGACCATACTAGCATATTAAAATCCGTTACATAAGAAGTCAACCAAGTGACCACTGACCAAATGCATAAACTAAAAATAATTACCCGACTTCTTTGAAACCGATCAGCTAAAAAACCTCCGATGGGGCTACAAATCCCGTAGGAAAATAAAAATACGGTGGTCAATAATCCGAATTGTGCATTACTCATCGGAATTTTTTCAACAATCGAACTTCTCATCGTGCTCAACATCGTGCGATCGAGGTAATTCAGAAGCCCAACCATGCATAATGAATAAACAATAAGCCATTCCTTTGACCATAAGCTAGTCTTTAGAGGTTGCTCAACCTCATGCACCGAGACTACTTGATCAGGCTTATGGTTTATGGACATATTTGCTCGTTTTTCAATGAGAAACTATTTTGAGAATTAATCAATTTAGTTGATGTATGGCTTTTTTGAGATATGATTTTGATATTTTGGCTAAATAAATCGATGTTTTTCCCTCATGGGAAGAATAATAGGTAACCCATAAATAGTTGCCATACGTGACCATTCCTGCATAACTCGTGTCGCCACCTGAAGGCAATCGGATGATTTCTTTAAAATCCTCTGAGCCCTTTTTGACAAAAATACCAGTCGACATAGTTGTACCCTCATGGATTCTTGTTGCAGCTATGATATTCGCTTGATTTTTGTCAAATATAAAATTCGGGCCACCAAGGCGCATGGGCATTTTTTGAAAGGCCCAATCTTCAAAAGGAAATGTACTCTTTGCCATGACACCCATTTTATCTTCTAATTCCCTGCGGATCATGACATACATGGAATTTTGTTGGTCGATACGAATAGTTGCCTCATTAGGGAACCCTGACACCTCTAGTTTAGACACCTTGCTGAATTTTTTTCCGTCTCGTGTTTTGACGAGAAAAAGTGATGTAGGTCCCTTTCTCTCATCGGGTCCGACCTGATAATCGATTCCATATCCGATGCCTTTGTGCCAGGTGACTCTCCAGATCCAATCACCCCAAGAAACGATGGAGGGGTCGATTTCTACAGGTTCTGGTTCTGAAAATGTCGAGACAGATGCATTGGAAAAAGATACATGTGGGATTCTACCTTTTAAAATTTTATCGACATACATACTCCCACCTATGATAACCATGATTCGACCCTCAGGCGTTATCGATAATTTTGCATCACGTAAATCAAAGCCCTTTTTTTCCAATAAGGCCACTTCATTCCAGATTTTACCCTCTTTCGATTTTAGGATGCGAATTTTTCCATCGCTTCCACCAACGTGGCCTGATCCTTCACGGAAAACACAATAAAAATGACCTTTAAAGCGAATCAGATCAGTAAATGCGTTATGTTCTCCCTTGTCCCAAATTTTGGTAACTTGTACATTTTCCGAGGCTTGTCCTTGAAGGTAAAAGGCACAGCAAATAAAAATGAAAATAAGTGGACGTAGTTTCATAACAAATTGAATTTTAAATATAGGATTTAATAGGTTCATTTAATTTTTTTGGCATTCATTCGTAACCAGGCATAGGCTGCTGCGGCTTTAATATCTAAATAATCGGCCTCAGTAGGGTCTTGAGAGGTCGTTGAATCCAATTTGATAGGCCTACTGGATAATTGAATACGTTCAATGATCATCTGGTCTTCTACGGAGTTGGATGTCGCTAGGGCCTTGCATAATTCTATTTTTTCTGATTTTTTGGATGAATACTCAAAGCGAAGAAGACATTTCCTGATTTCTTGAAATAGGTCATCCGCATGGTGCTTGAATTGTTTGTAATGAACATAAGCGCCACCTATTAGGTAGGCATAGGCTTCCGAATTGGGATCTTCTTTCAACGCGGAGTTTGCTAGGGATTTCCAAGTAGCTATATTCATTTTGGGCGATAAAAATCCGAAGCTATAGGCGGCTAAAGTTCGGTTTTTTGGATTTTTATTGCTTATTTCTTTGAGAAGGGCTGTGTAGTCGGGAAGTTCGCGTGGATGATTTCCTAGCGAATAACCCCACCGGGTAAATGAATAAATCATGCCGTCGGAATTAAGGTCCTGACCAACCACCTTCTGATTCAAATTTTTGAAGGAAACGCCAAGTTTGGCTAATGATTCAGCTGCATGAATTCGATCGGTCTCAGAGCTAGTTAAATAGGTATTTTTGATTTTAGTTAACCAAAAGTTGCGCTGAGCGCTTTCTTTGGAGGCGAGGAATTGGGCGCGCCAATATCCAATTCGTTTCTCAGGTGTTTTTTCAAAGGGTTTAAGTTGGGTCAGCGCTAACTTCTCGGCCTCTTTTTTAAAACCTAATTTTGCTAGAAATTCAATGGCATGGACAGATACCCAAAAGTTTTTGCACTGGGCCACTTGGATTAAGGCTTGGATTTGATTTGATTTGGTAGGCAATTCAGCGGGTTGACCTACATGCCCAAGCCACATACTAATGGTAAGAAATAAGGTCAATAGGCTCATTTTCTTCCATCTAGGTAAATGATAGAATCAAAAAAACCAACTTCTTCCAACTGCCTTTTTAATCGCTTTAATTCCTCTGGATTTAAATTACGGAGAGGACTTCGACAAACACCAAAGTCCAAACCGGTCATATTCATGATTGCTTTTCCACCCACGATTGCGTTTACGTGATTTAACATGATTTCTACGACTTCAATTGATTTCATTTGAAGGCTACGGGCCAAGGCATAGTTTTGATCAGAATACGCATTCAAAATCGCTTGGTAAACCCCAGGCATAAAATTAAATGTAGTACCAATAGCTCCTTCGATACCTAAGACAAGGCCATTAATTAAAATCTCATCATGTCCATGTAAGATGTCGAATCGACCATTTTCTAAGGCTATGCATTGATGCATATCCATGTAGTCGGTGTGGGTGAATTTAACACCGGCTAAGTTGGGGATAATCCCAGATGCTTTTTTGAATAATTGGTTTACCTTGATATGGGAACCCGTAACAGCGGGTAAATGGTAATAGTAAAAAGGGGTATTAGGCGCGGATGAGGCTACTTGTTTGCAAAAGTCAACCATCACATCTATATCAGAAGAAGGGAAAAAATTGGGGGCCATACAAGCCACGGTGTATACGCCAATTTTCTCTCCATGAGCGGCCAAGTCCTTGGCTATTTCGATACTGGAACTCCCTACATGAACGATGATTTTGAAATTATCTTCGCTAAATTCCATCCATTTTTCAATGATGGCTTTCCGTTCCTCTATCGTTAATAACATTCCTTCTCCCGTGGAACCATTGACAAAAACGCCGGCGACTCTTTGACTCTTTAACCGGGCGGCATAGGCTGGAATTAGGTCCAAATTAATCTTTCCATCTGGGCGAAAAGGAGTAAATACCGCTGCAATCAAACCTTTGATTTTTGGGTAAGGAAACATAGTATTTAATTTTTTTTTAATTTTTCTAAATTAAACATAATTATTTAAAATTTAGATCGGTCTATTTAGCTTACTAGGCCATTTTACAACAAATCGAAAACACATCTTACACCTAATTCCCACGAAATTTATATTCCAAGTCCAAATTTAAGTTCAATTTTGATGTAAAGGGCAGATTTTGTCTTTTGTATTTCCCTGGTTCTTCCCATCATAAAAATCTAATTGTTCACCTAAACATTAAACCAATGAAATACGTGTGTGTCTATTATTTTCCTTATATCTTTTCTCTTGCGATATGGAAAATCTCAATCTATCCTTAAAAATAACCGATTTGATGATTATGGTTGCATTCAATGCTTTTGATCCCTAACCGTGGATACCAACGGTGGTTACGAATCCGGCGACCTCTAGAACAAGTACTTCCGCTGTTTTATCTGCGAAGTTCAAAAGTGAAATTTCTGGTATAACTGAAAAACGAAGTTGTTATGTAATTCTGACAGGACTACCGACTTTAAAGAAGGTTGTCAAAGAAAGAGCAGTCTTTCAACTAGTGCCTTAAATTTGACCTCAGGATATGACTTAGTTATGTACTTTGCACCTGAAAAGGAATTTACAGAGTATTTTAAAGAACAAATATTCAAAAAGAAATAAATGTGGCTCGCCTTTGAGTTGAGAATTTATTTTAGCAGTCTAATAATTTGATATTCTCTTAGTTAGTAATTAATAAGAGGTCCCAGCGTGATCACTTAGTTGTGTATGGAGCCATCATTTTTTTTGACAGCTCCTTGTTGTTTAAATTTTAGACTAAATCTAGGGGATCATCCATAGATTACATTCCTGTTTATAATCAAAGAATGCTCTTCTATGCCCTGTATGATGTAAGTATAACCAATCAATTGATTCAACGTGTATACACACAACACCAAAATTTTGTTGGCCTATCTCACTATCCTCCCAAGTAAAATTGTCTTGTTCTATTTCAATTGATAATCCACTACTAGGAAAATCAATAAAACTTGAGGGACTTAAGTCGGTTAAATAACTTTTTCTACTAGATAAAGCCGTTTTCTGCCATGCCTCTGCTGCAATTTCATCATTATAGTGTAATTCTGCGATTCCCTTAATACGTAACTGAACGCGTGCTGTAGCATCATAAAACAGTCCACTAATGGATGAATTTATCTTTAATTCGCTCCACTTTGGACTACGAATATCTGTATGAAAACATAACTCTTTTTCTAAGGGAGAAGCTTTTCTCAAGACAACTGTTCGAAGGCTTGATTCTCCTTTGTTCAGGGTGGCTATGCATGGAGTGTGAAAGGAATCTCTACTTTTAGTGGCACCATTTACTAATCGTATCCAACAATCCTTTTCTAAAGCTTCTAAATCATAACTTAAATTGTTGATGATTATGTGATCTTGTGTTTCTTTCAATCGAATTTTAATTTTTTTAAATATAAAGAAATTGATTTGTCAAAAGGTACAATGTTGATTAACTAATTTGAGAGTTTCTATTTATACATCTGTTATTATAGACGCTCTCCCGTGTAGTTATTGGCGTTCGCTTTAATTATGCATAATTTAGTGATTAAGTTAATTGATGACTCAAATCGAGCGCACTTTATACGTATTTAGAAACATGAGAATCGGATTTGAAGCAAAAAGAGCCTTTCATAATTTTACAGGTTTAGGTAATTATGCTAGATCTGTCATTCAAATTTTAGCAAATCATTATCCAGCAAATCAATATTTTATTTATAGTCCCAAACTGAAAAAAAACAATAGAACGGATTTTTTATACCTTTTAAGTAATGGGACAATAAGAACTTCGCCATTTAAATTATTCAAATCGTATTGGAGAAGTAAAGGAATAATAAGCCAACTTGTAAAAGATAAGGTGGAGCTTTTCCACGGCTTAAGCCATGAAATTCCATTCGGCTTAAATAAAAAGGGAATCAAATCCGTAGTGACGATACATGATTTAATTTACATACGGTTTCCTCACTTTTTTAAACCTATAGATCGATTTATTTACGGCATAAAATTTCGGTCGGCATGTGAAAATTCGGATCGGATTATTGCGATAAGCCAACAAACGAAAAATGATATCGTTCAATTTTTCGGAATTGACGAACGTAAAATTGACGTGGTTTATCAGGGTTGCGATCCAATTTTCAACTTGCCCATTAGTGCTGCCGAATTAGCACAAGTTCGATTAAATTACCAACTACCTACAAATTATTTACTCTGCGTGGGCACGTTGGAAAATCGTAAAAATCAATTGGTAATTCTAAAAGCTTTAGTTCATTTACCCGAACATATCCACTTGGTACTCGTTGGAAAATCATCTCCATACGAACACGTGCTGCGTGATTTTATTTTAGCCAATCAGCTTGAAGATAGGGTAAGCATTGTCTCTAATGTTGATTTTAAAGACTTGCCGGCAATTTACCAACAAGCAGAAATGTTTGTTTATCCTTCTTTATTCGAGGGTTTTGGTATTCCGATTTTAGAGGCTTTAACCAGTGGTATTCCAGTGATTGCCGCAAAAGGGTCCTGTTTAGAGGAAGCTGGAGGTCCACATAGTTTATATTTTCAACCACACGACGAAATTGAATTGACTGCGTCTATCGCTCAGATTCTTGCTGACAAATTCCTAAAAAATGAGATGATCAAAAATGGCAACGAATTTGCATTAAAGTTTAGTGAAGAAAACATCGCTAAAAATCTACAGGAGGTATATCACAAAACAATACAAGATTCAAATCTGTAGAAATTTGAGTTCAATAGGATTAGTCCGCGTTTAATTACGATGAATAGCCTCGCACATTTATTCTGGCTTATAGATGCGCTCTGCCGTTCTTAATACCTCAGCCTTATCCAATGTCATCCGCTTGGTTTGTTGGGCCTGATACATCGCTCGCTGATCCGCGAAATGCTTGGATTCTGGATGCGAACTCGCTCCAAACGTATTCACGGTCTCAATAAGTGGTAAGCCTCCATCTTTAGGGAATTTGACAAAACCGATGTAGGCATCTCCACTAATCATCTTACGCTTTGACTCACCATATGGTTCCGACATCACTGCTGCTAATACATCCGGCATGCCCGCCTGAGGCCAATCTTCATTTCCGCGTTTTAGCCGTTGGTATTCACCTAAGGTTACATCCAAACGGCCATAATGCTTCAGTAAGAAATCATGTACATATTGACACAGCTGCACGGCTTCAGCTTCGGATAGAGGATCTTTGGATCCATTGGAGCGCATTTTGGAAGCATTGTAGTAGGCAATGTTGTAATATAAAGCACCCACACTCTCCACATTCGTCACATGATTCCATTGGTTAAGACCCTTTATAATGGTCGATAATGCTGGATATTTTGCAGCATCCAAGTTGAAAATCGCAGAGGCATCCCAACCATAGGGATATAAGATCTTAGCGGGTAGTTGGCGATCAAATTTGATGCGTTTTAAATCGGTCCAACTGATCTTATCGAAGCTATCGATTAAATCTTTGGCTCTCCGGCTCCGATTATTGTGATAGGTTTCGTAGCCATCGTTTTTATCGAATTTGGCTGGATTTAAGTTTTCGGATTCCGCCGTGGCCATAAAGGGCGAATGATTCGTATTAAACAAATACCCACTTGACGGATTCGTATACTGCGGTAATTCATCTAAAGGTTTGAATGTTTTCCAAAGCGTCGCGCGGGTATTTCCGGGCAGCGTGGAGGCCCAATTGTATTTTGGGTCCGCATTGCGATACGGCATCTTGCCATTCGAGATGTAAAAGATGTTATCTGACTTATCTGCATACATGATGTTAAACAGGGGCAAATGATTCTGATTCAACGCAGCTTTAAATTCAGCGAAATTTGTTGACCGATTCATCGCATACCATTGTTGCAATGCACCCGCATCCATCAAGGAAGGTAGTCGGATGGAGAAATATGCTCCTTTTGGCGTTTTTACGGTCGGTCCATAGATCGATTTATATGCCATTTTGCCCACGGAGAATGGAATGCCTTTGATGTTTAATTTGACTTTTCTTTTTTCTAAGTTTAGCCATTCGTCATCCACTTTGTATTGTCCTGGATGATCCTTGTCGGTTTCCAACTGATATACATCGATTTTATCCTGAAAATTTACGGTATGCGCCCAAGCTAAATTTGGTGTAACTCCGTGAAAGATTAACGGTCCACCGGGAAATAAACCGCCTAAAATATTCCAACCTTCTTCACTTTGCACGTGGGCCTCATAGAATGCAGTGGCGCCTTCAATGGGCTGGTGCGCATTAATGACCATCATCGTCTCCCCTGACGCAGATTTAGTACTTTTTATTGCAAAGGCATTACTACCCTCGCCCGTAAATCCTTTTAAGTGCGGAATTGATCCATCGAGAATCTTAGGAAGTGTTTTATCCACGCCGCAGAAAATGGCTACGGAGAACATGGATGTCGCAATGTAATCCTCTAAAGTAATGGGAAATACGTGTTTGTTTAATACGTCGGATGGGTGTGCTTTGGCATAAGCGGTAATTCCTTGTAAATAGCCTTGTAACAACTGGAGGAAAGCGGGATCCATCGATTTGATTTGTTGGTCCACCACTTGCCGCGTATTCAATAGTCCAAAGACAAAATCCACGGGTGCTCCTTTTTTGCCAAGGTAGGTACTCAGCTTCCCTTTACCTGTCAAAATGAGTGTTTGGATGGTTTTGAAGTCGTCTTCCGCGTGTGCCCAAGCTAAGCCATACGCCACCTCTGGATCTGTAGGTGCGAAAATGTGTGGTACGCCATAGCTGTCGCGCGCGATGGTGATTTGGTTGGTACGGATGGTGGGATCTTCAGAGAATGCATTTGAAACTAGGCCAACAAAGCAAATAAGTACGAGTAAAGGTTTTTTCATGGTTTGTCGAAAAGTCGTTTAAGTAGCGCGGATGTTCTAGCCACTGGGTTCGAGCGTATTTCTTTTTCTTGTAACGCGATTTCATCAAAGATCCCTTGCAGGGCTTTTTCTGTGACATAGTCGGCCAAATTAGGATTCATTCTTTTATTGCTAAATGGAATAGCTTGGTAGGCTTTGTTGAGTTGATCCCAGTATTTGGTGGCCTGAACGGTCGCCAAAGAAGCTTGAATGGTAGGTTTAAATTGTTCGGTCAGTTGGTCCTGCGTCTTGCTGCGTAAGTAATCAGTTGCTGCGCGCTCATTTCCACGTAAGATAGAAAGTCCATCCGTGACGGTCATTTCTTTGATGGCTTGCAGTAAAATGGGAGCTGCCGTTTTGCAGGCGTCTTCTGCAGCACGATTTAGGCTAAGAATGAACGCGTCGGCGAGTTGGTTTAAACCCATACTTCTCAGCGTACTTTCTATCTTTTGTGCTTCAGGGGGCATGGCGATTTTACGGGCGGCGTTTTTGAAAAAGCCATCATGCTTAGCTAAATCAGCACATCCTTTTTCTGCCCCAAGTGTTAAGGCTTCTTTTAATCCTGCTGATATATCAGCGGGATTGATTTGGGGTTTTGTTGTAATTTCTTGGGCTTTCTTGAGTATGCCGTTTAAATTCTGTGCTTTTAACTGCAGTGAAAGGAATAAGATGGCAAGGATGCGTAGGTAGGTCATATCCTTAAAATTAAGTCTTTTTTATTTTTATCACTATATTTAACGTCCAAGAAATCTATAGGTCTCTATGAAAGTAACGCTTACTTTATTCTTAGCTCTTTTTATTCCTATTTTATCGTTTGCGCAGGCCGACAGTCTTTTCATAAAAAAGATTTCGGATGACATTATGCGTAACGGAAAAGCGTATGAGTTGTTATATGAATTGACGAAAAAAATTGGTGGCCGGTTGGCCGGATCGCCGCAGCATCAACAAGCGATTACGTGGGGAAAGCGGAATATGGAATTGTTAGGACCGGATAAGGTATTTCTTCAAGCCTGCAAATCACCTAATTGGAAGCGTGGAGGTGCTGATTTTTCCGCAATTGTAGGCGTTCAAGGTGAGGCACGTGTTCAACCTTTGGCTGCATTAGCGCTGGGAAATTCGATGGGATCGAATGGCATGATTGAGGCTGAGGTATTGGCGGTGGCCAATTTTGATGAATTGGAAAAGCGGAAGAATGAGGTAAAGGGTAAGATTGTTTATTTCCATAGTGTTTTTGACCCAACAAAAATTCAAACGTTTCGGGCTTATAGTGAGAGCGGTGTGTATCGTCGGTCAGGTGCATCGCGCGCAGCTAAATACGGTGCTTTGGGAATCATGATTCATTCGTTGAGTACAGCTCCAGATAATGCGCCGCATACTGGATCCATGACGTATGAAAATGATTTACCGATGATCCCAGCGGTGGCTTTAGGGCCAAATGATGCTAAGATGCTGTACGCATTAGCTCAAAAAGGATCTGTAAAAGTTCAAATGCAAACCTATGGTAATTTCTTGCCAGATGTGGATGACCATAATGTGGTGGCTGAGATTAAAGGTTCGGAATTCCCGAATGAGTATATTACGTTGGGCGGCCATTTGGATAGTTGGGACGTCAACGAAGGAGCCCATGATGATGGCGCCGGAGTCGTACATACGATGGAAGTTTTACGCGTCATGAAGGCCTTAAATTATAAACCAAAGCGTACGATTCGCTTTGTGCTTTTTGCCAATGAGGAGAATGGGGTTCGTGGAGGCAATGAATATGCGAATCAGGCCAAGATAAATAATGAGAATCACATATTTGCATTGGAAAGCGATGAGGGTGGCTTCACTCCCCGTTCGATTGGAATCACGGCGCCCAAAGCAGCCTTCCAGAAATTTCAGGCTTGGTCTACCCTATTGAGGCCGTATGGTACGGAGGTGACCTTAGGTGGAGGCGGAACTGATATTGGGCCGCTGGCCCGTATAAACCCAGCGACGGTCATTGCGGGCTTGGTTCCGGATAGTCAGCGTTATTTTGATTTACATCATGCGAAAACGGATGTATTTGAAAATGTAAATAAGCGGGAGTTGTTGTTGGGTGCGGTTAATATTGCAGCCATTATTTATTTAATTGATCAATACGGTGTAAATCCTTAAGCGAATGAAAACGATTATTTTATGTTTAGCGGCTAGTATTTTTGTGGTTTTTTCGGGCTATTCAGTGCCGAAAAAGGGTCAGCGGGTTTTGGTGTATACCAAAAACGGACCAGGTTATGTGCATGATAATATTCCAGCGGCTGTTGCCTGTTTTCAGGAGTTAGGAAAGTTGCATCAAATTCAGGTAGACGTGTCGGATGATCCTGCTGTATTTACGGAGGCGAATTTAGCTCAGTATCAAGCGTTGATTTTTACGAGTACCAATAATGATGTTTTTGCATCGGATGCGCAGCGTTTGGCATTTCGGCACTATGTGGAGGCAGGTGGAGGCTTTGTAGGGGTGCATTCCGTGACGGGTACGGAGCGGAAATGGTCTTGGTTTAAGATGATGGTGGGTGAAACGTTCTCGTGGCATGCGAAGTTTCAGCCGTTTCGGATATTGAATATCAATGCGGCCCATCCTTCGATGCAGGGAGTTCCGATGCGCTGGGAAAAAGAGGATGAGTGTTATTTCGGGAAAGAGTTATATCCGGGCATTCAGGTGCTGATGATGCATGATTTGAGTAGTTTGGATGAGAAGCAGGCGGACTTGGTAAACCAATATAGCGGATCGTTTAAGGGGTATTTTCCAGCGGTTTGGACGCAGCATTTTCAAGGTGGACATGTGTGGGTGACGACGCTGGGGCATGATAAGGCGAATTACCAAGAGCCTGTTTACATCAATCATGTGTGGCAAGGCTTAAAATATGTACTCGATTCGGTAAAGAAAATTGATTATTCGAAGGCAAAGTCGGTGAAGTTTGATGAGGGGATTTGGGTGAATTAACAATAGTTTGCATTTTGCAAACTATTGTTAATTCATACAATGAAATGGAAAGTTTTAAAAACTAAAAAAGATTATGCTAAAGCTGCCAAACGCATGATAGAGATTTTTCACGTGGAGGAGGAAGGTCCTTTACTTGATGAATTAGAGTTATTAATTGTCTTGATCAAAGACTATGATGATCGAATTTTTCCTTTGCTAAACATGGATCCACTTCAAGTCATTATTCTTAAAATGAATGAAATGGGAATTAAATCCAAGGATTTAGTTCCTTTGATTGGTTCTAAAGGGCATGTATCAGCCGTTCTTTCGGGCAAGCGCGAGATAACGTTGAAGATGGCTCAGCGTTTGAGAGAATTTTTTCAATTACCTGCGGAGGTGTTTATTTTACTAGCTGTAAACCTCCTGCCCTTTTTTCAAACCCAATTTTACTTGCTGCACTAATTCTACTGGCTCAAGCACGCGAATTTCTTGCGCATAGCGTAAGAAGAAATTAACTACTTCTTGGTCAATCTCCAGATTTAGTCGTATTTCTACCGAGGAGTCGTTTGAAAGATTGATTTCTTGGCTCGCATGAATCGGATATTTTTCAATGTAGTTTAGCATCCAACTGTCTTTGGAAAGCCAACAGCGAATTTTTGAAGCCGTCAGACTACTACTTCTAAAAAGACCTAAGCAATTTTTGAAATAATCCGCAGGCCTAAAGTCTGGATGTATCCGCACACGCGGTTGAACTGCCACGGAATTCACCTCTACAATCCGGTCTAAGGCGTATAATTGAAGTTGGTCTAGGTCAACCTTAATCTGAACCTCATCTGGGCTGACCGGTTGGAAAAGTACATACCAGCCGGTGTACCAACCATTATTGTATTCTTTAAGCAATACGGGTAATCCGCGTGTTTTTTTTTGTTTGGACTGTGATGATAAACCGCGATGGCTGAAGTCGACCACACGTTTCGCATAAATGTTTTCCAAAATGATAGGCATTAGATCAGCCCCGGAGCGTGCACCGTCTTTTACGAGTTCAATGGCCGACCAGGGTAATACTTCGTGGTATTGCGACAGGGTATTCTCTAATGCGATTGCACGTAATTTATTGACAACCCCCTCACCTGCTCCACCGGAAAATAAATGCTTATTGGCCTCAATTGATGAAGCTATTTGTTGCAACTCACGATCTGAAAATGTAGGGAAAGCGCTAATGTCATCGCGTATGTATAGGTAATTTCCCGTGGCACGCGAAAATCGCAGTAATTCACCAAAGGTATCTTGGAGCGTCGGATAGCGTGTTTTCAGCAATTCCTTAAGCTCTCGAATATCTCGATTAAATGTCCGTTCGCTATAGACAGAAATATCGTGTTCATCCTGCAAATAAGATGAAATACTTGCCAAATTCACTGCAAATGCTTTTTGCAGAAACAAGCCATTCAAAATTTTCAGTCGGTCCGTCGCTAACATCTTTTTTTCTTAAAGCTATGAAATTTCTTATTAACCGCCAAATGGTGGCGGTCAGCTAATCTAGCTTTGTACCAACAAAAAAGCAAAACTTATGATCACACAATCAATCAAATCGTTGTTAACCTGTCTTTTGGTGGTATTTATTTTCAGTTATGTTAGTGAAGGAATATTATTAGCATTTGCCTTGAAAAAATCACGTCGTTCAAATTGGATAAAAATCGGCCTTATCACGATTTTATTTCTAAGCTGTTTAGGCTTTATTATTGCTCCATATCATGTCTTTGGACAAACCGAGGCAGATGGTTTATATACGTTGGCCTTCACGTTTTATGCGCTCGTTATGGCGATTGGAAGTGGATTACGCATGTTAGACGCTGGACGTTAGACCCTGGACGTTAGACTTTAAATTCTAGCGTCTAATGTCTAATGTCTAATGTCCAGGGTCTAACGTCTAGCGTCTATTGTCTAACACATTCGCCATTAATCGCCACGCCCCAGGCACTCCCGCAGGTAGTTGACGGAAGAATACAAGTCCTGTGTAAATGAATTGACCTTTTCCGTAACGAGCCACAGCAATATTTCCCTTTTGTTCCGCTTCACCCGGATCAGTAAATGCTAATGGAAATTTAAAGTTTGGATCGGATGATTCAGCTAAGTAAATACTGCGTTCTTGAACCCAATCAGCAAAATCAGATTCTTTTATCTCATTTGGTTTGTGAAAAATAGGAAGATCCACCAAGAATTTTGGTGTAGCTTCTTCTTTAGTAATTCGGTTACGGGTAATGGCCAAAGGGTATGGGCCCATTTGGCTTTTTAATGGACCTAAATTACTCTGAGTGTTGTACTGAACCACATAATTTCCACCTTGCTCCACATATTTCATTAATTCTGCATGGGCATTTGGAAGGTAATCTATTGTATTATGTGCTCGAACACCTGTCAAAACCACATCATACTGAGCCAGATTCGTTGCCTTCAAATCAGATTCAAGTAGGTAATCCACTTGATACCCCATCTGTTCCAAACTTTCCGGTACCTTATCTCCCGCTCCTTTAATGTATCCAATGCGCTTACCTGTTTTCTTGAAATCAATATGAAGTAAATTGACAGTTACAGGTGAAAAATAACGCTGTACAGGAATATGCGGGTAATTAATACTTTCCATTTGTAGTGAATCAACCCAATTTCCGCGGCTTGTTTCATAGGCCAATTGCAATTTCCAAGTCTCCTTACCATCAAATTTTTGATCTTTCTCGCGTACGGTAATTGGGACATTTTTGCTCATTCCCATGGCTAGACCTTCTGGAAGATCCAATGTTCCCAAACGAGTTCCGGCTTGATTAAATACATCAACTTTCCCCGCTGCGATGGCTCCCATGGCCTTTATTTGTATATCAAACGACTTAGAATCCCCCGAACCTTTCGGTAATAAAATGTTGGGATGATTGATTTGAAATATACTGCGTGGCGTAATCGCAATCGGTTGGGAATATTCCCCTTTAACTGGATCTACCACGAGCTCCTGGATAGGCCGACTGATCTGTAATTTTTCCCCTTCGATGGTCAAAAAGGCATGAACCAATAGTGCAGGATCTGATGCTGCTTGGCCAATCTTCTCTTGATCCTTCACCACAAAATGCCCGGTTTCTTTGGTATTTACTAACCAATACGGCTGTGTGATTGATTGACGAACTAGTTGAGTATGGTTCCAATTGACACGTTTGTAAGGAACAACAGGCTCTTTTAACACCGTATCTTTTTCGCCAATAGCAAGTTTCAATGACGTCACATGAATCGGGCTACGAACGATAAATTCCGTTTTAATCATCATGGGATCACCTTGTGCGATCGTTCCGCGATTTGTGTTTCCAGCAAAATGTATGCCTGCTGCTTGTACGATCCACGCATCAATTTGCTTGATCTTTTTACTCTTCAAGTAGCTATCATCCAGTTTGTTCAACGCTTTACGCACTTGAATCATATCTGGGATGCTTAAATAAGGCTTTTCTGTTTGATAATTTCGAATAAGCAGTCCGATCATTCGCTCAATTTCAGCACCAGCTTGGCTAATTTGCCAATGGTTTGGCACTCCCTCTTCAATTGAATTTTTAGGTGCAACTCCTCCCAAGGTTTGAAAATATTCAGTTGACTTTCCATGATCTACGGCAAATCCAAAACCCTGTGATTTGTGCTGGCTCCGACTAAATGCAGCTAATTCCCCCGTGCTTTGGCCTATACTAGGTAAGAAATTTCCAATTTGAATCTTGAATTGATCTTCTGAGACCGTTGACGAACTACCAAAACGAAAGGTATTCCAAAGCAATCGCGTTGCTTTCCAAGGTTTGATATCCCCTTTCAATTGTTCTGGAAAGCGTTTTGGATCTGCAGCAGCCTGATACGCCTCAATCGCTAACACCGCCGAAGCCGAATGGTGTCCATGTCCCGCGCGTGCGTCAGGTGGAAAACGTGTGAATATGATGTCTGGACGTAGTTTACGAATGACATATACTAAATTGGAAAGCACTAATTCTTTATTCCAAAAACTTAATGCCTCATCCGTAGACTTTGAAAAACCAAAATCGAAGGCCTGCGAGAAGTGTTGATTTGCGCCATCGATTTTTCGCGCAGCTAATAATTCTTGTGTTCGAATTAGGCCCAACGGGATGCCTTGCTCATCGCCGATGAGGTTTTGTCCCCCATCGCCACGCGTGAAAGCAAAGTAATTGGTTTCCCAATGTTGTTCTTGGGCGAACCAGGCCAACATATGTGTGCTTTCATCATCGGGGTGTGCGGCAATGTGCAGCACGGTACCAGTTGATTCAATGCGTTTTAAATTTTCCAATAATTGGAGTCCGTTTTGTGCCCACGCTAAACTAGGCATTAACAATAAAGCGAGAATTAGTCTTTTCATGCGTTTAATTCGTTTCGTGACCACGGCTGGCGATAGGTTCTCGCCAACAAGGCTGTTGCCTCTGGATCGTTAATAACTGTTTTTGTTGATGGATCGTAGGAAAGCGGTCGGCCTAATTTCATCGAAACATTGGCCAAAATACATGAGGCCGTTGAAATATGACCTTCTTGGATATCTGCGATGGGTTTGGTGCCTTTGTCGATGGCAGCTAGGAAGTCCAACATGTGTAATCTAGTTGCCGGAGCCGCATTTAATTCAATCCGATCTTCCGTTAAATCTTCCGGGTATTTTTCTTTCTCAAAGACACAATCGCCATGTAATTTTTGCGCCTTCGGGTCCGTTGGCGTAAAATCATATTTCATCGTACTCATCCGCAAGGTTCCTTTTTCACCATAGATCGTAAGTCCCCATGGATATTCAGGATCGGGAGGTGTTCCCCAGGTACGGTGCTGCCAAACACAATTCAGCCCATCGTATTCATAAACGGCCGTTTGCGTATCTGAAATGTTTGATTTGCCTTCTTTTTGAACATAGATTCCACCCTCGGAACTAATGCGCTTAGGCCAACCGAGCCCTAGCATCCAACGAGCGGTATCGAACATGTGGACACACATATCACCCACGATGCCGTTTCCGTATTCATTGAATGTTCTCCACCAGCGCGTGTGAGGTAGTCCATCGTATGGACGCAATGGAGCGGGACCCGTCCACTGATCATAGTCAAAAAAGTCAGGCACCGCCTGAATAGGTGGGTTACCATTGTTGCGCATGTGGTAATAACAATACATTTCCACATGAGCGATTTTACCTAATAAGCCTGCGTCAATAATATCTTTTTTGGCTTGAATTAAATGGGGAGTTGACTTGCGTTGTGTACCCACCTGCACCGTTTTGCCATATTTTCGGGCTGCAGCAACCATGGCTTCCCCTTCTAAAACATCCACTGAAATAGGTTTTTGCACATATACATGGGCTCCTGCTTTCACAGCATCTATCATTTGCAAAGGATGCCAATGATCCGGGCTTCCAATCAGGACAATGTCAAGTTGATTTTCAGCCAATAGCTTTTGGTAATTTCCATATAAACGGGGTGTTTTGCGGGATGTTTGACGTGCGGCAACGAGCTTTCCAGCCTGTGTCAACATGTTTCTATCTGGATCACAAAGAGCGATCACGTCTACCGGTGCCACTTGCATGAGCCTAAATAGGTCACTTTTGCCGTACCACCCCGCACCGATCAAACCGACACGTAGTGGTTTGGCAGGATTAACTAAATCGATTCCATGCGCCCCGAATGTCGAAAGCGCTAAACTTGCCGAAGCTCCTTTGAGGAAATGTCGGCGGTTAATGTTGAATAGGTTCATAGGTTGTCAGTTTTCAGTAATCAGTTGTCAGTATTCAGTCGCCAGTCACTAGTCGCTAGTCGTCAGTAATCAGTAGCCAGTTTCTACTCTCTACTCTCTACTCTCTACTCTCTACTCTAATTTTATGCTCCCCCCCTTCCTCCGGAATTTCCACTTCCGCATATTTTCCGGTTAGGTTGAGGTTTGTTGTTATTATTTTACTTGTTTCATTTTGTAAAATTAGGGCAATTTTGCCATCAGGTCGTTTGGCGGTTGTTCCGTTTAGTCATTTAGGTAAACCTTGTAAATCAATGCGAACAGATCCCGTAGGTATAATTCGCGATGCTTGGCCGATAATGTAATAGGCTTGATTTCGGCTAATTTCACCTTCTTTTGAGATCGTGAGTGCGCCTTTACATTCCGTACATCCGCCGGGTGTAATAGGTCCAAAATTAGAATTATTCACTAAATTCCACTCCAAAGCTTTGGCTAAATTGAATTTACGTAGGGAAACATCTCCCGCAATATCATCATAACTATATGCCTCACCATCTAAGTCGGTTGCCCCCACCCCTAAACGCAAGACTGAAATACCCATTTGTCCCGCTTGGGTACCAAATAATTCATTTAATAAGCTTGTGCGCTCAGCGGGTGCTAACGCTAGAATGACATCAGCAGATCCACCCGTGAGCGTATAGCCAAAACCGTCGATGGACTGAAACGTAGTTTGAAAGTTGATGATGATGCCAGTAGACTGGCCAGATTGAAATAAGAGACTTGGATTTTCGTGCCACATATCCGCTCGTTTAGGCTGAGATACCCAAACTTGCGCTAGCATTGTTTGATAAACACCTAGTAGCAATATACTACAGGTCAAAATCCGATTCATCGTATAGGTTTAATTGGGGTTCAATATATTGATTTTTTTTTGAAATTGGTGTCCTGACATTTTAAAGGGCAAAAAAATACCGCTAAAATCGCGGTATTTTTTCTTAAAATAGAAACTACTTTATGCGCTTATGTGCAGCCGCTTTATGACTAGAAACGGCTTGATGTTCTTCTAATCCCACAATAGTGACCGTTCCTCCCTCGCGCTCATAATCGTTTTTGAAATGCTCTAAATTTTCCATCACGGAGTGATCAACTAATTGCGTTTTAGATAAATCAATGGTCACTTGGAAAGCAGGTGGAATGGCTTCTAACTTTCGCTTTATACCCAGGAAATTTGTAAATACAGCCGCATCTGAAATCTCAACCAAGTAGGCATCACCTGTAAAGGAAACCTCCGTAGGTGCTTTGAATATGGAACCTAAAGGCTTTCCATTCAAAAGATTAACTAAAACTTCAATTAAAATACCAGCTACAATTCCAACCAGTAAATCCACAGTTAGGGTGAATATAATGGTTACCATAAAGATTAATAACTGCTCTTTGCCTTTTTCAAACGTGCGCATGAACTCTTTGGGATGCGCTAATTTAATCCCAACGGTAATCAACATGGCCGCCAAAGCCGCATTAGGGATCAATTCGATCAAATCAGATGCCATGAGTACACAAATCAGAATGAAAAATCCATGAAAAAAATTAGCCCATCTTGTTTTGGCTCCATTCGTTATATTTGCCGAGGAGCGTGCGACCTCTGAAATCATCGGTAATCCGCCTAAAAAAGCGACTAGCGTGTTCCCGATTCCAATAGCGATTAGGTCTTTATTTGCATTGGATTTGCGATTAAATGGATCCAACATATCTATGGCCTTTACGGTTAATAAAGATTCGAGTGAGCCAATGAGCGCAAACATAAGTACATATTTGATAAAGGTTGCCGTTTGTGTAACCCCTTGAAAACTTACATTCAGTTTGATATTGTCTAGTAAATTTCCGACATGAACTAGTGCATATTTGGGTTCAGTTGTTTGAAAATCTAGTAGTAGTTCAGCTGGAATGGCGATCGCTAATACCACCAATGGAGCAGGAATTTTTTTGATGATTTGGTGTTTGATTAATGGCCAACCCATCATGATAACTAAGCTAATTATACCAATTCCTGTTGACTTGGGATCCCAGTTCAATACAAATTCGGGTATGGATGCAAACAACGCGATTGGGCCTTTCCCTTGGCTTAATGCAGGATTAACATCTAATAAAACCGGAATTTGCTTTCCAATGATGATTAATCCAATAGATGCCAACATGCCATGTATAGCGGCTAAGGGAAAGAAATCCATCAGTTTTCCAAGCTTAAAAACCCCAAAAAGGATTTGAACCAAACCTGCGATCACCATAGCACCTAAAGCTAAGTGCCATCCCGTTTCTCCACCGCCAAATTCATTTACAGCACCTGCGACGATAACAATTAAACCTGCAGCAGGGCCTTTGATAGTCAAGCGTGATCCGGCAAAAAAACTGACAACCATTCCGCCAATGATTGCGGTGATTAAACCCATAATGGGTGGAAACTCTGACGCCTTAGCAATTCCCAGACTTAAGGGTAAGGCCAATAAAAATACAATGAATCCCGAACTTGCATCCTGAATGAAATTTTCTTTTAAGCCCGCAAAACCATCCTTAGGATCTAAATTATGATTTTTCATGGGCAGATATATATGAATAAAGCACTTGAGTTTTGCTGAGTTTCGTACTGAATTTGGATTCACAAAAATACCGTATCCATGTAGATATAAGCTAAGCCCTTCTATATAAAACTTTGTCTAACCTGTCATAAGAATTTTTAATTTAATTAGTTGATATCCCCATAAACAAACATTGCCAAACCGTCTAGGTTTGGCAATGTTTACCATTGAATTACTTTCGACTATTTCAACGAAGTCAAATATTCAACTACATCACGAATCTCTCGCTTACTCAACATCGAGCCCATCGCTGGCATCGATGAAGGATAATTTTCACGTGATTTAATCCGGCTCACCGCGATACGCAACGGCTCCGCCTCACTTGTCTTCAACTGAATTTCCTGATCCGTTTCAGAAATTACAGATCCACTAACTTCTTCTCCATCTGTTAATTTCAAGGAGATCGTTCCATAACCTGGAGCAATCCGTGCACTTGGCTCAATTAATGCTTGCAATAATTGTTCGCGCGTCAACTTACTAGCTATCCCCTTTAACGATGGACCTACATTTCCACCTTCACCACCAGCAATGTGACACCGCACACATTGTGCCGTTTGGTTGCGATTGAAAATAAAATTACCCGCCTGAATGTTTCCACCAAATAAGGCCTCTTTGAACTCATCTGTTAACGTCCCTTTAGTTTTCAATGCATCTAATTGAGCAACCAATTTTTCCTCTTTTGTCGCTTCCACCGCTTCCATTAAGTCTAATTTAATTCCAGCAGGTAATTTACCCTGCAACATGCGCGCAATTAAATCTTGCAATACCTCCGATGTATTCGCGGGATCCATTTTGGCCATACTCTGCAATACTTGTTGCTGTTCAATAACAGTTCCTTTTTCAAAAATTGGTTGCACCACAACAGGCAATTGCGCTTTTGAAATCGCTATCTTATCCAAAGATCCCATCGCTAAACTGCGCACAGAACGATCTGCATCTTCCATTCCCTTTTGAATAAGCAAAGGCAAATTCGTATCCTTTAATCTGATCAAGGACGTTAATTGCCCACCCCGAACTTTCGCAGTTGGATGATTTAAAAACAACTGAGTCTGTTCCGCCGCTACATCTTTAATCCCCAATTCGGCTACTAATTGGCCCGTTGCATTCAATACTTCTGTATTCTTACTGCGAATGAATGTAGGAATGATAGGCTGAATCTTAGTAACTACATCTTGTGCATTGCGGTCCAATTTACCACGATGCCGACCATCTACGCGGTCTAATACCGATGGGTCACCCCAGGTACCCAAGGTCGCAATCGCTTCCGCACGCATCGCATCCGGAATGTTAGTGCGCTGTACATAAGCAACTAACAAATCAATTTCTTTCGCTGTTCCCACTCGCAAGCAGGCATTAATCGCCCGACGAATAATTACTTCTGAAGTAATGGAAGCATTATTTAATGTAGCTGCCAAAGCAGGCAAAGCCGCAGGAATAGACAAATCATCATGAATCGCTCGTGCCGCTTCCGCCACAATATACATATCTGAATCACTTAAGAATCGTGCTACCTCTGGACTAGCTAAACGTCTTAACACCAAAACCGCCGCAATGCGCAACGAACGATTCGATGATGTAGCCAAAGCCGCCATCGGCTCCACTTGACCAATCCGACTTAACGCTAACACGGCCGCATGGCGGATGTATACATCCTCATCTTTATTTTGCTCAATCAATTTCAATAAACCCGGAATTGCTGAAGCCGCTTGCGTACGTCCCAATGCCTGAGCTGCAAAGAATTGAACGCGCGGTGAAACGGATCCCAATGCCGCAATAAGCTCTTTTTCGACACCTATATAACGCACATCCCCAATTACCTTCAATACCTGCGCTTGAATTTCTACATCCGAATCTGATAAATAAGGCACTAAATTAGCCGCTATAGCATTGTTTTTGGCTGCCAATTGACCAATCCCCCAAATGCCATGCACACGCGCTAATTGGTTTTCTTTTTGCTCAATCGCCTTCCATAATTCCACAGCCTGCTCACGCGCGACTAATTCAAATTGTGCCTTTTGGCGAACGCGCATATCTTCATAAGCTAATAAACTTGCTAATTGAGCTACGCCAGCCTTGGAATAATCCATCTGAATGTTGGCTTTTGTCGTTGCACGCTCCACTTCCAAATCATTCGATTTTTGGTCCACATCTATCTTCCAAACACGGCCATAATTTTTAATATCCCAGCCCGTAACCCAATCCGCAACGTATAATGCGCCCTCTGGACCAAAACGAATACCTGTAGGTAAAATACCACTCACCACATCAACCTCAGATTTGAAATCAAACGAAGCGCCCTTTGGCTTTAAATCAAACGACCAAATGTGTGAGTTATTCACGTTGCCCACAAATTCAACTAAGAAGAATTTGTTTAACCACTTTTTACCTAACGCAGTACCTGGATTGTAAATCATCCCCGTAGGTCCATTGTGGAAATTCCGAATCGGTGGAATGATGTAGGCTGCTTGCCCTTCCCAACGAGGAATATATAATTTCTCATCCATCCACACTTTGTACAAATTATTCTTTGGATCCGTGTACTTTCCATATTGCCAGTTGGAGCGCCAACCAATATCCGCTCCCTCAACAATATGCACTAATCGCTCGCTTTCACCTGGATGGTCACCATCATTGTCTGAACTAATGATATTTCCATAGTGATCAAATACAAATTCGTGTGTATTTCTAATACCCGAAGCAACAATTTCAAAATCCGTACCGTCTGCATTAGAGCGAACTAAAACACCTGAATTTGGATTAGCCAAATTTCGACCATCTACCGTCGTTATATTAGCGCCAATGTCACCAATCTGCCAATAGATTTTTCCATCAGGACCCTCAATCACACTAGACATCCCATGTCCACCAAAACCAATATGTACCGCAAAACCTGTAGCAATAGATTTAGCATTGGTCCAAAGGCCCTTCTTATGTGTATTGTCTAAGCGCCATAAATCAGGCCCAACGGCCACAAACGCATCATTTTTACGTACGAGTAGGCCACCCGCGACATCCGTAACTTCTTCGTTGAATTGGTTTAAAATGCGCGTTCCCTGATCTGCATAGCCGTCACCATTTTTATCCTCCAACTTCCAGATTTCTTCTTTTTCGACCGTTAAGTCATGCCAATCATGTATGCCGTCTCCATTTAAATCAGGAAGCCATGCATTCTTCTCACTGTTCTCTGGGGCAAATGTCCTACGCAAAAAGGCCCTGCGATCTTCTACCGTTTGAAAGCCAATCGACTCAGTCATCCAATCACGATGCCCACGAATGTCAAATTCAGAAACCTTACCACGATTTGCACTATTTAAATAAACAGCTCCCTGATCATCAATGTCAATGGCTACAGGATCGGGTGCTAAACTGTCCGATGCCCAGCGCGTAATAGTCATTCCAGACGTCAACTTGATGGGTAATTTTTCTTTGGCGGCTTGTGCACGCTCGGCAATTTGATCTTGATCTTCTAAAATGACTTGATAGGTTTGTTTTTCTAATGCGCTTGTACAACCCCAAACTGCGAAAGCCAGTAAACTACTCGCGATAATTTTAGTTTTTTTCATAGCGTTAATTAATTTTCTTCATCCATCATGCTGCGTCGCTGTTTAGCGGCTTGCTTCGTGGTTTTAAATCGGTAATTAAAAGTTAGATTCACTTGGGTCAGTCGGCCTTGAAATCTACCTTTCGTGTAGAATCCTTCACCCATTGTTTCATTCCGATTAATTCGCGAACTAAATAAGTCCAACACGTTTAAACTTAAGGTTCCATTTCCTTTCATAATGTCTCTAGAAGCAGAAAGGTCCATCCACGCAATTTCTCCTCGTGTTCCTTGCGGAGTTTGTTGGGGCGCCTCGTAATTTGCCCGTATTTGAACGTCCACCCCTGAATTTAATTTTATGCGTGATGTATGTCGAACAAACCATGAATATGTATCGCTTTGGTAAGCTGCATTCACGTTTGTCGCATCTGTAATCGCCCTAAATGCATTTAAACTAATATCTGCCTTATAGGCTTTGGCTAAATTCAATGAACTCGTAACTTCAACCCCCATGGATTGTTGGTTCGCAAAATTCTCTGGTAAAGTCCGCGAAAATCCATTCGCATCCACTGAACGGATCCGATCAATTTTACCCGTTGTATTTCGATAATAGATTGAAGAACTAATACTGCCCTGATCAAAATATTTTAAATGGCCCAAATCATAGGAATCCGTAAACTCAGGATTTAAATTGGGGTTACCCGAAAAGAAGTTTCGATTATCCGATAAGGTAACGAAAGGACTAAGGTCGTTGTACGTAGGTCTACGGACCCTACGTGAATATCCTAGTTGCAAGGAATTGTCTTTGGAGATCAAATAATTTACATGGGCACTTGGAAATAGATTCGCATACTGACGCGGATTCTTTTCTTTGGTCTGCAGTAATTCTGTTTGAATATCTGTGTTCTCCCCACGAATACCGACTTGATACGAGAATTGGTTTACTTTATTTCCATATATCGCATAAGCTGCCGTGATGTTTTCTTGGTACACAAATATGTTTTCCAAGCCTGGTATCGTTGTAAATTCTCCCGAAGCTTGTTGTTCTGTAACGATGTAATCATTCGTCATATCACGAAAACTAGTTCGTAAACCCGTTTCGATTTTACCCTCTTTGCCCACCGGATTAGCATAATCTACCTGAAGAATCCACTGCCGTTCATATTCATCATTTAATGCCCTTTGAACCAAACCGTTTTCCGGGAATGCGGAGCCATCACCCTTCTTACTTACCTGGGTATACGTTTGATCCGAACGCTCCCAATAGTCCAAGTAACGCAAGTCGGCAGAAAACTCTTTACCCTTCTTCGCAAAGCTCTTTTTAAATGTTAAAGCATATTCTGCATTTGGCTCAGCTTCCAATTCAACCTGCTGGCGATCCGTAATACTGAATAAATTCAACTTACTCAATTTATAATCTCGGTAATTGAAATCTGAAATACGCTTCACATCTGTCCTTCTGAAGATATATGAACCCGTTAAGATTGTTTTGTCGTTAAAAAAGTAATCCGCTCCGCCGCGAATGTTATTCACCATACCTCGAACGTTATTTTTAGAGGTTTGTTCCAAATAGTTCGTTTGCCCATTGGCATACACTTCCTGATAAATATTACCTCTACCTGGAGTCCTACGATAGAATAACCCATAATTTAAAAAGAAGTTTAATTTATTTTTTCGGTAGTTGACAATCGCCGTCGCACCAAAATTCTCCGGATAACCCGTCGTCGTCTCAATCGCCCCATTAAACCCTTGGTTCTGATTTTTCTTTAGGACAATGTTAATAATACCGGCCATACCCTCTGCTTCATAGCGCGCAGATGGATTTGTGATGACTTCTACTTTATCGATTAGATTACCTTGTAAGGAGCTTAGGCCGGAGGATCCGTTGATGCCCACGAGCGTAGACGGTTTCCCATCAATCAATATACGCACATTATCGCTACCACGTAAACTAATTCCCCCTTCTCCACTGACTTGAATCGAGGGTAGATTACCTAAAATTTCGGCAGCGGTCGCACCTTTATTGGCAATGTCTGTGCCTACATTAAAGATGCGGCGGTCTAATCCCATCTCCATGGATGCTTTTTGGCCTTTAACAGTAACTTCTTCGAGGGTTTTAGAACTGGGCTTTACGTCAATTTTACCCAAGTTGGTGGCTTTATCAATGGATACATTTTCTATTTTTTTTGTTTCAAAACCAATGCTCTCCACGAGTACATCATAAATTCCAACTGGAGTATCAAAAGAAAATAGCCCTTTCTCGTCGGTGATTCCACCCGAAATGACTTGCGTTGTTTTTGATTTTTGAATCCGAATACTTGAAAAAGGAACAGGAGCTTGGGAAGCAGCGTCGATTACATGTCCAGAAATTTTATACCGATTTTGTGCGGGGGAAATAAATGGTAAGACTAGTAAAAACAGGTATAGAAATTTTTTCAAGGTTGGTAGGTTTAAACGTAAATACAAACATAAGTAGACAAGTCGAATTAATTTGCACGAATCTGTAGGTTTATGTTGGAGAATTTCAGGCTTTTGTCGAATTTTCAATAACCTAATTTCAATCAACTACTTTATGAGCAAATACGTACTGAGTTTCTTTTTACTTTCACATCTCCTATTTAGTCAATCTGCAGCCGATCAGGCTCGTTGGAAATCCCAAGCATCTCGCGTCGAAATCTTCCGCGATACCTACGGCGTGCCCCACATTTATGGCAAATCAGATGCGGATGCGGTGTTTGGTCTACTGTATGCACAATGTGAAGATGATTTTTCACGTGTCGAAATGAATTATATTGAGAAGTTGGGGCGCATGGCTGAAGTTAAAGGCGAGTCACAAGTAGCGAATGACTTGTATATACGTTTGATTATCGATGCGGAGGAGGCTAAAGCGGATTATGCCCAAAGTCCGGTTTGGTTAAAGTCCTTGTTACAAGCCTATGCTGATGGGATCAATTACTATTTATATAAAAATCCGAAGGTGAAGCCTGCCTTATTGACTCATTTTGAGCCTTGGTTCCCTTTATTGTGGACGGATGGATCGATTGGGGCCATATCCACTGGAGATGTGCAAGCTGAGGAGGCCGCTAAATTCTATCAAATTCGTTCTTCAGTCGCTTTTAAACAAGTCAAACCACATGGACCTGATGAAAAATTGACGGGATCGAATGGGTTTGCGGTTGGCCCAACTCTTTCAAAAAGTGGTCATTCGCTCCTATACATTAATCCACACGTTACGTTTTATTTTCGGCCAGAGGTTCATATGAATAGTGAAGCGGGAATGAACGTTTATGGAGCTGTTACGTGGGGACAGTTTTTTATCTATCAAGGATTTAACCCCTATGGTGGCTGGATGCATACGTCAAGTGAGGTGGATGTGGCTGATTTGTATGCAGAGACGACACGTGTTCATGGTACAGGTTATCAATATCAACTAGACGGCCGCTGGTTGGACATCAAAGAAAAGCAAATCTCATTGCGTGTGAAAGGCGAATCTAATCCACGTACTATAAAGGCTTTTTATACCCATCGAGGTGCGGTGATGGCGTCGCGGGATGGTCGTTGGATTTCAGTTCGTTCCTTTAACCGATCGTTAAAAAGTTTGGAGCAGAGCTGGTTGCGCACGAAAACCAAGGGGCTTGCTGATTATACGAAGGTGATGGAGATGCGGGCAAATACATCAAATAATACGGTTTATGCGGATAATCAAGGTAACATTGCCTACTGGCATGGCAACTATGTGCCGCGGCGTGATCCATCTATAGATTGGGGTTTAGTCCAAGATGGAAGTAAATCGTCTAATGATTGGAAAGGTTTACATGCCTTGAATGAAATTGTGTCAGTGGTGAATCCGGAGACGGCTTGGATTCAAAATTGCAATTCGACCCCATTTACAGTGTCGGGTACCTCGAGTCCCAAGCGGGCTAATTTCCCGGTTTATATGGCACCTGATGGTGAAAATTTTCGAGATAAAAATGCGGTGCGTTTATTTAGTGAGGCGCAGCGATTGGATTTACATGAGCTCATCAAATTAGGTTATGACCGAAATTTAGCTGCATTTCAAGTTTTGCTTCCAGCCCTTATGCGTGATTTTGATGCGCAACCGGTGGAGGCATTACGTCCTTTAGTGGATACCTTACGGCATTGGGATTATCAGGCACGGAGTTCATCGATTGCTCAAGCTTTAGCTGTTCGTTGGGGATTAAAATTGTTACCTAAAATCCCGAAGCCTTTCGTCTTTGGTGGCCAAACGGATCCAGTACAAAATTTCACAAACTACGCTGCGAATCATCGTCCTGCTGAAACTGTGGAGGCATTGCAGGCTGTATATGCGGATGTTATGCGGGATTACGGTCGGTGGAATGTCACCTGGGGAGAAATGAATCGTTTTCAGCGTATCGCCAACATGCCCGTTTTTGATGATGCCAAACCTAGTATTGCGGTTCCTTTTACGTCTTCAGCGTGGGGACAGCTCCCTTCGTACACGAGTAGGCCTTTTCAGGGGTCTAAAAAATGGTATGGTGTGAATGGGAATAGCTTTGTGTGTGCGGTTGAGTTTGGCTCGAAAGTGAAGGCATATTCGTTGTTGGCCGGCGGCCAACAAGGCGATCCGACCTCACCTCACTTTTTTGATCAGTCGCAAGATTATGCGGATGGTAAGTTTAAGGAGGTTTTATTTTATAAATCGGATGTGATGAAGCATGTGGAAAGAAAATATAGACCTTAAATCAAATTTCATGTATTCATTTACAAAAAGAGTGCACATGAATTGGGCTCAGATTGAGCTAATTGCAATAAAGAGTATTTTATTTATGATACTTATTGCTTTTTATTCTCCATGATTTATCTATTAGTTACCCTAGGATTTGTAATTTCAGTTATAATCTTTATCAGGGCATACGCGTACAAAACCCGTTATTGCAATAATGAATGATACTACATATACTGCTATATCTATTTGCAGTAGAATTATTTTAGCATACGCTAATATTGAGAGTACAATCGCAATTTAAAATCTAACTAATTGATCCATCTTACCAATGTTTTTTCTCATTTTGAATTACGTTTAGATTTAAACTAAAATTGTTATCATTTTAAATTAATCTCTTTTAATGGATAGTAGAACAATAAATTATTTAATTATCAAACTCGTATTTAAAGTATAATAACTTATTGCCAATTCTAATCAACGCTAACTAATTAATCTTTTTTTACTTTAACTAACTTTAAATTTTAGTAAGTGAAGGTTTAAATTTCGTAACCTTTTGGGATATTAAGTAAATGTAAAATGTTTTTTTAGTTATTTAAGGGGGCTATCTTTTTCCTTTTTTAAGGTATTGTAGACCATTCGGTCCAGCCAGCAGTTCATCCATTTATTTAAGAATACCGTTAGCTTACCTTGGAAAGTTAACACCAATGTTTTTTTTCTGGCTTCATAGGCCTTTCGGATTTCATGTGCTACTTCTTCTGCCGACATCATTTTGCCTTCTTCGCGCATGGAACTGCCGGCTAGGGAACCATCGCCAACTAAAGATGCGCTTCGGATGTTGGATGCCGTAAATCCGGGGCAGGCAGTTAATACGTGTATACCCGTGTCTAATAATTCAGT
>CAMCXW010000004.1 GCA_945883625.1 Spirosoma fluviale
ATGTTCATCATTTCAATATGCTCAATCGTAATGTAATCTTCTAATTTGAAAACGACACGTGTGATTAACAATAAGGTTTGTACCATCGCGAAACCTGAGAAGATTGCACCCGCCACGAAGTATGGAGGGAAGATTGTTGTATGCCAACCAGGAATAACTGACGTAGCAAAGTCCATCGATACAATGGTGTGTACCGATAGTACAAGCGGTGTAGAGATACCTGCCAAAATCAATGACATATACTCATAACGCGCCCAAGTCTTAGAAGAACCTGTCCAACCTAAGCTGAAAAAACCATACCAAAACTTACGACCTTTTGTTGTTGCACGGTCACGAATCGTTGCCAAATCTGGCACAAGACCCATATACCAAAATAATAGGGATACAGATAAATACGTGGAGATTGCAAAAACGTCCCAAACCAAGGGAGAGTTAAAGTTAACCCATAAAGAACCATAGGTATTAGGAAGTGGTAAAGCCCAGTGAGCTAACCAAGGACGTCCCATGTGCGCAAGGATAAACGATGCTGCACAAAGTACGGCAAAGATTGTCATCGCTTCCGCTGAACGGTTAATGGATGTTCTCCATTTTTGACGGAATAATAATAACACAGCCGAGATCAAGGTTCCTGCGTGACCGATACCAACCCACCAAACGAAGTTCGTGATGTCCCAAGCCCAACCAACGGTTTTATTTAATCCCCAAACGCCAATACCTTGCCACCACGTGTAGAAAAGGCAATAAGCACCATAAATGAATACAAGACAAGAGATCCCGAATGCAATTTTCCATTCTTTTGTAGGCTCTCCCTCTACTTGCTTACAGATATCGTGGGTAACATCGGAATAAGACTTTCCACCAGTAACTAGTTTCTCTCTTATGGGTGATACAACGTGCGACATATTTTTATTTACTGTTTTACGATTAAAAATTTATGCTTTTTTAGCATCCTTATTACGAACTTTCTTTAAGTAAGAAATATTTGGTTTTACGTTAATTTCTTCAATTACGTGGAATGCACGACCTTCTTTCTCCACAAGTAATAATTTAGAGATTTCAGATACAGGATCATTCATATCACCAAAAGTAATCGCATTTGTAGGACAAGATTGAGCACAAGCTACTTGAATCTCTCCATCTACTGGACGGCGCTTTTCTTTCTTAGCTACCAATTTACCCTCTTGTATACGCTGAACGCACATCGAGCATTTTTCCATTACCCCACGTGAACGAACCGTTACGTCAGGGTTAATCACCATACGACCTAAATCGTTATTGAAATGGAAATCAAAGTCATCTGTTTGGAAATAACGGAACCAGTTGAACCGACGAACTTTATATGGACAGTTGTTTGCGCAATAACGTGTACCGATACAACGGTTATACGTCATTTGGTTTAAACCTTCTGTTGAGTGAGTTGTTGCCAATACCGGACAAACCGTCTCACAAGGAGCATTATTACAGTGCTGACATAACATCGGCTGGAATATAACCTCAGGATTATCCGACGCAATTTCTAAACCTTGCATATCTTCTACTTCAGCATCCGATGAATAATATCGGTCAATACGCATCCAATGCATTTCACGACGGTTAACAACTTCCTGACGGCCTACTACGGGTACGTTATTTTCTGCCGAACATGAAATCACACAAGCCGAACATCCCGTACATGTATTCAAGTCAATCACCATACCCCATGCATGGTTATTGTATTCGTGACCATTCCAAAGCGTTAAATCAGTTGCGTCTTTTTCGCCTTCAGATGTTTTCACACGTGGTGTAAAGCTTCCAGCTTTTGCATCTTTTACAAAGTCTGCCAATACCGTTTCTTGAACGACCGCTTGGCGCGCCATAACCGTATTGTGTGTTTGTGTTTGTGCAATTTCTTTTGTGTCACCAGTTGGTGCTACCGAAACTCCCTGTGTACAAATACCCACGCATGCGCCATTGATCTCAGAGATAAATGGGTATGCATTTACTCCTACGCCATCTGCAGACTTACCTGCTTTCGTACGTCCGTATCCGATTGCAATGGCAATTGTATCTTGCGCTTGGCCTGGTTGAACTAACACAGGAAGTGTAACTTCATATCCTTTCGCGCTTACTTTTACTAAGTCGCCTTGTTTTAATTTTAATTTCGTTGCCGTTGGCTGCGAGATAGATGCATAATTGTCCCAACATGTCTTTGAAACTGGCTCAGGGAATTCTTGTAACCATGGGTTGTTCGCCTGAGAACCTGTACCTAAGCCAACTTTCTCATAAACAGCGATTTCTAAACCAGTAGCTGCTGCTGCATATGCTTTGTTAATTGCAGATGAAGCAGAAGCTACGTCTACGGAAGGACTAGCGGCAGAGATAGAACTTGCATTTGGTTCAAATACTCCGTTGTGTAATGCTGAGTTCCAAGCAACTTTTCCACCTTTTAAGATTGTGCTTTCCCAGTTGCGCTCTAAATACGCTTGGTAATCACTTGCTACGCCAGCCCAAGCTAAGAAACTTGATTGTGCTTGACGCGTTTTGAAAATAGTCGAGATTGCAGGTTGAGTTAATGAATAGAAACCTGCTTTAGGTTCTGCATCATTCCATGATTCTAAGTAATGAGAATCTGGTGCAATATATTGACAGATTGAAGCAGTTTCGTCTGCACGATCATTGGTTGCTAAACTAAGTTCCACTTTAGGTAAAGCTGCTGCTAAAGCGGCTCCCATTGGGTGGTTATAAACTGGGTTTGCATTATAGAATATCACCGCTGCAATTGAACCTGCAGTAGCTTCCTTAATAAAACTAGCCATCGCCATGTCATTACCTTGGCGGTAATTCATAGGGATTGCTGTATTTAGGGTGGTGCCATAGGCGCCAACTAACGCGTTAGTCGCGGCAATGATTTTTTGAACTTCGGGGTCATTTGATCCAGCTACTACGATAGAAGCTCCTTTAGAAGCGACTAAGTCTTTTGCAGCTTTATCTAAATGATCAATCTTAACAGAACCACCTGCTACAGATGCTGCGCCAGTTAATTTAGCAACCGCATTGTAAAGTGCAACAGCTACTAAACCTTCTTGTGATGGCTTGTAAGTAGCACGGTAATCTGCATTGGCTCCTGTATTTGAAAGAATAGTTTCAAATTGGTAATGACGCGACATATCTCTTTTACCCCCTTTTTCAGAGCTTACACGGCGGGTTACCGCCCATTGTGCTGCAAATTCAGTAGGCGAAATCCAAGAACCTAAGAAGTCAGCTCCTAATGAAACGATTGTTTTCGCTTTGCTGAAATCGATGCTTGGTAAAATACCCCCATGAGCTTGTGTTAAACCATAAGCTGGATTGGCATCATATGAAATGTGTTGGGTTGTTGGGTATTTCGCCGCGAATTCAGCAATTACCTTTTTAGTCGTTGGAGAAAGAACCGTGTTTGAAATGATTCTGATTTGACCTCCTTTGGCAGCTACAGCAGCTAATTTTGCTATAAACTCTTTATCTAATTGAGTCCAATCTGCAGCTTTACTACCGATTTGTGGACCTTTTAATTTTTCATTGTCATATAGACTCAATACCGAAGCATGTGCACGGCCTGAAAGTGTTCCTTTGGAAACCGATGATAATTTGTTACCCTCGATTTTGATTGGCCGACCTTCGCGCGTCTTCACCAAGATTGAAGCGTAATCGCCTCCGTCCGTGTAAGTCGATGCGTACCAGTTTGCAATCGTAGGCTCTACATCTTCTGGCTTGTTCAGGTAAGGAATTGTTTTCTTAACTGGCGCTTCACAAGCAGCTAAAGAAACGGCTGCAACACCGAATCCTAACATTTTAAGAAAATCACGACGATGAGTTCCTGCGCCATCGACTAAGGCATCACCTTTCGAATCGTTTTCGGATGGCATATTGCCAAACTCATTGTGGACATTTTTGACAAACGATGGTTCATTGGTTAACTCCTCAATCCCTTTCCAATACCTCTTGTTCGAATTTTCCATATAATCTTTCTTATTCAGACTAATTTTGAATCTGTTGTAAACCTATTAATAATGGCACTTAGAACACTCTAGGCCGCCTATGTTTTGTACTTTTAATGGGGTCTTGCTATCCTTGTTATGAACTTCAACAAGCTTATCATAATAGGCATTTCCTTTTGCATTTACGTCTGATTGGCGGTGGCAGTCGATACACCAGCCCATTGTCAACGATGAACGTTGCTCAACTACTTCCATTTTCTCGATTTCACCATGGCAGTTTTTACATTCTAATCCACCTACGTTTGTATGTTGTGAGTGGTTAAAATATGCCAAATCCGGCAAATTGTGAACACGAACCCATTGGATAGGCTCGTCATTTTCCAATGCGGTATAAATTTTTTGAATTTCTGGGGATTCGCGTTTGATGGCGTTGTGGCAGTTCATACAAATGTTTGCAGATGGCACGTTACCTCCTTTACCAGAGTATACGCCTGTGTGACAGTAGTTACAGTTGATTTCATACTGCCCTGCGTGTAATTTGTGTGAAAATTTGATTGGTTGCTCTGGAGCATATCCTTGATGGATACCTACGCCATAAGCCGCATCAATCGTTGCTTTACCACCTAATAAAAGGGCTAAAACTAAAACACCTGTTTTTACTGCCGAGTTTGCGGCTAATTCTTTAAGGTTGGCCGAAATGCGTTGCATCAATGGAGTCTCTGCAGCAGCCTCTGGATTTTGCGTGATTTTACCAAGCGTATTTACAATTGAAAGTAATGCGATCAATACGAGAACCATAATGATTAAAAGTCCAATTAATAAGACTTCCATCATTCCGCCAGAGCTAGCTGCTGCTGTTCCTTCGGCTCCCGCCGCTGGGGCCGCTCCCGCTGCTGGCGCTGCTGGTGCCACATTAGATGCATCGATGTAGGCAATAATACCTTTGATTTGATCATCCGAGAAATTCGGATAAGGTGTCATCGCAGCTTTATTATATTTGTTGTACAGATCGTTTGCATATTTATCGCCCGAGGCAATCATTGCTTGTGGATTATGAACCCATTTGATGATCCATTCAATCGGGCGACGCTCACTAATTCCTTTTAGACCTGGCCCAACAAGTACCTCGTCGGTTGATGCATGGCATGCCGCACAGTTGTTTTTAAATAATGTTTCCCCTTCCGCTGCATCTTGAGCGTAAATTGTGCCAAAAGTGGCCAAAAATAAAGTGAAGGATAATAGAAACTTAACGAGAGTTAATTTTTTGCAAAGCATAGTGTTGATTTTCTCATTTTAATTCAGTCAGCAAAACTACAATCCGAATTTTTAGGAAACAATTTATTCGTAGAGCAATTTCGTGTTTTTTTAAGGTTTTAGCGGTTATTTAGAATTTTTCAAAATAATCTAAAGACGAAAATGTAATTTTTTTAGAGTAGTTTGTACAAAACGGAGTTAAACAAAAAAACCTTCCGGATGGGAAGGTTTTTTCTGAGGTTTCGAGCGGATTCGAACCGCTGTAGAAGGTTTTGCAGACCTCTGCCTAACCACTCGGCCACGAAACCAGTTAATTGGGACGCAAATTTAGCTTTTTTTCAATTAGGAGCAAGGGGAATGATAAAAAATAGTAGTCATTCGGCTGTGATCAGTCGATAGCCTCTACTCCCTACTCTCTACTCTCTACTCTCCACTCTAACTCAGTGTGAAAATGGAAATCTCCGGCGGCATCCCCACACGTCCTGGATAGCCCAAATATCCAAATCCACGATTCACATAGAGTTGTTGGCCATCCTCCTCATACAATCCCGCCCATTGTTTATAAATATATTTTGCTGGCGACCATTTATCAAAACCTGGAATCTTTACCCCGAATTGCGCCCCGTGCGTATGCCCCGAAAACGCTATATCAATATCTTTAAATTTGGCATTTTTCGTCACCTCGGCATTCCAATGCGTTGGATCATGCGATAACAATAATTTGGTCGCGGCCTCCTCTGTCCCCGCATATGCCTTAGCTAAATTGCCATACCACGGGAAGCGGCCGATACCAATATTTTGTACGCCAATAATAGCTAATTTTTCGCCTGACTCCGAAATGATATGATTTTCATCCATGAGTAAGTTCCAGCCCATTAACTCATGCGCCTTCATCAAATTATTTAAATTTTCCTTTTTGGCCGCTGGACTTTTCCATTTCACATAGTCCCCATAATCGTGATTGCCTAAGGTGCTAAAAACGCCATAAGGGGCTTTGATTTTGGAAAACATCTTAAAATAATCCGTTAATTCTTTGGATTCATTATTTACTAAATCTCCTGTAAAAAATACGAGGTCCGTTTTTTCACGCATTAGCATATCTACGCCACCCTCTACAGCTGTTTTGTTGAAAAAGCTTCCTGAATGTATGTCCGACAACTGAGCAATGCGCATGCCACGGAATTCTTTGGGGAGTTTCGGTATTTTTAGACTTACTTTTTCGATGCGGTAATCATGTGCACCAGAAAGAATGCCAAAGGCAAATGTGGCAGCCGGAACAGCACCTACTGCCAAAGCGGCTTGTGAAAGGAATTCATGCCGACTGATCGCACTCGGATCTTTTTTGCGAATTTTATTAGTTCCCCAGCGGAAAAAGCGGGTGATATCTTCTAACAGCAAAAACAGAATAATAAATATTTTACTAAATACCGAAATCATGACTAATGACATGAACGTAACGCGCAGTTCGTTTTTCCAAGCGTGCAAAGGCAAGGAATTATATGAAACAATGCCTAAAAGAATAAATACAGTAAAGCCCCAAAAGAAATATTTAGCCGTTTTTTGGATACGATTAGTTGATTTTTTGAAGGCAGTTTTTACGGCCATCCAAACATAGTAATCCAATGCAACAAGTACAATACTGATAAAAGGCACAAAAAACATTTTATTCATGGGTTCCAAACTATCTTTGCGGTTCAATTGTTCCAAAGGTGCAAATATATATGAAAAAGACATTAAGTATTTACGGAGGCGGTTGGGTAGGCGCACCATTGGCATTTAAACTAGCATTAGCGGATTTTGATGTCCATGTTTCTGCCTCTCAAGTACATCCCCAAGCCAAACATCCGCACGTACATGTGGTCGATTTTCGTGCCAGCGACGAGACAACTGAGAGCGAATGGTCACAAATGAATCAATCTGCAATTCAAGTTTGGTCCATTCCCCCACGCCGTAAGAAAAACTCGGAAGAACAATATTTGCGAATCGTACAAAATTGGGTCAGCGGCTTGGATGCTGAAAAAGTGGAGAAAATTATCTTTTTGTCCTCTACATCTGTCTATGCAAATGTGTCTGCTATCGTGGATGAAACGGCTGAAATCAATGAAAATTCATTGATGGCCCAAGCTGAAGCAATTGTTTCTGCATCTCCAATCACGTCAATTATTTTGCGTCTCGGAGGTCTAATGGGAGGAGACCGATTTGTAGCTAAATACTTTTCAAATAAGCGGAATGACGGCGCGAATTGCCCTGTCAATTATGTTCATAAAGACGATGTAGTCAATTTAATTGCTCTTACGTGTGAGAAAATCCAATCCGGGATCTATAACATTGTTGCTCCCGAACACCCCACCAAACAAGATGTGGGCATGAACGATTGTGAAAAACGTGGCATGAATTCGGGTTACTGGGATTCGAGCCAACCGTGTTTAGGGGGTAAAATTGTTTCTGGAGATAAAATCGTAGAGGAATTAACGTACGATTTTAAATGGCCTGATCCGATGGAGTTTTAAATTTTTCATCACACTCTCTCACCTCTTACCTCTCACCTCTTACCTCTTACCTCTCACCTCTCAATTCACTCACTGCCAGCCAAGCCATTAAACCTGGCCCAATCGTCAACGCTTTTTCATCAATATCAAAAGTAGGTGTATGTACGCCGCTAATAATACCACGCGCTTCATTCCGAATCCCAAGTCGATAAAAACATGCATCGACATGGTGGGTGTAGAAAGCAAAATCCTCGCCAGCCATCCAAAGATCTAAATCCACCACATTTTCTTCGCCCATATATTCGATAGCCGCGGCTTTGGCTTTACGTGTTAATTCAGGATTATTTTGTAAAAATGGATAGCCTTTCAAAACCTCAAAAATTGCCTCACCTCCCATCGCATCTGCGATTCCTTCCGCTAATTTTTTCATCTTTAACAAGCCTTCTGCCCGCCAAGTTTCATCCATTGCCCGGAATGTACCCGCAATATTCACTTCATCAGGAATAATATTAGTAGCCCCTAATCCCTCAATTTTTCCAAAAGTTAACACAGAAGGTAATTTTGGATTTTTATTTCGTGAAATGATTTGCTGCATCGCCACAATGATATGCGATGCAATAACAATTGGATCAATACATGCATCCGGCATGGCTCCATGCCCACCTTTGCCAATAACCTTGATGTATAGTTCATCCGTACTGGCCATATACATGCCTTCTCGGAACCCTATTTTGCCAACCGGAACATTCGTAGCAACATGTTGGCCAAAAATACTTGCAGGCTTTGGGTTTTCTAAAACCCCTTCTTGAATCATTATGCTGGCACCACCTGGAGCTTTCTCCTCAGCTGGTTGGAAAATCAATTTCACCGTACCTGTAAACTCTTCTTTAATGGATTGCAAAATACGTGCTGTACCCAACAATGATGAGGTATGCACATCATGCCCGCAGGCATGCATAACTCCAGGATTTTGTGATTTATAAGGGACATCATTCGTCTCTAAAATTGGCAACGCGTCCATGTCGGCACGTAACGCAACAACCCGACTCGTTGGGTTTTTGCCTTCAATCAAAGCCACCAGCCCTGTATTTGCTAATGGCGTACTCGCAATGCCCATGAGGGCTAAATGCTTTTGCACATAAGCCTGTGTTTCAAATTCTTGATAAGACAATTCGGGATGCTGGTGAATGTGGTGCCTGTACGCAACTGTTTCGGTTGTGTGTGCAGCCGCTAAGGATTTGATCTTTTCAATAAGTGAAGGCATCAGAAAATATTTATTTTGACAAAAGTACAAAATATGGCTTAAATAGCTCTAAATCGAAATGAGAGCTCTTCTAATTATTTTATGGCAAGCCCATGTCAATCAGGTTATTATTTTTTTTAACTTTAAAGCATGTGCTACTGAATGCAATAATTTTTTCCCCCATGAGTCAAAAAGTATTAGTACTTAATCAAGATTATAGTGCCTTGACCATTTGCTCGATGCCCAAGGCTTTTTTATTAGTTTACCTCAATAAAGCTGAATTAATAGCCGAATCAACTTCAGAAAAGCTTCACTCCATCCATCAAACTTTTCCCTATCCCTCGGTCATTCGACTGAATCGCTATGTTTATTTTCCATACAAGGGGGTGGTGTTAAGCCGACAAAATATCTTCAAACGCGATGGTAATCAATGTCAATATTGCGGATCTGGCGACCATTTGACATTGGATCATGTCATCCCTAAATCGCGCCAAGGACGGACCTCATGGGATAATTTGATAACGGCGTGTAAATATTGTAACTCTAAAAAGGGACATTTGACTCCCGAGGAAGCTGGAATGCATTTAATGCGCAAGCCATTCAAGCCATCGTTTGTTATGTTTTTGCGAAATTTTTCCGGAATTTTGAATCATCAATGGCTCCCCTTTGTAGGATCTAAGACTGAACCCATGTATTAATGTTTAAAATCTCGTTTATTGGTGCAGGCCATGTGGCCTGGCACCTTTCTCAAGCGCTGGAAAATGCCGGTCATAGTGTGCAAGAAGTATTTAGTCGTAATCCCGCCAAAGCCAAAGACGTTGTTTCTTATTTGTATAATGCCCAAGTGCAAGAGCATTTAGATTATTCAGAATCCACCTCTACCGTATTTTTTCTTTGTATTACCGAGTCAGCTTACTGTTTGGTACTACCTGAGCTACTTTTGCCTAAATATGCGACATTAATTCTTGTGGCCGGCACGACCTCTTTGCCTGAAGCCATGATTCAATACGACCCACTTCGTGAAAGCACAAATCAGCTAGGGGTGTTTTTTCCGGTCCAACATCTCCAAGCGGAACGCAAAATTAGTTTAAGTCATACACCCATCTGCATTGAGGTATTAGTTGAAGAAACAGAGGCTTTATTAGTGCATTTGGCAAAGGACATCTCGGATTCTATTTATTTAGTGAACGGAGAAGAGCGCAAACGGATTCATTTAGCCATGTTGATGGCAGGGGTTTTTACCCAACAATTGTGGTTGCAAGCTCAATCGCTACTTGAATCTATCGATCTAGATAAACAGCTAATTCAAGGACTTATGCAAAATTACGCTCAGGCATTTTTCGCAAATCAGGTACTGGCATCCAATCAAGAATTAGCCAAGCTACAAGATACCCGCATCAGTCTTGACCATCAATCACTACTTGAGAAGCCTGAAATGAGGGAAATTTACCGCAATATGGTGGAATTGATTCGACAAAAATCTATTTGATCAATTTGCGATCCATTTTTTGAATCACCTGAACTTTGCTAAAACCAATAATAATAATCTGATTTTCGTTTGTTGGGTAAATGTAAAATAGGCTATCACCTGCCACATTTTTTTGAATACTAGGAGGAACTTCTTGATTCAAAGATTGGCTATAGGCTAGCGCGTCTAATACCTGTTGAATTTTGGCGTCTTTAACTTGTCCGCGTAACGATTGGGCATTTCCCTGAATGTATCTAACTGCATATTTTGTTCTAAGAGCCGTGTCCTGCAAATTTTGCTGCATTTGCTGGCCCCACTCATCCACTTGATTAACGATATCTTGTGGAAGTACCCGTTTGACTTGCCGCGCTTTCATCTCTTTTACGGCTGCTGCCGTATCAATACGGGTAGAGAAGTCACATTGAGTAAATAAAAATAGAACGACTAAAAAGCAGATGTTTTTCATATTGAAAAATGTAAAGCGCAAAGGTATTCATTAATTGGTTATCTTTGCGCAGATTTTTAACCCCACAGAAGACATGCGGGAGCAGCTAGAAGCCATCCGAGAGAGATTCCTTGAAGTAGAACAACAGATTGCGATGCCGGAAATTGTTTCGGATTTAAAGAAATTCAAGACCTTAAGTAAGGAGTACAAAGACCTGCAAAAAATTGTTGATCAATACATCACCTACCAAAATTTATTAAAATCAATCGAGGAAGCTAAGTCAGTCATTGCAACCGAAAAAGACGAGGATTTTCGTGATATGGCTAAAGCCGAATTGGAGGAACTAGCTCCTCAAGAAAGAGAGATGCAAGAGGTGTTGAAGGAGTTGTTGATTCCACGTGATCCGAACGATTCAAAGGATTGTATTTTGGAAATTCGGGGTGGAACAGGTGGAGATGAAGCGTCTATTTTTGCGGGCGATTTATTTCGCATGTATCAACGGTTTGCGGAGAAACAAGGCTGGACATTCCAAATTATGGACTTTACCGATGGTTCAGCTGGAGGATATAAAGAGATTATTATTTCCGTGCAAGGAGAGGATGTTTATGCCAAATTGAAATTTGAATCTGGCGTTCATCGTGTGCAGCGTGTCCCCGCCACAGAATCAGCAGGACGCATTCATACCTCAGCAGCTACCGTTGCTGTGATGCCAGAAGCTGATGAGGTGGATGTGCAAATCAACATGAATGATATTCGCAAAGACACATTCTGTTCCTCAGGTGCAGGTGGACAATCCGTAAACACAACCTACTCAGCAGTTCGTGTGACGCACATTCCCTCTGGTTTAGTTGTTCAATGTCAAGATGAGCGTTCCCAAATCAAGAATTTTGACAAAGCGATGACAGTATTGCGTTCGCGTTTATACGAAATCGAATTAGCAAAACGTAACGCTGAGATCGCAGGAAATCGGAAATCGATGGTTGGCACAGGCGATCGCTCAGATAAAATTAGAACCTATAATTACCCGCAGGGCCGTGTTACAGATCATCGGATTGGGCTAACTGTATATAATTTACCTACCGTTATGGATGGCGAAATTGCTGAATTTATTGAGCAGTTACGCATTGCAGAAAATGCGGAGCGTCTAACAGAAGGGGCAGTTTAGTATCGCGTCTCTACATGTTGATTTGACGCCGATTGACTTAAGCCTTTTCTAGCTTAAACTCAAACCGAGTCCCCTTGTTTATCTCCGATTGCACCGAAATCTTACTGTTATGCGCTTGGACGATGTGTTTAACAATGGAAAGTCCTAGCCCCGTTCCTCCCGAATTTTTCGAGCGGCTTTTGTCAACCCGATAGAATCGTTCAAAGATACGATGTAAGTGCTCTTCCGGAATCCCAGGCCCATTATCCACAACCGATATTGTGTATACTTTTTTCTTTTCTGTTATGATAATCTGAACAAGCCCCTTGTCTTTGCCATACTTGATGGCATTAACGACCAAATTCAAAATCACCTGCGAAATCCGTTGTTCATCAGCTTTAACTTGAATCATTCCTACAGGAGCGATGAGTTTGAGTTTAGCGTCTCTTTTTTTGGCTTTTGCCTCCAACTGTTCGAATAATTCTTCAATTAATGGCCGAAGATTAATTTTCTTCTTTTCAATTTTAATTGCCCCTGTTTCAATCTGAGAAACAGTTAATAAATCTTGAACCAAATTATCTAAACCATCTAAACTTTTGGCTGCCTTTTCTAGGAATTTGACACGGATTTCAATGTCCTCGTCTGGATTATCTAATAACGTATGAACAAAACCCTGAGCCGCAAAAATGGGAGTTTTTAATTCATGAGAAACATCTGCCAAAAATTCTTGTCGGTACTTCGACACTTTCTTCAAATCTTGAACCTCCCCCTCTTTGGATGCTACGTAGGTATTTAATTCCTTTTTTAAGAGTTCGATTGGATTTGTTTTTTCCACCAACTGCTTGCGTGGGGTGATTGTAAAATCCTTCTTTTTTATCTGCTTGATTCGGTCATACAGTTGATTGACCTCCTGAAATACTAAATAATCGAGTGCGAAATAGATTAAAATCGAACCGAATATAAAACAACTAATGAAACTAATGACCAAAATGGTCAAATCACTCGACGGCAAAAACGAGATAAATGCCGTAGTCACACCTGAGATGAAAAAGGATAAAACGACCGAAAGATATCTGGGCTGTAACATATTCGAAATTACAGATTAATTTTTAAAATGTTGTACCTTTGCGCTTTGAATAGATCTTATGGACTTAAATCTGCTTACGGCAATCTCCCCAGTTGATGGCCGTTACCGTCGCCAAACCCACTCACTCGCTCCTTATTTTTCTGAGTTTGGGTTAATCCAATATCGCGTTCGTGTCGAGATTGAATACTTCATCGCACTTTGCGAAATTCCATTAGCTCCGTTAGCGAGCTTTCCTAAGGAACATTTTGCAGCACTACGTGCGATGTATACCAATTTCACGGAAGCTGATGCGCAATGGATAAAGGAAACCGAAAAAGTAACAAACCATGACGTTAAGGCAGTTGAGTATTTCATCAAAGATCGAATGCTGGCACTTCCTGGAGATCTAACCCCATACGTTGAATTTATCCACTTTGGACTTACATCCCAAGATATTAATAATACAGCCATCCCACTTTCGATAGCGGAGGCACACAAACAGGTTATCTTACCCGCTTATCAGGCGGTTATTGAGATTTTAGAAGCCTATGCAATTGAGTGGAAAGAGATTCCATTGTTGGCACATACACATGGCCAACCGGCTTCTCCGACACGCTTGGGAAAAGAAATTATGGTTTTTGTTGAGCGATTAAATCGCCAACTAGACTTGTTGGCGCAAGTGCCTTTTACTGGAAAATTTGGTGGTGCAACAGGTAATTTCAATGCGCATCAGGTATCATTTCCAGAGATTAATTGGCCGGAATTTGCTGCCAATTTACATGTGAATCTAGGGATTACACGGTCAAAATACACGACGCAAATTGAGCATTACGATAATTTAGCGGCCTATTTTGATGGCCTAAAGCGTTTGGATACAATCCTTATTGACTTGTCTCGCGACATTTGGCAATACATTTCGATGGGTTATTTCAAACAAAAAATCAAGGCAGGGGAAATTGGTTCTTCAGCGATGCCCCATAAAGTAAACCCAATTGATTTTGAAAATGCCGAAGGAAACTTAGCGATGGCCAATGCCTTCTTTGAATTCCTATCTGCGAAGCTTCCGATTTCACGTTTGCAACGTGATTTAACGGATTCGACTGTCTTACGTAATGTGGGAACGCCTTTGGCTCACGTATTGATTTCTTTGAATTCCTTACAACGAGGTTTAAGTAAATTAGAATTGAATAACAGCAAAATCCAACAGGATTTAGAAGATAACTGGGTAGTGATTTCGGAGGCAATTCAAACCGTTTTGCGTCGCGAGGCATTCCCAAAACCATACGAGGCGTTGAAGGATTTGACACGTCACCACGGCAAGATTGACCAGGCTGTTTTCCACGCATTCATCGACGGACTAGCGGTTTCCGATACCATTAAAGCCGAATTGAAATTAATTAGCCCATTTAATTTCGTAGGCCGCGACGAAAACTAAACTGACAACTGTTAACTGTCCACTGACTACTGAATGATGAACCACCGCCTCATGCACATCGCCCTTGTGGTCGCCGATTATGACGAAGCAATTGCTTGGTACACGGAAAAGCTTGGCTTTAGTTTAGTGGAAGACACCCGACTTAGCGATGTAAAACGTTGGGTTTTAGTTCAGCCGTCGGGAGAGGGTTCATGCCAATTATTACTAGCCAAGGCTGCAACTGACGAACAAAAATCCCGTGTAGGAAATCAAACCGGTGGCCGCGTTTTCTTGTTTTTGCACACAGATGATTTTGAAAAAGACCATCAAAATTTGATGAAGCACCAGGTTAAAATTGTGCGTGGACCGGTGGTAGAAGAATATGGTCAGGTCTTAGTGTTCGAGGATTTATATGGAAATTTGTGGGATTTAATTGGCTAAAATTTTGAATTAAGAGATTTCAGTTTACATTTGCATGAAATTAATACGACAATGACAAAAGCAACATACAACAAAAACTGGTGGCAAGGCTAATAGTCCCTTGAACAGTTTCGCTGTGTGTACATGATATGTTTACCAAAGGCTTGCTGTTCTCAGTAAGCCTTTTTTAATTTTGTCCCTAGAAAACATGTCTATAATACAAATTCGAACTACTAGAAAATCGCTGTTGGCCGACACCCTCACGCCAATCGGCATTTTCATGAAGATTCGTAAAAACTTCAAGAATTCCGTGATTCTGGAATCCGCTGATTACCACGGTCGGGAACACGGTTTTTCACATATTGCCTTTGACCCTGTTGCTTCATTTGAATTAACAGATTCAAATGTTATTCAAACATTTCCTGACGGGTCCATAGAAAAGTTCACTTTGGAGAACCGCCGGGATGCCATTCAAGCCCTAAAAGCTTTTGCGGATCGGTTTGGTTTTCAAAAAGAAAAAGGGGATTCGCCTATGGCTAATGGTTTGTTTGGCCATATTTCATACGATGCGGTAACCTACTTTGAGGATATTGAGATTCAAGCTAAAAATCCTGAAACGGAAATTCCATCCATTCGCTATTTTGTGTACCGTTATGTGGTTGCGGTCAACCATTTCAATAATCAAATGTCGCTTTATGCGCATAGTTACGATGGTTCGGAGCCTTCCTTTGATACGATTACGTATTTGTTGAACATGCCACATTACGATTCTGAGCGCTTTGAATTAGTCGGGGAGGAGACAAGTAACTTGACAGATCCACAAGTAAAAGAAATTGTGGAAACCTGTATCAAACATTGTTTACGCGGGGATGTTTTCCAAATTGTCCCATCCCGTCGTTTTGCCCAAGGATTTAAAGGGGATGATTTTCAATTATACAGAGCTTTACGCTCCGTGAACCCCTCCCCGTATTTGTTCTATTTCGACTATGAGCACTACCGAATTTTAGGCGCTTCGCCTGAAAAGCAAATAAAAATTGAAGGTGATGTTGCTGAGATTCACCCGATCGCGGGAACATTTAGACGCTCGGGGGATGATGCACGTGATGCGGAATTAGCCCAAGAGCTTTTGGCAGATCCTAAAGAAACGGCTGAACATGTGATGCTCGTCGACTTAGCGCGCAATGATTTAAGTAGGAGCGCTGACCAGGTCAAAGTAGAGACCTTCAAAGAAGTACAATTCTTTTCGCACGTGATTCACCTGGTTTCTAAAGTGACTGGTCGTTTACAAAAAGGAGTTAATCCATTGCAGTTAGTGGCGGATACGTTTCCTGCGGGAACCTTAAGTGGCGCGCCGAAGCACAATGCGATGACCATCATTAATCGCTTAGAACCAACGAATCGAGCCATTTACGGCGGAGCTATCGGGTTTATGGATTTCCAAGGAAACTTCAATCATGCGATTGCGATTCGTACGTTTTTGAGTAAAGGAAATACGCTGTATTTTCAAGCAGGGATGGGGGTCGTTGCCAAATCCGTCGTAGCCAGTGAAATGCAAGAGATACATAATAAATTAGCAGCTTTGCGTCTTGCATTGGAAGTTGCCTCCACTTTAAGCTAAGCCGATATGAAGAACGTTTTGGTACTCGATAATTATGATTCCTTTGTGTATAATTTGGTTTACTTATTAAAGGAATTAGGCGCGCACGTAGATGTGTTTCGCAATGATAAAATTACGCTAGAGGAGGTTGGTAAATACGATCAAATCCTCTTATCTCCAGGCCCTGGTATTCCTTCTGAAGCTGGAATCATGATGGATTTATTGAAGGAGTATAAGTCGACTAAAAAGATTTTGGGGGTTTGCTTAGGTCACCAAGCTATCGCGGAGGCCTTTGGTTCAGAACTGCAAAATATGGGGGAAGTTCTGCATGGCGTGACGACCGAATGTCAGGTACTCGACCCTGCAGAACGGCTGTTTTTGGATATTCCAGCCCGCTTTGAGGTTTGTCGGTACCATTCCTGGACAGTGATTCCGGGATCCATGCCTACGGACTTAAAGATAACGGCGCAGGATGATAAAGGGTATGTGCTGGCGGAGGCGCACCAGCGATACGATGTGCGTGGCGTACAATTTCACCCCGAGGCGTATTTGACGCAACATGGATTACAAATGATTAAAAATTGGATGAAATAAAATATGAAAAAGGTTCTAGAAAGAAGAGTGAGTGGAGAGGCGTTGTCAGAACATGAGGCACGTGAGGTGATGTTGGAAATCGGGAATGGCGGAGTTAATCCAAGCCAAATCGCTGCATTTTTGTCATCTTACTGGTATCATCCGATTCAAGTACTCGAGTTAAAAGGCTTTGTTTCTGCTATGCTGGAGCTCGCAGTGACGATTGATTTGTCGGAGTTCGATGCCATGGATGTGTGTGGAACGGGTGGTGATGGGAAGGATACGTTTAACATAAGTACGACTTCTTCGTTTATCATTGTGGGTGCTGGGCAGAAAATCGCTAAACACGGAAATCATGGGGTGTCTTCATCAGTAGGGTCTTCGACTGTTTTGGAATTTTTGGGATTGAAATTTAACAATGATCCGAAAGTATTAAAGCGCAAAATGGAGACATCAGGTATGTGCTTTTTACACGCGCCTTTGTTTCATCCTGCGATGCGTTTTGTGGGACCAATTCGGAAAGAGTTGGGGATGAAGACGTTTTTTAACTTGTTGGGTCCTTTGTTGAATCCGGCGAATGTCAATAAGCAATTGACAGGGGTTTATTCACCTGAAGTTTTTGATTTATATGCTGGATTCTTTAAGGATTCTAGCAAGAAGTATGGGATTGTTTTTGCGGAGGATGGCTATGATGAGATTTCGTTGACTTCCAATTTTCGATTAGAAACAAATGCGGGTCGAAAGGTTTATTCGCCTTCAGATTTAGGTTGTGAATATGTCCAACAATCCGAGTTGTTTGGAGGGGCAAATGTGGAGGAATCGGCCAATATGTTATACAAGATTTTACAACGAGAAGGGACACCGGCACAAACGAATGCCATGCTTGCGAATGCAGGTGCAGCGTTGTGGGTTGCCAAGAAAGCGTCATCATTAACGGATGGCTTTGCCATGGCAAAAGAATCTTTGGAAAGCGGGAAAGCGTTTCAGGTGTTCAAGAAGTTTATAATGGATTAATCGCATAGCTAGTTATGAGTATTTTAGATCAAATAATTGCCACCAAACGAGCGGAAGTCGCCGCTGCCAAAGCACGCGTTTCCATCGCTGCATTGGAAAAGCAAGGCTATTTTGCGCGTGCTTGTCACTCGTTGGCCATGTCATTGGCCCAACCAGCATCCACGGGTATTATTGCGGAGTTTAAACGTAAGTCTCCTTCCAAAGGCATCATCAATGATTCCATGGGAGTAGACGAAGTAACGCGTGGATATGTAAATGCCGGGGCGGCTTGCTTGTCGGTGCTAACAGATACTGAATATTTCGGCGGTACCTATGCCGACTTTAATTTAGCGCGTTTGACCAACCCGAACACGCCAATTTTGCGTAAGGACTTCATGATCGACGCATACCAAATTATTGAGGCGAAATCAATGGGTGCGGATGTGGTTTTATTAATTGCCGCGGCATTAAACCCAGTGGAAATCAAAACATTAGGTTTGTTGGCGCGTTCCTTAGGTATGGAAACGCTCCTCGAGGTGCACGACCAAGAGGAATTGGAACGTTCATTGGGCGATTACATTTCGGTGGTGGGCGTGAACAATCGGAACCTAAAGAATTTTTCTGAGCAAAATGTGGAGGCATCCAAAGTCCTTTCGGATAAGATCCCAGCACAATTTGTCAAGGTTTCCGAGAGTTGTATTTCGGGACCTGAGATTATTACAGATTTAAAAGGATACGGATATCGTGGATTTTTGATCGGTGAAAGTTTTATGAAGACAAGTAATCCGGGTCAAGCATTAACCGATTTCTTAAAGCAATAATGATGAAGTGGAAGGTTTGTGGCATGCGGGATTTAAATAACATCGAGGCAGTGGCTGCATGTGAACCGGATTTTATGGGATTCATTTGGGCTCCTAAATCTCCACGCTATGTGGGTCCTGATTTTGTTATTCCTACACTTTCAGCGAACACAAAGGCGGTTGGGGTGTTTGTGAATGAGACAACGGCCAACATACTTGCCTTGTCAAAAAAGGCTGGATTTCAAGTCGTGCAATTGCATGGGGAGGAAGGTCAGGATGTTATTGATGAATTGCAAGCGGCAGGTTTACTTGTCATCAAAGCAATTAGCGTGGCCACAGAAGACGATATGAAAGGGTTAAATTTGAATCCTGATTATTATTTGTTTGATACGAAAAAAGGATCGCAAGTGGGTGGAACGGGAGAGCAGTTTGATTGGTCAATCTTACAGGCTTACACGCTCGATATACCTTATTTTTTAGCAGGAGGTTTGGTTACGGATAGCATCGCGGAAGCGAAAAAATTACCAGGGATTTTTGCCTTGGATTTCAATAGTAAATTAGAGTCAAGTCCTGGGTTAAAGGATTTGACGAAGGTAAAAGACATAATGCAAAACATATGAAACAGTCATTTCAAGTTGACGAACGTGGATATTACGGAGAATTTGGCGGAGCTTTTATTCCGGAAATGTTGTATCCCAATGTAGAGGAGTTGCGAAGCCGGTATTTAGATATCATTGCCGAGCCTGCGTTTAAGAAGGAATATGATGATTTATTGCGGGACTTTGTAGGCCGACCGACCCCTTTGTTCAAGGCGGAAAGGTTGTCGGCAAAGTACAACACAAACATTTATTTCAAGCGGGAGGATTTATGCCATACGGGTGCGCACAAAGTCAATAATACGGTTGGGCAGATTTTAGTAGCGAAGCGTCTGGGCAAAAATAAGATAGTGGCGGAGACGGGGGCGGGCCAACATGGCGTTGCGACGGCGACGGTTTGTGCGCTGATGGGGATGGAGTGTATCGTATATATGGGTGCGATTGATATTGAACGTCAAGCGCCTAATGTGGCACGGATGCGTATGTTGGGCGCGCAAGTTGTAGCAGCTCAATCTGGATCTAAAACCTTGAAAGATGCGACGAATGAGGCGATGCGCCACTGGATAAATAATCCGGTTGATACGCATTATATCATTGGTTCTGTGGTAGGTCCACATCCTTATCCCGACATGGTGGCTAGATTCCAGTCGGTGATTTCGGAAGAAATTCGCAGTCAATTGCTAGAGAAAGAGGGTCGTGATTATCCGGATTATGTAATTGCCTGTGTGGGTGGCGGATCGAATGCGGCGGGAGCTTTTTACCATTTCTTGGATGAGCCGCGTACCCAATTAATTGCTGCGGAGGCGGCGGGAAAAGGGATTAATTCGGGCCATTCGGCAGCAACAACTTTCTTAGGGAAACCGGGAGTTTTACATGGTAGTAAAAGTTTATTGATGCAGACGGCTGATGGTCAGGTAATTGAGCCATACTCGATTTCAGCGGGGCTAGACTACCCAGGCATTGGGCCGATGCATGCCAATTTATCGCTTACTGGACGTGCCCGGTTTTTTGGTGTAACAGATGTGGAGGCATTGGATGCAGCGGTTGAATGTTCTGTCATGGAAGGAATTATTCCGGCATTGGAAACAGCGCATGCCTTGGCGGTGTTTGATAAGTTACAAGCTAAGCCGGATGAGGTAATTGTGGTGAATTTATCGGGCAGGGGAGATAAAGATTTATCCACGTATCAGCAGCACTTAAAATTGAATGACTAAGATGAATCGGATTACGCAATTATTTGTGAAGGCGACGGAGCCTATTTTGAATGTTTATGCGACAGCTGGCTATCCAAATTTTGGGGATACGTTGACAGTTTTACATGCCTTGCAGGAAGGTGGGGTTGATATTATTGAGATTGGGATGCCGTATTCGGATCCGGTTGCGGATGGGGAGACGATTCAGCAGTCGAACCAAGTGTCTTTGGATCAAGGGATGACTGTAGCGCATTTGTTTGAACAGTTGAAAGCTATGCGTCAAACCATAACGGTTCCTGTTTTATTGATGGGTTACATTAATCCAGTTTTACAATTTGGGGTGGAGGCATTTTGCAAGAAATGTGCGGAAGTGGGTATTGATGGGGTGATTTTGCCGGATTTGCCGATGGCCGAATATGAATCGGAATACCAAGCGATTTTCGAGCAATATGGATTGTATAATATCTTTTTGATAACTCCGCAGACAACAGACGCGCGCATTGCCCAAGTTGATGCCAACAGCAAAGGGTTTATTTACATGGTTTCTTCGGCAAGTACTACTGGGGCGAAGACGGGTATTTCAGATATTCAGGAAACGTATTTCAAGCGAATTAATGGGATGAATTTGAAAAACCCTCGCTTAATTGGCTTTGGAATATCGGATCGTGCGAGTTTCGTGAAAGCTTCAGAATCAGCGGCTGGTGCGATTATCGGAAGTGCATTTGTGAAGTTGCTGGGTCAAACACAAAATCTTCATGCGGATATTGTGGGATTTGTTCAATCGATTAAAGGTAAAAAGTAATAGTTTGTTTTTAGAAAGAAATATTTTTCCTATCTTTGCAACCCAATCAGCAATTTTATGTACGAAGTGACCGCTAAGTGCTGATATTACACAAAATAAAAAGTCAGATGAGTGATTTAATTAAATTTGTAGAAGCCGAAAACGCATTGCGTAGAGCTGAGCGTCCAGAATTTGCAGCTGGAGACACGATTAATGTTCATGTTAAGATCCGTGAGGGGAATAAAGAGCGTATTCAGGTTTTCCAAGGATTGGTAATTCAACGCAAGAATTCAGGTGCTGGTGAGACTTTCACTGTACGTAAGATTTCTAATGGAATTGGTGTTGAGCGTATCTTCCCAATCCTATCTCCAAACATCGATAAAATCGAAGTATTACGTCGTGGTAGAGTGCGTCGTGCACGTTTATTCTACATGCGTGGTAAGCAAGGAAAATCGGCTCGCGTTAAAGAGAAGAAAAAATAGGTTTGAGATTTTTTTATAAAAGAAAGCTGTTCAGAATTGAGCAGCTTTTTTTGTGGGTTTGTATCAGTAGAAATTTTAACTGGCGTGCTTTTAAACATAGTTTAAACCTATTCAATCATGAGATCAAGTTCCTCGAATCGTCGGAAGTTCCTTCACGACGCGAGTTTATTAAGCGGATTGGCCTTTATGCCTTCTGTGAAAGATGTTACCAGTTCGTTTGTTAAAGGTTCTTCGCAGAAAATTATCGCGCCTCGGTTGCGTTTTGGGGTGGTTGGGATTAATCATGGGCATATTTATTCGATGGCTAATTCGATTATCCGTGGAGGTGGGGAGTTTGTTTCCTATTATGCCAAAGAGCCAGATTTGATTAAAGATTTTGCGAAGCGTTATCCGCAAGCAAAACTTGTTAAGAGTGAGGCTGCGGTTTTGGAGGACCCTTCGATCAAATTAGTTTTAAGTTCGATTACGCCAAATGAGCGCGCGCCGTTAGGCATTCGGGTGATGCAGCATGGGAAGGATTACATGGTGGATAAGCCAGGGATTACTAGCTTGGAACAATTAGCCGATGTTCGGAAAGTTCAAAAAGAGACGAATCGGATTTATTCGATATCGTTTAGTGAGCGTTTTGAGAATAAGGCGACGGAGTTGGCGAGCCAACTGGTCGCTCAAGGAAAGATAGGAAAGGTGATGCAGACCTTGGGAACTGGTCCGCATCGGATGAGTGTAAATTCACGTCCCGACTGGTTTTTTGATACCAAGTATTATGGCGGGATTATTACGGATATCGCCTCACATCAAGTAGATCAATTTTTACATTTTACGGGTTCGACGCAAGGAGAGGTCGTGGCTTCGCAAATTGCGAATCACCACCATCCACAGTATCCCAAATTCCAGGATTTTGGTGATTTGATGTTACGCAGCAATAAAGGGTCAGGATATATTCGGGTGGATTGGTTTACGCCGGATGGATTGAATACGTGGGGCGATGGTCGTTTGACGATTTTGGGAACAGATGGATATATCGAAGTGCGTAAGAATACGGATATTGCTTCGCCGCATGGAACGGGGAGCCATTTATACATTGTGAATAAAAAAGAGACCTTGTATGTTGATTGCAAGGATGTTAATTTGCCGCATGGTGAATTGCTCGTGGATGATGTGTTGAATCGTACGGAAACGGCGATGACACAAGCACATTGTTTTTTATCAACTGAACTCGCATTAATTGCACAGAAAAACGCAACCAACATATCTATTAAATCATGAAAAGGAGAAAATTTATCAATAATATAGCCTTGGGTGCCGTGGGGACCCTTGGGTTTCCTACGATCGTTCCAGCACATGTGTTGGGTGGGAAAGATGCCCCAAGCAATAAGATTAATATCGGCCAAATAGGCTGCGGTCGAATTGCACGTACGCATGATTTGCCGGGAACGTGGAAACATGAGAAGGCGCGCATCATGGCGGTGTGTGATTTGGACCGTCATCGGACGGAGGAAACAAAGCAATTGGTTGAGGAATACTACACGAAAAAAACGGGTCAGTCGAATTACATCGATGTGAAGATGTATGATGATTACCGGGAGATGTTGTTGAATAAGGATATCGATGCGGTGATGATTAGTACGCCGGACTTTTGGCATGCTCAGCCTGCGATGGAAGCAGCGATTGCGGGTAAAGATATTTATTTACAAAAGCCTACTTCGTTGACGATTCATGAGGGGCGCCAACTCGCCAATGTGATTAAGAAAACGGGACGTATTTTACAGGTGGGAACACAGCAGCGGTCAACTTCACAGTTTCGAATAGCGGCGGAATTAGTTCGCAATGGTCGGATTGGAAAATTGCACACGGTTAAGGTAGGCTTGCCAGGAGATCCCTCGGGGCCGCCGGCGCCAGCGATGCCTGTGCCAAAAGGATTTAATTACGAGGCATGGTTGGGATCTACGCCCAATATGCCTTATACGGAAATTGCGGTGCATCCACAGAAGGGCTATGACCGTCCGGGTTGGTTGCGCATGGAGCAGTTTGGTGCTGGTATGATTACGGGCTGGGGACAGCATCATTTTGATTCAGCAGCTTGGGGAATGGATACGGAATACACGGGTCCGGTTACGATTGAGGCGTTGGCGGAATTCCCTAAATCTGGTTTGTGGAATGTGCATGGAGATTTTATGGCGAAAGCAGAATATGCGAATGGCGTAACGATGTACACTTCGGGAGGTTTTCCAAATGGTATTCGTTATGAAGGTTCAGAGGGATGGATATTTGTTTCGCGGGGAGATTATGCGGCGACGCCTACAGATCCAACATCCAAAGTACGTTCGAAGGCTTTGGACGCGTCAGATCCTAAGATTTTAAGTTCTGTTATTGGGGAGAATGAAATTCATTTATATCATTCAGTAGACCAGCATGGCAATTGGCTTGATTGCATTGAGTCGCGGAAGGAGCCGATTTCGCCTATTGAGATTGGACACCGGGCTTGTACAGTTTGTTTAATTACGCATGTGGCGATGAAGGTGCCGCGTAAATTAACTTGGGATTCAAAGAAGGAGAACTTTGGGAACGATGCGGAGGCAAATGCCTGGTTGCGTCGCTCTCAACGGGCACCTTATGGAACTGATCGGGTAAAGTTCTAGATTTTTTCTATCCTCCGAACGTTTTTGTTGATGGTGTCAGATTCCACGACACCATCGCGTAAACGAATAATTCGGTGGGCATATTGGGCAATATCGTCTTCGTGGGTAACCATGACGATGGTATTGCCTTTTTTGTGCAATTGATCAAAGAGATCCATGATCTCGTAGGATGTTTTGGTATCTAGGTTACCTGTTGGCTCATCTGCCAATAGTATCGAAGGATCATTGACTAAGGCACGTGCAACGGCTACACGCTGTCTTTGTCCACCTGAAAGCTCGTTTGGCTTGTGAAGGGCGCGGTTTTCGAGTCCTACCCCTGCGAGTGTTTCCATGGCAATCCGGGTGCGTTCTGATTTGGAATAGCCGGCATAGATGAGTGGAAGGGCAACGTTTTCAAGGGCGGATTGACGGGGTAGTAAGTTAAAGGTTTGGAATACAAAACCAATTTCCTTGTTACGAACTGCGGCTAATTCATTTTCTGACATGGTCGAAACGTCTTGGCCGTTTAAGATATAAGAACCGGTACTAGGAGTATCCAGGCAGCCGACGATATTCATTAATGTGGATTTCCCTGAACCGGATGGACCCATGAACGCGACATATTCACCTTTATTTACCGAGATTGTGACGTCTTTGAGTGCGTCGATAATCTCTTCTCCCATCACGTAGCGTTTGGAAATATGGTTGGTCTCAATAATTTTTGTCATGGTATCAGAAAAATTCGTATCAAAAATACGCGCTTCCGCTGATAAAGTGGGAATTTTTCGACGAAAGATATTTTGAGGGGATGAAGCGGTTGTAGGAAGGATAAGAGGTTTTACTTAGTTTTGTTTCTATGAAATACATTCCTGCGCTGGATGGCGTTCGTGCACTTGCGATTTTATTGGTGTTAGTTTACCATTGGTTTCCGGAGGGTCAAGGACTAAATATAATGCCAAATGGTCCGATCGGGGTGACCTTGTTTTTTGTATTAAGTGGCTATTTGATTTCCAATATCTTGATGGAGCAGCAGACTTTAGGGACTTATGCGCGTTCCTTTAAGAATTTTGTAGTTCGTCGTGCTTTACGTATTTTCCCAATTTATTTTTTGGTGTTGATGGGATTGTTGGTTTTGCAACGATTTAATATTGTCTTGAATTCAGATTTTTATGATCATCCTGAGTATTACTGGATGTATTTAGTTAATTATTGGATTGAGTTGCATGGGAATTGGGCAGATGTGCTATCGCCATATTGGTCTCTCTCGGTTGAGGAGCAGTTTTATTTAGTGTGGCCATTTTGCATGTTGTTTTTGGCTACGCGTTTTCGTGCTTATTTCTTATGGGTTACGGTTGTTTTTGGCGTGGTCTTCCGGTATTTTTCCGTGCATGTTTATGGCGGGTTGGGGGTAAGTATGTTTTCATGTGTGGATACATTTGCCTGGGGGGCGCTGCTGGCTCATTACCTCCGAGATGGTCGGTCGGCAGAGGTTAAATTATGGATTAAGCGATTGCTAATTCCGGCGGCTTTTTGCTTTCTGATGGTATGTTTATGGTTTACCGATGTGGATTTAATGAAGCAATTATTCTTCCGTACGTTTACGTCGATGGTGTCTGTGGCACTGTTGTTTTATGCGATGCAGCCTGGGGTGATTTCGAAGTTCTTTTCGGTTCAGCCACTCCGTTTGATCGGCCAAATGTCTTATGGCCTATATTTGTATCACATGGTTGTGCCGGATGTTTTTTTCAAATTAGCAGGCCGAGCAGGGGTTTCGATTCCAGAACTGCCCTATAATATTGTCCCATTAGTGGTGCTCAGTTTATCAGCTTATTTATCGTATCGTTTGATCGAATTACCTATTCAGGCGTTTAAACGCTATTTTGTAGCGTAAGATTATCAGTTTTTCGTAACGGAATTCGTGCGCAAATAAGTAACTTCGTGCGTAACGCTGCCGGGGTCGCAGACCCCGGCAGCGTTTACCCACCGCACAAAAAAAAGCCCGAACTGTGAAGTTCGGGCTTTGATTAATTTTTAAGATTATTACAATCCCTTTGCTTTCTTAACTACTTCGTCTGCAATATTTTGCGGAACGAATTCATAGTGAGAGAACGTTAACGATGCCGTTGCACGTCCTGAAGACATCGTACGTAAATCTGTTACGTAACCGAATAATTCAGAAAGAGGCACATCAGCTTTCAAGATAACAGCTCCTTGACGCGAATCCATACCTTTCATGATACCGCGACGACGATTTAAGTCACCTGTGATCGGACCCGTATATTCGTCTGGAGTAACAACATCAACGGCCATAATAGGCTCCATTAGTTTCGCTCCTGCTTGCTTCGCTGCATCTTTATAACCCATACGTGCTGCTAATTCAAAAGATAATGAATCTGAATCGACATCATGGTATGAACCGTGGAATAAACGTACTTTCATGGAATCCATTGGATATCCAGCCAAAGCACCTGTTTTCATCGCTTCTTCGAAACCTTTTTGAACCGCTGGGATGAATTCACGCGGAATCACACCACCCACGATGTTATTTACGAATTCTAAACCTGGTTTGTCATCTTCTCTCGGTCCGATTTCAAACACAATATCTGCAAACTTACCACGACCACCTGATTGTTTCTTGTAAACCTCACGGTGTTCTGTCGTCTTAGTTAAAGACTCTTTGTAAGCTACTTGAGGAGCACCTTGGTTAACTTCTACCTTGAACTCACGACGCATACGGTCGATGATGATCTCTAAGTGAAGCTCACCCATACCCTTGATGATAGTTTGACCAGTCTCTTCGTTAGATTCTACTTGAAGAGTTGGATCTTCTTCGATCAATTTAGTGATCGCTTTCGAGAAGTTATCTGCATCAGCCGCTTTCTTAGGCTCGATTGCATATCCGATAACCGGCTCTGGGAAGTCCATTGCTTCTAAAATGATTGGGTGTTTCTCATCAGAAAGGGTATCACCCGTTTTGATGTCTTTGAAACCTACTACCGCACCAATATCCCCAGCACCCAAACGATCAATTGCATTTTGCTTGTTGGCGTGCATCTGGAAGATACGAGAGATACGCTCCTTATTTCCTGAACGGTTGTTCAATACATAAGAACCTGAATCTAATTTACCTGAATACGCACGAATGAAACATAAACGACCTACGTAAGGGTCAGTTGCAATTTTAAATGCCAAAGCCGCGAAAGGCTCAGACTCACTTGGCTTACGCAAGATTTCAGCACCTGTATCTGGGTGTATTCCTTTAACGCCTTCTTTATCCATTGGAGATGGCAAGATTGCCATCACGTAATCTAACATTGTTTGAACACCTTTGTTTTTGAAAGATGATCCACAAAGCATTGGAACGATTTTCATCGAGATTGTAGCTGCACGTAAAGCGGCTAAAATTTCATCTTCCGAGATAGATGCTGGATCTTCGAAGTATTTCTCCATCAAAGACTCATCAAACTCAGCTACTGCTTCTAATAATTTCTCACGGTATTCAGTCGCCTCTTCTAACATATCAGCTGGGATAGGCACCTCAGTGAATGTCATTCCTTTATCAGCTTCGTTCCAAATGATTCCACGGAAGTTAACTAAGTCAACCACCCCTTCGAAACCTTCTTCAGCTCCGATTGGCAATTGAAGTGGCACTGCGTAGCTACCTAACATTTCTTTCACTTGCTTACACACGTTTAAGAAATCAGCACCTGAACGGTCCATTTTGTTAACGAAACCGATACGCGCTACGTTGTAGTTATCTGCTAAGCGCCAGTTCGTTTCCGATTGAGGCTCCACACCGTCTACAGCAGAGAATAAAAATACTAGACCATCTAATACACGTAAAGAACGGTTTACCTCTACTGTAAAGTCAACGTGACCTGGAGTATCGATAATGTTGATGTGGTAATCTTGATCGCGGTATTTCCAATCTACTGTCGTTGCAGCCGAAGTGATCGTGATACCACGCTCTTGCTCTTGCTCCATCCAGTCCATGGTTGCCGCACCATCGTGTACCTCACCAATTTTGTGGGAAACCCCTGCATAATACAGAATACGTTCCGTCGTGGTGGTTTTACCAGCATCAATATGCGCAGCAATACCGATGTTTCTAGTGAATTTTAAATCGCGTGCCATTTTTAAAGGTTAATTATGAAATGTTTTTTAAATCCAATTGCTATTAATCAAGTACTTGGACAATGAATTGACTAGGTACTCGTTTAGGGGTGCAAAATTACTGAAACTTAATTAAATACAAAAATTTTTCTGAGATGTTTAAAACCTTTTTACAATTGCTTTACCCAAAGCTTTGTTTTGCCTGCCAGGAGCCTCTATTCAGTAGCGAAGAATTTATCTGTACAACCTGTCGGATCGAACTTTCGCGTATTAAATTAGTTGAAAATACACCGAATTGGGTAAGGGCGAAGTTTGATGGGCTTATTGATTTTGAACATGCCAATGCCTTTTTTCATTTTATGCCGGGCAGTCGCGTGCAGCAACTCATGCATCAAATCAAATATAAAGGGGCCTCCGACCTTGGAATTTTTTTGGGGGTTTGGGCCGGGAGCGCATTGAAAAAGTCCCATTTTTATGACGAAGTAACTTGCCTCGTTGCCATCCCGCTTCATCCCAAACGCCTACAGGAACGTGGCTACAACCAAGCCGAGGTCATTGCAAAAGGGCTGGCCAATGCCTTATCTATTCCACTATATACGCAGGTACTCAAACGAATCTCGCAGTCTAATTCCCTTATCGGGTTAAACCGCGCCGCACGTTACGAAGAACTTGAAAATGTATTTGAAGTAACTGATGCAGCGAAAATCCGTGGTTCACATGTTCTGATCATCGACGATACCCTGACCACTGGAGCCACATTTTTGGCCGCGGCACAAAAAATTAGGGCTGCCGGAGCGACAAAAGTTTCCTTCTTCGCACTGGCAGCCCTTAAATAAATTACTTATTCGTACCCGCAGAAATCATCGCACAACGGAAACCAATGGTTGCTGTTGACGAATCTTCATCTAAATAACGACGCGTTCCTGGCGCCAACCAATAAGCTACGTCAGCCCATGATCCACCTTTGTAGACACGTACTTTATTCGTGATTAACGAGTTTTGATTTTTACTATCATACAAAGATGCCTTATCGTCTTTATCTGTCCGACGAACCGGATTCAAGTCATTGAAATCTTGAAACGATAATGGACGGTACAAATCTTGTACCCACTCATTCACATTACCAGCCATTTGGTATAAACCAAAATCGTTCGGGGAATACTTGTAAATCTCAGCCGTAATGATCGCTCCATCGTTTGATTTCCCTGCAATACCTGCATAGTCTCCACGTCCACGCTTGAAGTTGGCCAACATATTTCCACGACCTTTCCCGGTAGACTCGCGCAACGAAGGACCATCCCAAGGATAAATTCGTTGATTTACCTGATTTTCATCTTGTTGCTGCGTCCCAATCATCGCTTTTGCCGCATATTCCCATTCTGCCTCTGTAGGTAAACGGTAAGACGGCAAAACACGCCCTGATTCAATTGTTAAGCGAGCTGGAGCTGCTGCACGCGTCGTAGCTGAAGCTGTTATCGCTGCCGCCGCTGCGCCTTTCTTTGGTTTCTTCTCTTTAGCTACAGGAACTGTCGCTAAATTATTATTAACCGCCGCCGTTCTCCACACACAATAATCAGTCGATTGTTTCCAAGAAACACCCACTACTGGGTACATACGAAATCCTGGAAAACGTAAATATTGCTCAACATAGGGGTCATTAAACGCTAAATCGTTTCGCCAAACAGTTGTATCTGGTAGCGCTGACTCGTAGAAATCTTGCGTTGAATCACGCTTAACAGCATTTAAATATTCCAAGTAATGCACGTTGGCAATTTCAGTTTCATCCATATAGAATGATTGAACTGAGACCGTGCGCTCTATATTATCATGAATTCCCATGATGTCTTCCTCCAAAGAGCCCATCGTAAACCGACCACCCTCAATGAAGACCAAGTTCGGTCCGGTTAATTGACCTGTGAATTTTTTGTCAACCTGGAAACCACCCTTTTGATTATACGCCAACCCCGTGGCTGTGGATGAATTTCCAATGTTGATACTGTTCGGTTTCCCGCCAGAAAGACCACCTTTTAATCCATTCTTCAAGCCATTTGGGCAGGAAGTTAGTAGTAGTACGCTAGCACAAAGGCTAAGTGCAATTTTTAATTTAGCAATCATTTAGATTCTTTTTCGTAAGAATTTGAAAAGCAAAGGTATGAAAATCAAACAAAATGCTCAATGCTATCCTAAAATATCCACTAAAATAGTATTTAATTCTGGGATCGTATGCACTTTATCAAGTTGTAAAATCATTTTACCTGATTTTTCCCGCAATTGACATTGTCCTTTTTTCGAGTTAACAAACTGAATAATCCGAACAACAATATCTTGTGGAATATCCGTTGAAACGAAATAAAGCTTCAACATATTGTTCTTGAATAGTATTTTTTCTACCCGAAGTGCCTGCGCTTTCCAACGGCATCGCACTAATTCGGTCATATCACGTACTTCGTTTGGCATTTGCCCAAAACGATCTTCCATTTCAAAGACAAACGTTCCCAATTCCGCTTCGTTGTCTAATTCATCCAAGCGCGTATACAAGGCTAAGCGCTCAGAAATACTTTGGACATATTCCTCTGGAATCAATACACGCAAGTCGGTTTCAATCTGACAATCTACCGTTAACGCCTCCGCAATTTGGGCCAGATCTGTTTCAAATAAGGCACGGAATTCTGTTTCTTTTAGCTCCTGAACCGCCTCATCCAAAATTTTATGGTACATGTCGTAGCCCAAATCATTGATAAATCCACTCTGTTCCGCCCCCAATAAATTACCCGCCCCACGAATATCTAAATCCCGCATCGCAACCTTGATGCCATCACCTAAATCAGTGAATTCCTCCAAAGCACTGAGGCGTTTACGTGCATCGCTTGTTAAATTTGCCAGCGATGGGGTCACTAAATAACAGTATGCTTTTTTGTTTGACCGACCTACCCGACCGCGCATTTGATGCAAATCAGATAGACCAAAATGATTGGCATTAATAATAAAAATTGTATTCGCATTGGGAATATCTAGTCCCGATTCGATGATATTGGTGGCAACAAGCACATCATAATTCCCTTCGATAAAATCCATCATGATTTTTTCTAGTTTATCCCCGTCCATTTGGCCGTGTGCTACGCCAATTTTCGCATCAGGAACTAAACGTAAAATTCGATTCGCCGCACTTTCTAGTTCATTAATTCGATTGTGAACGATAAATACTTGTCCTCCACGCGCTAATTCATCCCGAACAGCATCACGTAGAAGCTCGTCTGTCATTACCACCAACTTCGTTTCGACGGGTTGTCGGTTCGGAGGGGGAGTCGCAATAATCGATAAATCACGTGCGCCCATCAGCGAGAAATGTAGGGTCCTCGGAATAGGTGTCGCTGTCAATGTCAGCACATCCACATCCACACGCATTTCTTTCAAACGATCTTTAACCTTTACACCAAACTTTTGCTCTTCATCAATAATCATGAGGCCCAAGTTTTTGAAAACGACGTCCTTATTGACCAAACGGTGTGTACCAATTAATATATCTGTTTGGCCATTCGCGACGCGCTCTAACGTTTCCTTGATCTGTTTCGCCGATTTGAAACGATTCACATATTCTACTTTGCATGGAAATGCGGCAAGACGATCATGGAATGTCCGATAATGCTGCATTGCTAATACAGTCGTAGGCACTAAAACGGCTACTTGCTTTGAATCAGCTACTGCCTTGAAAGCTGCCCGAATCGCAATTTCAGTCTTACCAAATCCCACATCGCCACAGACCAAGCGGTCCATCGGATGCGGTTTTTCCATATCTATTTTGACATCGGCTGTTGCTTTTGCTTGATCCGGCGTGTCCTCATATAAAAAGGAAGATTCAAGTTCTGCTTGTAAATAGGTGTCACGCGAAAAGGCGAAACCTGGGGCATTTTTTCGTTTGGCATACAACGTAATCAGTTCCTTCGCAATATCCCTAACTTGCTTTTTTACCCGCGATTTTTTGTTATCCCATTCGGGCGAACCTAATTTAGACATGGTGGGAGGAGCTCCCTCTTTGCCGGAATATTTGGAAATCTTGTGTAGCGAATGAATGGACACCGACAACACATCGTCGTCGCGGTAGATCAGCCGGATGACTTCTTGTTCCCCATTCGACGTGTCGATTAAGTTCAATCCCGCAAAACGACCAATACCATAATCAACGTGTGTCACGAAATCCCCCACTTGAAGTGATCGTAATTCCTTCAGCGTTAAAGCCTTACTTTTTGAAAATTTATTTTTTTCTTTTGAGCGGTTAAAGCGGTCAAATAACTGATGATCTGGATAAAAAGCTACTTGCGTTTGGGTATCGATATAACCCTCTCGTAAGGAAATTTGCAAGGGTTTAAATTGGATACTCGTATTAATCTCATTGAAAATCACATCCAAGCGTTCCAGTTGGCGAGGAGATTCCGAACAGATAATGTTTTGAATACCAACTGTTTGATTATCCAAAAGGGCGCCTGCTAAGCGTTCAAAATCTTTCTGAAAAGCCCCCGGATTCTTGGCCGGATAAGCAATTACTTCGGCTTGTTTTAAGTGAGATCTCTTGCCAAATTCGACACAAACATATTCCTGAAGATGTTTTTTTGTCGTCTTTACGGTCTCCCATCTTTCCTCAGGTTTATTCAATACATTGATGTCTGAGCTGCTATTCGCATCATATTCCGCTTGGCCTTTGTCGAAATACTGCTCAATGACATCCATCAAAATGGAATGATCTTTGATCCAAATTTTGGTCTTTTCAGGTAGAAAGGTAAAGAATGATTCGCGTGTCTCTTGGACCAATTTTGTTTGCACATCCGGGATGAGGTGCATGGCGGACACCGACTGTATCGAAAGCTGGGTTTCGGGATGAAATGTCCGAATGCTGTCTACTTCATCGCCAAAAAAATCGATGCGGTATGGGTATTCAGCCGCATAGGAAAATACGTCGAGGATACCACCGCGAACGGAATATTGCCCAGCCTCATACACAAAATCAGTCCGTTCGAAGTCATATTCGTTGAGCGTTTCAGCTACGAAATTTCGGTCGATTTTATCGCCAACGCGAATGGATAATGTATTTTTAACTAAGGATTTTCGGTTGATGACTTTTTCCGTCATGGCCTCGGGATAAGAGACGATAACTAAGGTTTGGCCTGAATAATTACTGAGCACATTTAATACTTCAGCGCGCATGAGCACATTGGCATTATCGACCTCTTCCCATACATAGGGCTTTTTGTGCGACATGGGAAATAAAATGACCGCCGCGTCACCCATCAATGATTGCAAGTCATTTAAAATGTATTGTGCTTCTTCTTTTCCTTCACAAATAACAAGATATGGAGTTTTTTCTGGGAGAGTTGCCGCCATCAAAACCGTGTCCAATGCGCCACAAAGACCTTTAATGTGAAAAGATTGTCCTGGTTTTGCGTGTTGGATTTGTTCTGAAATGTGTTGAACAATACCGTCAGACTTGTAAATGGCAAGGAACTCTTTAACAATCATATGGATCTAAACCTTCGAATGGCTTGCAAAGGTAGAAAAATTTATATCTTTGTGCATCCACAAAAAGGGGTGCTCTGAATAAGGGCTGAGATTATACCCAATGAACCTGATGCAGGTAATGCTGCCGAAGGGATTTTGTCGAGTTTTTAGCGCTGAAAACTCAGAAAAAATCAAAATTAAGGGTTATTGTTAAATCATACGGGATTTGACTCCTTTACCTGTTGTTAAACTTTTCAAATATGAAAAAGCTAATGACATTAGTATTTTTATTTTTTACGCATGTGGTTTTTGGCCAAAAGGTCGAGGGAATCGTTTTCGATCAGGATACGAATATGCCTTTATGGGGTGCGTCCGTTTCTGTCAAGGGGAGCCAAAAGGGAAATGTAACTGATTCAAAAGGGCGGTTTCAACTAGCTTTTAAGAGTTCTAGTGCAACTATTTCAGTCAGTTTTGTCGGGTATGAACCTGTGGAAGTTCCTGTGGAAAAGTCCAAGCAAATCGGCTTGAAAAAATCTAATTTCTTGCAAGACGAAGTCGTTGTTCGAGCCACCCGGGCAGATGAAAATTCAGCCATGGCCTATTCAAATGTGTCCGCAACTGAACTAGGTAAAAGTAACCTGGGTCAGGACATGCCGCTTTTGCTCAATTTTACCCCTTCGGTGGTAACTACATCAGACGCAGGAGCGGGAGTTGGTTATACCGGTATCCGAATTCGGGGCTCTGATGCGACGCGTGTGAATGTGACGGTCAACGGTATTCCCATTAATGACTCGGAATCGCAAGGGACTTTCTGGGTGAATATGCCGGATTTTGCAAGTTCCGTGAATTCGGTTCAGATTCAACGTGGAGTGGGAACTTCGACGAATGGCGCGGGGGCTTTTGGGGGTTCTGTCAATATGCAAACCAATACCTTCGAGCCTAAAGCGTATGGAGAAGCGAATGCTTCCGGGGGGTCTTTTGGAACGCTAAAAACGACGCTCAAATTTGGATCGGGATTGTTAGGAGGGAAGTTTACCTTGGATGGGCGTTTGTCGCGCATTGTATCGGATGGATTTATCGATCGAGCTTCATCCAATCTACTATCTGCCTATTTTTCTGCGGGGTATTTTGGCGCGAAAAGCTTCGCTCGTTTTAACTATTTTACCGGAAATGAAAAGACATATCAATCGTGGTATGGGACACCCGAAAGTAGAGTCAATGGTTCGGTAGATGAGATGAAAGCCTTTATTGACCGCAACTATTTGTCTGAATCTGACGCAAATAATTTGTTGACTAGCGGCCGTAGATACAACTACTATACCTACGATAATCAAACAGATAATTACGCGCAGGATCATTTTCAGTTAATTACGAATCACCGATTGGACGAGGCGTGGAATTTGGATTTGAATGCGCACTACACGTATGGACGAGGATATTTTGAAGAATTTAGACCCAATGCTGATTTGCAATCGTATGGGCTTGGCGCAAAACCTATCGTTGATGTGGTACGTCAAAAATGGCTAGATAATGATTTTTATGGATCGACATTTGCGTTGAATTATGCCGGTTCGCAAAAATTCAAGTTCACTTTTGGCGGGGCCTGGAATCGATACATTGGTCGTCATTATGGTTTACTTGTTGCGCCAGTTGCTTTTGCAGGTCATGAGTGGTATCGCAGTCGATCACAAAAAACGGATTTGAATTTATATGCAAAAGCAAATTGGGATCTGGCTACAGCTTGGAATGCCTACTTTGATGTCCAATTCCGTACCGTGGGTTATCGCATGCTAGGAACTGCGGATAAGTTTTTGACTTTGGATTCCGACAATTCGTATTCATTTTTTAACCCCAAATTTGGCCTAACGCATCAGATTTCAGAAAAATCTAAAGTTTATGGGTCTGTATCTGCGGGCAGCAAAGAGCCTAGTCGGCAAGATTTTGTCGACAACGCCGCCGCAGCTCCGCGTCCGGAATACTTGCAGGATTATGAGTTTGGATATGAGCGATCTGGCCTCCGGTATGGATTGCAGTTAAATGGTTATTTTATGAATTATCAGGATCAGCTCGTCTTAACCGGTGCTGTTAATTCGACCGGCGATGCAATCCGGACAAATGTGGAAAAAAGTTACCGTTTGGGTTTGGAGGCTGTGTTAAATTACCAATTTTCAAAGCGCTTGATTTGGAGTGGTAATGTTACGTTAAGCCAAAACCGCATTCAGAATTTTCAAGAAAAAATGTTCGACTATGATTTGAATCAGGAGGTGGTCATTAATCATGGAAATACGGATATTGCTTATTCGCCAACAGTGATTTATGGAAGTACGTTGACGTATACGTTGGGAGCTTTCGAAGCAAGTCTTTTACGCAAGTTTGTAGGGAAACAATATTTGGACAACACCTCGGATGATGCTCGTTCGCTGAAGGCTTACAGCACGCATGATATTCGCTTGAAATACACGATGAAGAAAGGACCTGCCTTTACGTTGTTATTGAATAATGTGCTGAACGAGATGTATTCTTCGAATGGGTACACCTATTCCTATCGGTATGGAGGGGCTACCACGACGGAGAATTTTTACTATCCGCAGGCGGGATTTAATTTCTTGTTAGGAGCGAGTATTCGATTCTAATGTACATAAAAAAGCCTCAGATTTATATTCTGAGGTTTTTTATTAACTCATTAAATCCCATTTCCATCCCCATTTGGCGAGTCGGTAGCGGACTGAGTACCAAAGAACACCTATTCCATAGATGGAGCTTCGTGTGAAGTTGATCGAGGAGGCCTCCTCAAAATATTTTGTGGGGCAGGTTACTTCGCCTACTTCGAATCCTTTCCAGAATACTTGTAAAATCATTTGGTTGTCAAACACAAAGTCGTCGTCACATTTCGTGAAGTTGACCGCTTGAAGCACTTCTTTTGAGAATGCGCGGTAGCCGGTATGATATTCGGATAATTTTTGGTCGATCAGGATGTTTTGAAACAAGGTCAAAAGCCGATTCGCAATGTATTTGTAAATAGGCATTCCTCCTTTGAGCGCTCCTTTACCTAAAATTCTAGAAGCAAAAACGACTGGATATAATCCGTTTCCGATGATCGAAATCATGGCTTTCAGTAACATCGGGGTATATTGGTAGTCGGGGTGGAGCATGATCACAATATCGCCGCCTAGTTCAAGTGCTTTGGTATAGCACGACTTTTGATTTCCCCCGTAACCTTTGTTTTTATCATGGCGGATGATGTGTTTGATGCCAATTTGCCGGGCCACTTCCACGGTATTGTCTGGGCTGTAGTCGTCAACTAAAATGACTTCATCTACCCAGTCGTGTGGGATTTCGTTATATGTTTTTTCTAATGTGAGTGCTGCTTTGTAAGCAGGCATCACGACGATTACCTTTTTGCCTTCGTACATATGATATTGGTCAAAATTTGCGACCTTTGTCCCTTTGAATGCGTAAAAATACTTATTTATGAGTGAATCTCTATTTTTTCTTGTCTTTTCAGTGCTCGTGATATTGGTGATGTTAATTGACTTGGGCATCTTTAAAAAGGCGGGGGCGGCGGAAGTTACGTTTCGCGAAGCTGGATTTTGGACGGGGGCGTGGGTGTTATTAGCGCTGATGTTTTACATATTTCTGAGGTATAACGGCGCTTTGGTGCATGGGATAAAGGATTTGGCTGGTTTGCGGGCGGTCCAACAAGCCTATGCGTCGCATATTGATCTAGGTACTGGGTCATATTTTGACCAGTTGGCCATTTTCCAAGATAATTTATCGCTTGAATTTATCACTGGTTATTTAGTCGAGTATTCGTTGTCGGCCGATAACGTCTTTGTCTTTATATTAATTTTTAATTCGTTTGGGGTTCAGAAGCGGTATTACAAGAAGATATTGGTTTGGGGGATTTTGGGAGCGATTGTGTTGCGGCTTGTATTTATCTTTTTGGGGGCAGCCTTGCTACAGAAATTTGATTGGATCATTTATTTGTTTGGGGCATTTTTGGTTTACACGGGTGTGAAGATATTATTTACGAAAGAGCATGAGGAGGAGATTGACGTGGCTGATCATCCAGTTGTCAAATTACTCTCCAAGTATTTTAATGTATACAAGCGAAATGTGATTGGGCACTTTTTTGTACGTATGAAAAATACGGGGAAGATTTTTATAACGCCAATTTTTGTGGTGGTTGTGGTCATTTCATTTACTGATATTTTGTTTGCGGTGGATTCTATTCCAGCGATTTTCTCTATTTCAAAAGATCCGTACATTGTATTCTTTAGCAATGTTTTTGCGGTCATGGGGCTGCGCTCTCTTTTCTTTTTCCTATCAAGTTTGATGGGCTTGTTTCGCTTTCTGCCGATGGGCTTGGGGGTGTTGCTCAGTTTCGTCGGATTGAAGATGATTGGTCACCATTATTTGGAGCAATGGGGTTTTGGAACCCTAGCATCTTTGGGCGTAATCCTAGGAATATTGACTGCTAGCATCGGGTTGAGCCTTTTATTCCCGGCGAAAAAATAATCAGTTTTTTATCAGTTTTTTTCTAGGTTGTACTGTCCTAAAATGTGATTTTTGGTAACGCTGCCGGGGTCTTCAACCCCGGCAGCGTTTACCCCACCTGCCATTCGCGAACTAATTTCCGATACTGCAGCGGTGTTTCGTTCATGTAAAGCTTAAACTGTTTATTGAAATGTGATAGGTTCCCAAAACCACTTTCAAAGCAGATTTCAGCCATGCTCAACTGGCTACTTCGTAATAATTCACAGGCATGTTTGATGCGAAATTCAGTCACCATTTCCACAAAAGTCTTCTTCGTCACCTTCTTAAAATAACGGCAAAAGGCCGTTTCAGTCATATTAGCTAAATGTGCCACTTCATCTAAATGAACCTCCTGGGTATAATTTGCAATGACATACGCATATACGCGATTGATTCGCGCCAGATCCACTGCTGATAATGCATAACTGGAGTCGTTAACCTCAATAACCTGAGCATCCGACCCTGCCTGACTCAACTGATGCAAGATGTTTAAAAAGGCAAGCATTCTTGGGAATAGCGCCAAATCCACCAATTGCATTAGCTCCCGCGCCACGCGATCTTGCGTTGGCCCTTGAATCGACAAGCCGCCACGCGCTTTTTCAAATAGCTGTCGGAGCGCCGCACATTCTGGTTTTTGGAGGAAATCGCCGCCCAAAAAGTCTTTTCTAAAATGTACAACTAATGCTTGTGCTGCCTGTGGGGTTTCTTCGGTTGCCAACCAGTCTTTGCGGTGGTTTTGCCAACAATGCGGCACATTTTCACTGAGCAGTACTAAGTCGCCAGGCCCAAAATCTGTAATTTGATTCCCTACAAAGCGCTTGCCAGTCCCTGCAATAATTAATGTTAGTTCAAATTCGGGATGAAAATGATAGGGTGCGTCAAAGCGTGCTTGAATAACTTCTTTCAGTTGGATGGAGCTTCCCGTAGGTTCTCCTAAATGCTCTAAACTCGCCTTCATTGTTTTATCAAATTACCTGCCTCGCCCTAAAATGCATAAGCTTCAGGTAAAATTGCATTATTATTGGCAAATTTTTAGGTAGTCTTTACCATAAAATTTAACAAATTTTGGGAATGCTTTCAACTCCATATAAACTCAATGCCAATCAAATTGCTGAATTCCAGCAAAACGGCCACATTTATTTACCCAATATTCTCAGCCAAGAAACGCTTGAGCCCTATCGAAGTGCCATTCGTAATTGGGCTGCAGATTTTCAAGCGAAGCAAAAACCCATCGCAGAACGTGATACTTATGGTAAGGCTTTTTTGCAAATGATGAATTTATGGGAAGAAGATGATAAGATTAAAGAATTTGTTTTGGCTAAACGGTTTGGGCAGATTGCTGCTGATTTGTTAGGCGTTAACCAAGTACGTTTATATCATGATCAAGCGCTATTCAAAGAACCCGGAGGCGGACTGACCCCTTGGCACCAAGACCAATATTACTGGCCCATGCAAACCCCCAAAACGGTGACCATGTGGATGCCTTTGGTCGATATTGACGTAGACATGGGGATGTTGACTTTCGCTTCGGGCACTCAAAAGGCTGAATTGCCTCCAATGCCCATTTCCGATGAATCCGAAGCCATGATTGCGCAATATGTTCAAGATCAGCAATTTCCAATCGCTGCTCAAAAAACGATGCAAGCTGGTGATGCGACTTTTCACATGGGCTGGACCTTGCATGCCGCACCGGGGAACGCATCACAAACTATGCGCGAAGTCATGACTGTCATATTTATGGATGCGGATGCGGTCGTGATGGAACCTAAAAATGCCAACCAGGAAGCAGATCGCTTGCGCTGGTTATCCGGTTATGCACCTGGCCAAAAAGCTGATTCGCCTTTAAATCCTGTGATCAATTAACTAGGTAGCGGCGGGCATTTGCACTTTTTCTTGCGTTTTAAAAACGAGAAAAAGCCTTTTTTCTTTTGGTAAACTTTAGGTTTCGCTATCGAATAATGCGTGGATACGACAACCGCAGCTTCCGATTCATAAAACGAACCGAGCACCAGTGCACCTACCCACAAGACGATCACTTTTTTCATTAGTTCAAACGCGCTTTAAAGTAGTTGGTCGCTAATTTCCAGGCCTCCTCAGTCGCCACCTTATCATATGCTGGGTTTGATGGATTCGCAAATGCATGTTCTGCATCAAACGATTTAATTTGAATTCCCTTGCCCGCTAATTTCATATTGTCCTCAAATTCTTTCACGACAGCTGGTGAAATGAATTTTTCCCGTCCAGCAAATAAGCCCAATACATCCGTATTCAATGTTTTTAATTGCTCCACATCCTTAACCGGCATGCCATAATACATGACGCAAGCGGTTGCTTGGGATCCAGCCAGGATAGATGCTTTCAACGAGAGTGCCCCGCCAAAACACCAGCCCACAGTCGCAATTTTTGCTTTGGGTCCCGCGTAGGCGATGGCGCCTTTAATGATGCTTTCTAAGCGTAAGGGATTTGCGCCTCCCATATATTTACCTGCTTCTTCGCGTGTGGTGGCCACTTTTCCATCGTACATATCAATTGCCAGTACATTGACATTTCCTAGATCCGTGTAGAAATGTTCCGCTTCGCGCTTGATGTGGTCATTTAAACCCCACCATTCTTGAAAAACAAATAAGGTATAATTGGTTGGTTTTGCGGCCTTAATGAAGAAGGCATTGGCCTGTTGGCCATCCGGCGTCGCAAACGTAATCATCGCTCCCCCAGCTTGACTAATATGCTGGTATGGTTTTGGTAATTTGTGCGAACGCATAAAAGCTTTGTTGGACGCCATTAATTGCATTTCATCTTTAGTGACAAAGCAGCAGGATTGGCCGAAGGTGAATGTGCTAACAAATAGACATGCAAAAACCGTAAATAATTTGCTCATGGTAGAAATATTTGAGGAAATTTATGAATAAAATTCGCATTTAGGCTAACTTGCGAGACCTATTGTTAAAAATATCAACTATGAAAAAGAATTTGTTCGGCTTAGGCCGAGTAGTGTTTGCTATCTTTGTTAGCATCATATCAATCTCAACTGCTTTCGCTCAGGAGGCAAATCCTTTAAAAGGTCAAAAAGTATTGGTTTTTTCACTCACTAAAGGTTTCCGACACAGTTCCATTAAGCCGGGTCAAATTGCCTTATTTAAAATGGCCAAAGAAAAAGGCTTTTCTGTTGACACAACTGAAAATCCTGCCGTATTCACCGAGAAAAACTTAAAAAACTACCGGGTGGTTGTTTTCATGAGCACAACGGGAAATGTATTAAACGAGCAACAGCAAAATGCATTTGAGCGGTACATTCAAGCGGGTGGAGCCTATTTTGGGGTGCATGCTGCAACCGATACCGAATACGATTGGCCTTGGTATAACAAATTAGCTGGTGGCCAGTTCGCTTCGCACCCAGGGCGCCCAAATGTCCAAAAAGGAACATTTACAGCGGTTGACCAATCCCATATATCAACCAAACACATGCCTACGACGTTTGATCGTACGGATGAATTCTACGATTTTAAGAACTTCAACAAAGACGTTAAGGTATTAATTACTTTGGACGAGAAGACGTATAAGGATGGCAAAATGGGTGATTATCATCCAATGGCCTGGTACCATGAGTTCGATGGGGGACGTTCATTTTACACCAACTGGGGTCATACGCATGAAACATTTGATGAGCCTTTAGTTCTTCAGCATATTTGGGGTGGCTTGCAATGGGCTGCTTCAGGTCCTGCCATTAACTTCAATAAGCCTTTGCGCACGGGTCCTCTTCCTGAGGATAACCGTTTTACGAAAACGATGTTAGATAAAAATTTGGATGAGCCTACGGAGTTGGCTTTAACAGATGGTGGAAAAATTTTCTACGGAGAAAGAAAAGGTAAGTTAAAGATGTATGACCCTAAGAAGGGGAAAGTGAAAGTTGTAGCTGATTTGAACGTATTTTCTAAGTTCGAGTACGGTTTGATGGGCGTCAATGTTGACCCTAACTACAACAAAAATCACTGGATTTATTTATTCTATTCGCCACAAACAGGCCAGCCTGATACAGCTCAGCACCTTTCGCGATTCGTTTATGATGATGTGAAAGATACCCTAGTGATGGATAGCGAAAAAGTACTTTTACGCGTTCCTGTCAAGCGTGACGGTTGCTGCCACACGGGCGGTTCAATCGCTTGGGATAAATCAGGTAACTTATATTTATCTACCGGTGATGATACCAATCCATTTGATTCGAATGGATACGGACCAATCGATAATCGTGACAAGCGTTCCGGTTGGGATGCACGCGCAACCTCTTCAAACACGAATGATTTACGTGGTAAGATCTTACGGATTAAGCCGACAGATGATGGAAAATATACAATTCCAGAGGGTAATTTATTTCCTAAAGGAGTTTACCATGTTAAACCTGAAATTTATGTGATGGGTAATCGTAATCCTTATCGGATTGCGGTAGACCAGCATACCGGATTCTTGTATTGGGGTGAAGTAGGTCCAGACGCTGGAGAAGATTCGCCAAAGTATGGTTCAAAAGGACATGATGAAGTGAATCAGGCTCGTGAGGCCGGATATTTCGGATGGCCTTTATTTGTGGCGGATAACCGTCCGTATAACCAACGGGATTTCAATAAAGATTCAACGTGGGCAAAGTTTAATCCTAATGCCCCTGTAAATGATTCACCTTTTAATACAGGTTTTGCACATTTGCCAAAAGCACAAAAGGCATTTATCTATTATCCATATGGTGATTCTCCGGAATTTCCAGTAATGGGGAAAGGGTCTCGTAATGCGATGGCGGCTGGTGTTTACCACCTCGGAGATTATCCAAAAGATTCAAAAGTAAAATTGCCAGCTTATTACGATGGTAAATTGTTCGCATATGATTGGTCGCGGGATTTAATTTATACGGTTAGTATGAAGGAAAATGGCGATTTCTTAAGTATGGAGCGGTTCTTACCTAACATGGGCTTTATACACCCGATGGATTTTGCCTTCTCCAAAGAAGGAGCTATTTATGGATTGGAATATGGACCTAACTGGTTTGCGCAAAATGAGGAAGCTGTTTTATTCAAATTGGAATATAACGCAGGAAATCGTACCCCTAAGGTAGTTGCGACAGCAAGTAAAAAAGAAGGTGCCGCACCAATGCAAGTGAAGTTCTCTTCTGAAGGAACGATGGATTACGACAAGGATCCGATCACGTATAGTTGGAATTTTGGGAATGGCCAAACAAGTACAGCAGCAAACCCTTCCTATACATTTACCAAAGCAGGCGTGTACAGTGTAGTTTTGAAGGTTAAGGACAACAAAGGCAATTCAAATACAGCTTCCGTTCTTGTTAAAGTAGGGAATGATGTACCCAAAGTGGATGTACAAATCGATGGTAACAAGACCTTCTATTGGAATGATAAATCAGTGAATTATCAAGTATCGGTAGAAGATAAGGAAGATGGAACTTTGGCTGCAAGTAAAATTGCGGAGGAAGATGTTATCTTGAACATCAACTATTTAGAGGGATATGACCGGACAATTATCGAGCAAGGCCACAAGAGCAATACGACTTTCTCTAACGGAAAACGTTTAATTGATTTGTCGGATTGTAAGACCTGTCACGCGGTTGAGAAGAAGTCAATCGGGCCAGCTTACAAAGAAGTTGCTAAAAAATATCGGGCAAGCGCTCAAAACATCGATGAGCTTTCGAAGAAGATTATCAATGGCGGCGGTGGTGTTTGGGGCGAGCAAGTAATGGCCGCTCACCCTCAAGTTTCCAAAGCTGATGCGCGCGAAATGGTGGTTTATATTTTGGGCCTATCGGATAAGAAGAAAGCAACGCAGCCTGTTAAAGGTTCGTATGTGACTTCTGATAAGGGTAAGCCAGGAACATTTATTTTCTCTGCTTCATATACAGATAAAGGAAATGGTAAAATGACTCCTGCAACAGGCCAAAAAGTAGTCACGTTGCGCGATGCGAAAGTAGCGGCAGGCTCTTATGATGGTAATGCGAAAACGATGAAAACGAAGGTGGATGGTGTAGGTGAAATTGTGGTGGCTCTTGGCGATCAAGGATACGCATCTTTCAATCAGATCGATTTGACTGGTATTAAAAATATCAAAGCTTCCGCATTTGTTATGGCTGGCCAAACAGCTGGAGGAAAACTTGAGTTGCACTTAGGTAGCCCAACGGGGAAACTCGTAAGCAGTGTGGATATTCAAAAAATGGGTCAAGCAACGATGCCAGTTTCCGTAACAGGGGTTAATGATCTGTACTTTGTATTTGTTAATCCAAGTGCTGGAGAGAAACCGCTTTATGCATTAAAAGATTTCTTCTTTGAGAACTAGAGTTTGAGTAGCCTCAGGTTAAAACCTGGGGATATAAACGAAAGAGGCCCCAAACGGGGCCTCTTTTTATTTCGGGGGATGCTCATCCATTCGACTCGCCTTGATGTACAAGTTCTCTACTTTCTTTCGCGCCCAATCTGTTTTTCGCAAAAATGTTAAGCTCGAATTGACGCTCGGCTCATGAGCGAAACAATTGATGCGAATGCGACTAGCCAGGCCTTCCCAACCGTATTTGTCCACCAAATATTCGATAATAAATTTAAGTGTTTTGCCTTCTAAAGGATCCATCGTTTATGCTCTTTCGGATAGTTCTAACCAGCGTAATTCTTTTTCTTCTAAAGTGTTCTTCAATATGTCAATTTCTTTTGCCCAGTCGGCCAACACCTGGAAATCACCTGAGCCGCTATTTAATTTTTCAATCAATGCGTCTTTTTCAGATTCTAATTTAGCCATCTCTTTTTCCAAATCCTCAAACTCTTTTTGCTCCTTAAAGCTCAATTTGGCACCTTTTTGAACCGAGAGTACCTCTTTTTCCTTTACTTGAACTTTTGGGGCAGGTGCGGGGTCATTTTCTTTATTCTCTAGCGCAATCCGGTAATCGGTATAATTGCCATTAAAGAAGTTTACTTCACCTTCGCCCTCCACCAGGATTAATTGATCTACCAAATTATCCATGAAATAACGGTCGTGCGAAACGAGCAATAAACAGCCTTGGAACTCACTTAAAAAGTCTTCCAACAACTGAAGCGTGTCTAAGTCCAAATCGTTTGTGGGCTCATCCAGAATCAAGAAATTTGGATTCTTCACCAACACCTGCATCAATTGCAAACGCTTCTTTTCCCCACCGGATAATTTAGAAACCGGCGTGTATTGTTGGGCCGTTGGAAACAAAAACTTACTCAAAAACTGACTCGGAGATAAAGACTCATTCTTACCATATGGAATCACCTCGGCAATTTCCGTAATGGTATCAATGACGCGTTGTTCGGGTTTGAATTCAAAAGGCAATTGGGTGTAATAACCAATCACTAAAGTCTCCCCGGGATCAATGGTTCCTGAATCCGGTTGCTCTAATCCGGTCAATAATTGCAAGAAGGTCGTTTTGCCTGCTCCGTTTTTGCCTACGATACCAATGCGATCTTTTTTCTTAAACGTATAGGTGAAATCATTGACGATTTTCTTCTCACCCCATGCCTTTTTCAGGTGGTTGATTTCAATGATTTTATTGCCCAAGCGTGACATTTGAATATTCAATTCTAACTTGCTGTCATCCACTTTACGATGCGCCATTTCCTCTGTTTCAGAGAAGGCATCGATTCGGGATTGTGATTTGGTGCCACGCGCTTTCGGTTGGCGACGCATCCATTCCAATTCCTTTCGATACAGGTTTTTGGCTTTCGAAACCGTACTTGCTTCTGACGCCTCACGCTCTGCTTTTTTCTCAAGGAAATTCCCGTAATTCCCTTCGTAGGTGTATATCGACCCGAGGGCCAATTCCATCATTTTATTACAAACTTTGTCTAAGAAATAACGATCGTGAGAGACAACTAAAACGGTGACATTGGGACCGGATAAAATCCCTTCCAACCATTCAATGGTTTCAATATCCAAGTGGTTGGTCGGCTCATCCAAAATCATAATGTCTGGACTTTCGATCAATAACTTAGCTAAAGAAAGGCGTTTTTTTTGCCCCCCTGAAAGCGTGGAGACTTGTTGGTCCCCATCCGGAATTCCTAAACGCGTAATAATTTGTTTGGCTCTAGCTTCGTAATCCCAAGCGTTATTCGTTTCCATTAAAGCAAACGAATCTGTTAACTCTTGTGGATCGCCGGATATCATTGCCTTTTCATAGGCCTTGATCGCTACGGCACTTGGTAAATCATCGGTGAACAAATAATTTAAGACGCGTTCATTCTCCGCAAAAACGGGGTTTTGGGGTAAATATCCTACGCGTATTCCTTTACGAATCGTGATTTTACCTTCATCGGGGGATTGCATTCCCATGATGGATTCCATCAAAGTGGTTTTTCCCGTTCCATTTTTCCCGATTAGCGCTACTTTTTCGCCCTTCTGTAAGCCAAAAAATAGGTTTTTAAACACCCAGCGTTCGCCAAGATTTCGCGAAATGTTTTCCGCCGATAGATAATTCATAAGGTATTAGTCGTTTGCTTCTGCAGCCTCCTCACGCATTTTTCTGCGTAATACTCGGCCCGAAACGATGATGCTGATCTCGTACAATCCGAAAAGAGGAAAGGCGACCAACAATTGGGAAATCACATCAGGGGATGGCGTGATAATCGCTGCCAACAATAATATAACAATCAAGGCATGCTTGCGGTATTCGCGCATGAATGAAGGTGTCAAAATACCCACTTGCGATAATACGAATGCAATCATAGGTAATTGGAAGGTTAATCCACAGGCAAGCGTCAACATAGACAATAGCGAGATGTAATCGTTAATATCGAATTGATTTTGAATCGAAGGATCTAACTTAAACGTAGCCAAAAAATTAATGGCCATCGGTGCTACCAAGAAGTATCCGAAAGAAACACCGATAAAAAACAACAGAGAAACCCAAAATACCGCTCCACGGGCAGCTTTTTGTTCTTTTTCTTTAAGACCTGGACGAATGAAACGCCATACTTCATAAAAAGCATAAGGAAACGCAAACATCAAGCCAACAATAATTGACTGGGTAAGCGCCATCATGAATTGGCCTGAAACCTCCCGGCTCTGAAGAATAAAATCTGCTTGTTTCAAGCAAAGACTCGTCCATCCAGTCATTTCTGCCAATCGGCATAATACTTGGTTTGTCCAAAAATCAACCTTAGTCGGCCCCATGATGATAATTCCGAAAATTTCATTCCGAAAAATCCAAGCTGCTATGGTAAAAATTAGGATAGAAGCCATGGACCGAATGATGTGCCAACGCAACTCTTCTAAGTGATCTAAAAAAGACATTTCTGTCCCGTCCTTATCCTCATCTACTTCATCGTCCCAATCTTGATCTAACGCCATTTTTGTTTATTATAGATACAATGGGAATTGCTTTACCCATTCATTTACTTCTCCTTTTATTGATTTTAATACCGCCTCATTGTCGTTGTTCATCAAAGCCTTATCCACCATCTCAACAATCTGTGACATGTCAGATTCTTTCAAACCACGCGTTGTCATCGCTGCTGTACCCACACGCATACCTGAAGTGACAAATGGAGATTTGTCATCGAATGGTACCATGTTTTTGTTAATGGTAATGTCGGCTTGAATCAAGGTGTTTTCGGCTAATTTGCCGCTTAAGCCTTTTGGCCGTAAGTCGATGAGCATTAAGTGGTTATCTGTTCCTCCTGAAATAATATCATAACCTTTCGCTAAGAAAGCCTTTGCCATTGCTTGCGCGTTCGACTGGACTTGCTTTGCGTAGGTTTCAAATGTAGGGGATAGTGCTTCTCTGAATGCGATTGCTTTTGCTGCAATTACGTGCTCCAAGGGTCCTCCTTGTGTTCCTGGGAATACGGCTGCATCGAGGCAGGCCGACATCATTTTTAGTTCGCCTTTCATGGTTTTAAAACCGAAAGGGTTTTCAAAATCGTTACCCATCATGATCAAACCACCACGAGGCCCACGCAAAGTTTTGTGGGTTGTTGTTGTAATGATGTGGCAATGTTGCACAGGGTTATTTAACAATCCTTTGGCAATTAAAGCGGATGGATGTGAAATGTCGGCTAATAAAATAGCTCCTATTTTGTCTGCAATCGCACGCAAGCGAACATAATCCCAATCACGAGAATATGCAGATGCGCCACAAATAACTAATCTTGGTTTTTCTTTCAAAGCGATTGCTTCTACTTTATCCCAGTCGATCAAGCCTGTTTCTTTTTCTACGCCGTAGAAAAAAGCTTGAAAGTATTTTCCGGAGAAATTCACAGGCGAACCGTGTGAAAGGTGACCGCCATGTGCTAAATCAAACCCTAAAATTTTATCTCCTGGATTTAAAAAAGAAAGAAAAACAGCTGCATTCGCTTGCGCTCCTGAGTGCGGTTGCACGTTGGCCCACGTAGCGCCAAACAATTTCTTTGCCCGCTCAATGGCTAAAATTTCTACTTCGTCAACGACCTCACAGCCTCCATAATAACGCTTTCCTGGTAGTCCTTCGGCGTATTTATTTGTCAAAACGCTTCCTTGTGCTTCCATCACCTGTGGCGATGTGAAATTCTCGGATGCGATTAACTCAATACCAAATTCTTGTCGGTGAGCTTCTTGATCAATAAGTTTAAAAATTTCGGTGTCTCGTTGGGTTGGGAATGTGCTAGCAGCCATGAATTAATGCAGTTCTTGAATACGTAATTTAAGGATGTAAAAATACGTTTTTTTATCTGAATAGAAAAACGATTGTGCAGGAACTATCGCGACAAATATCACGTTTGTATCCAAGTAAAAAAGCGTATTTTTGCAGGCAATAATTTTTCCAAAAATGAAATTAAAATTTTTAGCACTGTTCCTGTTGTTTTCGGTTCAGCTTTTCGGTCAAAAAATTACTCCAGCGAAATGGTCTTGGACCTTATCTCCTGCGCAACCTACTTCGGGTCAAGAAGCAGAATTAATTTTTAAGGTATCTATTGATAAAGGTTGGTATTTGTATTCATCTGATTTTGATAAGGATTTAGGTCCAGTTGTTACGACGGTTACGTTAAAACCTGGCTTGGGTGTTGAGTCCATTGGTCCGTTAAAAGCGATTAATCCACATAGCAAGGAGGATAAAGAAATTTGGGGAGGAACGTACACCTATTTCACGGAGCAGGGTGAATTTCGTCAGAAGATTAAAATCACTTCTGATAATTGGGTGATTGACGGGGTATATGATTCCCAAACATGTTCAAATGAAAGTGGCCTCTGTGTTCCAATAAAGGGTAATTTCAAGATTTCAGCTACGGAGGACTCAAAAAAAAAAGCCTCTGATGTAGCTGGAGGTGGTTTGATTGAGTTCTTTTTCGTGGCGTTGGGTGCAGGATTACTAGCCCTTTTGACGCCTTGTGTGTATCCATTGATTCCGATGACCGTGAGTTTCTTCACCAAGAAACAAGGTGGAAAGCGTCTTGCTTTCTTATACGGTTTATTCATCGTTTTGATTTACGTGTTTTTTGGGACGATACTCGCCTTCTTTGCGGGGGCTAGTTTTGCGAACTTTTTGAGTACGCACTGGATTCCTAATCTACTTTTCTTTGTGATATTTATCTTTTTTGGAATTTCCTTTTTGGGAGCTTTTGAAATTGTCTTGCCTTCGGGTTTGGTGAATTCAGTCGATGCCAAATCCGACAAAGGAGGTTTGATGGGCGTGTTTTTTATGGCCTTTACACTCGTTTTGGTATCATTTTCGTGTACAGGCCCCTTAGCGGGATCCATTCTGATTGCAGCTTCTCAGGGGGTTTTCTTAAAGCCAATTATTGGGATGTTGGGTTTCTCCTTGGCCTTTGCGATTCCGTTTACGATGTTTGCGATCTTCCCTGGTTTTATGAAATCGCTTCCTAAATCTGGGAATTGGATGAATGAGGTAAAAGTGGTTTTGGGTTTCTTGGAAATCGCATTGGCGTTTAAGTTTTTAAGTGTGGCTGATCAGGTGTACCATTGGCATTTATTGGATCGGGAGATTTTCTTGGCGATTTGGATTGCGATTTTCGGAGCTTTGACTTTGTATTTATTTGGCAAAATTTCTTTGCCACACGATGGGCCTGCGAAAAACTTGTCGGTGCCACGCACCTTATTCGCCACAACTGTATTAGCCTTTGTGATTTATTTGATTCCAGGTATGTTTGGCGCGCCTTTGAAAGGATTATCGGGTTGGTTGCCTCCGTTGAGTTCGCAGGACTTTAAAGGATCTGAAGCATCTGTTTCTGCCCCTGTAAAAACAGATCAAGGCCAAAAGAAATATGCTGATTTTCTCACGTTACCATTGGGCTTACAAGGATTTTTTGATTTTGAAGAGGCAAAAGCCTATGCGTTGAAAGTGAATAAACCTTTGTTTATCGATTTCACTGGCCATGGTTGTGTGAATTGTCGGAAAATGGAAGAGAATGTGTGGTCGGACCCGCAAGTACTAAAGCGCTTGCAAGAACAATACGTCGTGGTCGCGTTGTATTGCGATGATAAGACGGAATTGCCGGCAGATCAGTGGTACACATCTAAGGTCGATGGTCAAGAAAAAAAGACCTTGGGCGATCAAAATCTTGACTTTCAAATTGCCCGTTTTAATTCAAATGCTCAGCCACATTACGTATTGTTGGATCCACGAAATGATGCAGCCCCAATGGTGAAGCCGGTGGCATTTGATGCCAATATTGCCCATTTTATTTCCTTTCTGGATCAAGGGGTGTCGGTCTATAATGGTGCCAAATAATGCAGTGGGGAGCCTATTTTGCGGTCATGGCCGCTTCGTCGATTAAATTTGTTGCTGGACCTTTGACTGGTTTTGGGTTGGGATTATCCATGCTCGAGACCATTATTTGCACCTGGGTGGGGATGATGTTTACGGTAACGGTCATGTTGACGATAGGCCGTTTTCTAGTTCAACAAATTTCCCGGATTCGTATTCAAAAACCAAAATTATTTTCTGGGCGTGTTCGTTATGCGGTAAGTATTTGGCAGCGATTCGGAATTAAAGGCATCGCAGTGATGACCCCGTTATTATTTACCCCTATTGGTGGCAGTTTACTCGCCTTGTCTTTTAAAGTTCCTACGCCACGCGTATTGGTTTTTATGGCGATTTCAGGAATATTTTGGTCGGTGATTTTTACGGTCCTTTTTTATCAGTTGACATTCATCCGAGACCTATTGGTTCAGTAGGGCATAAAAAAAGCCGGTCATCGACCGGCTTCCTTCTTAAGCTATATTGGTAATTAATTTCCTTTTGAAATTTCTTTTCCTTGAAATAGTTTTTCACGAATAGCATTTGCGCGTACTTCTAATTCCGGCTTGGCTGTATATGTGTTTTTCGACTGCGCAGCGGCTGAATCTGGATGAATTCCGTAAACATACTTATCATCTTTGCGAACGTCTTTTTGTTTGATTGTATTATTTTTTTGATAATCACATGCAATAGCAGTTACAGCTAGGGCAATAATCGGAAGTAAATTTTTTAATTTCATTGTTCTTATTGACAAAATTACGATGCAAAAGTAAGGCCAAAAATTGGTTTAAAAAAATTAGCTTTCTTCTAATTGTTGAATTTTTTGCGCTAAGAAGTCCATCAATTCTTGGATGTAAGCTTGGCTGAAATTGAACTCAATTCCTGCCGTGGCGTAAATTTCTTTAATTGGTTTGGTATAGCCCAAACTCAATGCATTCAAATATTTATCCAATGCCTGCGTTGGATTTTGGCAGTAATTACGCCAAACCGCTAGCGCTCCCAATTGCGCAATGGCATATTCAATGTAGTAAAATGGTACCTCAAATAAGTGCAATTGTTTTTGCCAAAGTTTCGTTTTGACTTCTTCGTGCTCACTCCAGTCCGTTATACTATCTGAAAACTGTCCATAAATACGGTTCCAAGCTTGAGACCGTTCCGCTGGGGAATGACTCGGATTTTCATAGATCCAATGCTGGAATGCATCAATCGTCGCTACCCAAGGCAAGGTGTCCAATATGTCCTCCAAATGCTTGATTTTTGCTCTTTTAGCTGCTTGGGGATCTGTAAAATAGGTGTCCCAATAATCCATCGTTATTAATTCCATGCTCATGGAAGCTAGCTCAGCAACTTCCGACGGGAAATTTCGGAAGGTGTTTAAGGCTAAATCTTTCGTTAAAATCGAATGAACCGCGTGCCCGCCTTCATGTAGGAGCGTAACCATATCTCGTACCTGACCAGCCGCATTCATGAAAATGAATGGGAAACCACTTTCCTCCAAAGGGTAATTATATCCACCTGGGTTTTTCCCTTTGCGTGAGTCTAAATCAAATCTGTCTAATTTGACCATTTCTTTCAAACAATTACCTAAAAATGGATCCATCTGATCGAATACCTCAATCGTTTTTAGTAGCAATTCCTCGCCCGTTTCAAACGGTTTCAAGGGTTCCCGTCCGAGAACATCTACGGCCTTGTCCCAAGGTTTTAACGCCGTAACGCCAAGTACACTTTTGCGTTTTTCAGCTTGACGGTTGATCATAGGAACCACCGTTTTGGCCACCGCTGAATGAAATTCAAAGCAGTCTGCTGGGGTATAATCAAAGCGCCCTAGGCTAGCAAATGCATAATCGCGGTAATTTGCGAAGCCAGCGTTCAGGGCAACTTGATGGCGTTTGCCAATTAATTGATCAAATAAATCATCGAGTTTTTCTTGAATAGCTAATCGTGTTCCAGATACTTTTTCGTAAACCTCTTTTCGTTTTTCGCGGTCATTTGATTCTAAATAGGCGTTGGCTTGTTGGAGCGTTTTTTCTACCCCATCAATCTCCACCATTAAGCCACCTGTGGCCGCACCATATTGCGTTTGTAAATTTTGCAATTCAGTAAACAGAGGGATATTTTCCTCGCGGAATATTTCGATCGACTTTTTCAAGCCACGCAACATAATCGAATAGCCTGCTTGTGGAAGTTCAGCGGCAAATGGACTTTGCATCACTTTATTATTCCAGGCGTCCTCGAAGACCGAGGCATTTGGCATAATTTCATTGACAAACTGCTGATAGTTTTGTTGGTGCGCCTCATTTTGATTATCGCACGACATCTTAATATACCGCCACGCAAAGTTTTCAGAAAGGTAGCTTTCCAATTCAGAACGGTTCTGGCAAAATTCGATTAAATCTTCTAGGGAGTTGATTTTCGTTTCGCTGAGTTTTTCAAAATAAGGTAAAACACTTTCCCACGAACTTAATGTGAAGTCGGCTGCTAAGAATTTACGTGTGATTTTTTGTGGTCTTACTACTCGGTTCATCAGCTGTTTTTTTTGTAAAAATACATCAATTTTAGCTAGCTTTAATGTCGAAATTAAACTAGATCTAATGTTGCAAATTCCAAATGTTCGATTGAATTCAGGTTATTTTATGCCTCAGCTGGGTTTGGGGGTGTATGCGCCGGGCCAACAAAACGAAGTTGGGCAATCGGTTCGAGAAGCGCTTGATCTTGGGATTCGCTTAATTGATGCAGCTTCTATATATGGGAATGAATTGGAAGTTGGGCAAGCAATATCGTCCACTTCCGTTGCACGCGAAGAATTGTTTATTACGAGTAAGGTGTGGATGGATGACATGGGATATGATTCAACCATGCGTGCGTTTGAAAAGTCGTTGCATGATTTGTCTTTGGAATATATCGATTTGTATTTAATTCATTGGCCTAAGGAAGATAAGCGCAAGGAAACGTGGAAGGCGTTGGAATCCTTGCATGAACAAGCTGTCATCAAGTCCATCGGTGTTTCTAATTATTACCAAAAAAACTTGTCGGAGCTTTTGAACTATGCCCATATTTGTCCGGCAGTGAATCAAATTGAGTTAAGTCCGTTTTGTTACTTACCTGATGAATTAGCGTTCTGCCAATCGCAGGGTATTCAAGTTGAAGGATATGCGCCGGTCGTGCGTGGTTTGAAAAAAGAGCATCCCGTTTTAGTCGAAATCGCACGTAAATGGGCCAAAACTACCTATCAGATATTGATTCGTTGGAATATTGAAATGGGCGCGGTGACGATTCCAAAATCCATTCATCGGGATCGCATGATTGAAAATGTAACGGTATTTGATTTTGCGTTGGATGAAGATGACCTGACTCGATTAGCTTCTTTGTATGACAATACGCGGGTGGCTTGGGATCCCCGAGATTTCTAATTCCCCCCTACCTTTGGCAAACCTTGGAGGATTGCCAAAGGTAAGTGGAAAAAGTGATTTTCAAGCCCGAAAAACTGATATTAATCTAGATCAATCACCACCCCATCACTCGTCGGATGTGCCACGCACGTAAGAATATATCCTTTTTGAATTTCACCTGCCGTCAGTCCATCTTCCTCATCCATCACCACAGATCCAGACTTACACAAGCCCATACAAGCCGTGCACATGCCAGCCTGACACGAATACGGAATATCTAAATCGGCCTCAAGCGCAGCCTCCAATATTGTCTCATGTGGTTGCACCGTCACGGCATGTGATTTCCCCTCATAGATTAAGGTAATCTCACGGGCCACTGAATTATCCTCGATTGATGTATCTGCAGAAGGAGCCGCATTAAATAATTCCTTATGAATCTGGTCGGCAGGGACATCAAAAATCCCCAATGCCGCCTGCACATCATCCATCATACCCACGGGTCCACATAGAAAATAATGCGCTTTGGCAATGTCTAAGCCAAATTCTTGTTTCAAATAATACACCGTAGACGCCTGATTGATCCGACCTTTCAAGCCTGGCCAGGAAGCAGATGGCTTACTGATCACGTGCAATACCTGCAAGCGATCCGCAAATGATGCTTCTAATGCGTCCAACTGCCTTTTGAAGATGATTTGGTCTTCATAGCGCGACCCATAAATAACCCGAATTTTTGATTTGGGTTCTCCGTGCAAAACAGATTTAATCATGGACATAAGCGGTGTGATGCCCGAGCCAGCGCCCACAAACACATAGGTTTTAGCTAAATTCGCATCAGCTTCTAACACGAAATTCCCCATCGGAGCAATAACCTCAATCGCATCGCCCACATTAATGTGGTCACATAAAAAATTGGAAACCACTCCACCCGAAATACGCTTCACCGTAATTGCTGGTGACATATCGGTTTTAGGAGAAGAAGAAAGTGAATAGCTACGGCGCGGTTTTTCCCCCGCGATAGTTGGGATCAAGGTTAAAAATTGACCCGATATATACGACAAAGTCTCATGTATTGGATGCCAAAAATGGATGGTTTTCGTGTCCGAGGTCTCCTCCGTGATTTCTTTAACTGTCAAATGTAAAAAACGTAAACTCATATTAATTAGGGTTAGGCACAATCCATTGAACCGTGCCGGCAGTTGACTCATTATGTAATCGATCGACGGCCGTTACGACAAATCCATGACCGGATTCTACGGTTGAAGCCTCTATCTGTATTTCTGTTTTGCTTCCTTTGTAAACAATATTTTCCGCATGTTCCAAAGCCTTCAATCCCTCCTTGCGATGGATTTTATAGACCAAATAATAGGTGGCAGGGTCTTTGTCCATACTCATTTCGCCAGGTTTCCATGTCAAAACCCATTGTCCCCCCTTTTTGTTTAAACTCACTTGGTGCGGAGCCGTAGGCGGAATGCTATCCAACCAAGGCATCGTGGGAACTAATGCCAAATGCGCAAAATATGATTTACGCAAGGTGTCTTGGAAGCCTTTTAAGTTTTTGGCTAATTGGCTTGAACTGAAGTAAATAGACCCTTTGACTTGATCTAAACTCCGAGCATATTGCAATTGTTTGGCTAATTCCCCCGCATTCCACTGATCCGTTAAATGATAGGCCGCATGCCCCACGTAGATCGGTCGGCCATACCCATGCTCATTCCACCAGGCAGCAAGTGGCCCAAAGGGAGCTACTCTGTGCGTATTTCCCCAATATAATTGGGGGGCTAAATAATCAAGCCAACCAGCCTTCGCCCACTTCTCCGTATCGGCATACAAATCGTCATAGGACTGTAACCCGTTTCGTGTTGGGGATCCATATTCGGGATCTGAGCTTTTATGTCGCCAAATGCCAAATGGACTAATGCCAAATTTTACACGCGGATTGACTTCTTTAATGGCTTGAGCTATTTCTTGAATGAGATTATTGACGTTTCTGCGTCGCCAGTCGGCCAAACTTTCATTAGGTAATTTATACGTTTGATACGCTTCACCATCCTGAAAAACTTCATTTTTTATCGGATAAGGATAAAAATAATCATCAAAATGAATGCCATCTACATCGTAGTTCTGTACAATATTTTTGACAACATTGGTGATATAATGCCGAACGGCAGGGATACCAAAATTTAAAAGATGTTGGTGATTATACGTCACGATCCACTCGGGGTGTTTGCGCACAATACTCTCCGAACTAAGTAAAGATTTTGTGGACATACTAGCCCTATTCATATTTAGCCACGCATGAAACTCCATGCCACGCGCATGACTTTCCGAAATCATGAATGCAAGTGGATCGTAATAGGGTTTTGGTGCTTGGCCCTGTAGTCCAGACAAATAGGCGGACCAAGGTTCCGTGCTTTTGGCATAGAGTGCATCTGCTGCAGTACGCACTTGAACAAATAGGGCATTGATTCCGGTTTTATGATGGGAATCTAAAAGCTCAATGAATTCTTTTTGTTGGGTTATTCCATTGTAATTGCGCGCACTTGGCCAATCGATGTTTTGGACCGTTGCCACCCAAACGCCTCGTAACTCGCGTTTCGGATGTTCTGCCAACAGGCTAAATGAAAATAAAACTAGAATTAAAGGAAGTTGCTTCATCATTGAAGCCGCAATTTACCAAAAATGGCTCGAATTAGGCCTTTTCAATCGAAAATAAATAACCTACCCCCTTCAGAGTTTTGATGTAATATTCCGGGATTTTCTCGCGTAGCTTTCGGATGTGCACATCGACTGTACGTTCAACGACGTAGACGTCTGACCCCCAAACTTTTTCTAATAATTCGTCTCGGTTAAATACTTTATTTGGGTTTTTTGCGAGATAGGAAAGTAACTCAAATTCCTTTTTAGGTAGCACAAGCGTACGTCCATCAAAGGTTGCTGCATATTGTGTTCGATTAATCACTAATCCGCCAATCGCAATAATTTCTTGACTTTCTTCCGCCGAATCGCGTTTCAGAATCGCATTGATGCGACTAACAAGAGCACGCGGCTTGATAGGCTTAATGATGTAATCATGCGCTCCTGCATCAAAAGCCGCCACCTCAGTAAACTCTTCTCCTCGCGCTGTTAGAAATAAAATCAGTGTATTTTTTAATTCAGGAATGGCTTTGATTTTACGTGCCGTCTCAATTCCATCCATCACGGGCATCATGACATCCATGATAATTAAGGCTGGCTTGAATTGTTTAACAATATCCAATGCCTGTTGTCCATCATGAGCTTTGGCCAAAACATAATTTTCTTTTGCTAAATTGTACTCCAGTAGCTCGAGAATATCTGGGTCATCATCCACCAAAAGTATTTTCGCTTGATTAAACTGTGTGTTCATATTCGTATTGGACAATTAGTTTAAATGAAGTGACACAAATATAGAAGTCGCTATATTACGAAATTGTTAACTTTTTCCTTACTTTGATTTAATTATTACTACCCAATGCCCGAAAAAACTGCTTATCCGATTCGCTTAGCTGCTGTGCTCATTTCCATTGCGCTAGTTATTTTGGGATTGTATCTACTTCAGGACTTACTTATTTTATTGTCATTTGGAATGATTCTTGCGATGTTACTTTTGCCCATTTGTGCTTGGCTTGAGCGTCGCGGATTGCCACGTGCCATTTCCATTAGTATCTGCTTATTGCTGCTTATTTTGGTTTTAGGCGGATTGTTATTAATTCTCATCGGGCAAGCGGCCGAATTTGTAAGCGACTGGCCCATCTTTATCAAAAAGGCGGAGTCTTGGTTAAATAGCCTACAAAGTTTTTTATCCAAAAACCTAAATATCTCCCGCAAAAAGCAAATGGGCGAGGTGACGAACCAAACCATGAATCTGTTAAAAAATTCCGGATCGATTTTATCTACAACGTTCACTACGTTAATTCACTCGATTACCACCCTGATTTTAGTCCCCATATTTGTATTTTTCTTCTTGTATTATCGGCAGTTTTTTTCGGAGTTTTTAAGTAAGGTTTTCCCAACAACCGAGCGTTCGGTGTTACAAGGAATTATGCACAAAACGGGCGGAGTGGTACACAGTTATTTGGTGGGACTTTTAGCGGTCATGCTGATCGTTGCCATTTCAAATTGCATTGGCTTTTGGTGGCTGGGTGTTGATTATTACTTGTTTTTCGGATCGTTGACGGGTATTTTATTGCTAATCCCTTACGTAGGGATTTGGGTGGGAGCGGCCTTACCGATCATTTTAACTTTAGTTACATTAGGCCCCGGTTTTGCTATGGGCGTAGTTGCTTGGGTAGCCGCAGTTCAATTTGTGGAAGCAAATTTCATAACACCATTGGTCATCGGATCCAAGGTGTGTATTAATCCCATGATTGCTATGTTGGCCTTATTAGCCGGGGAACTAATTTGGGGAATACCAGGTCTGATTTTAGCTTTGCCTTTAACCGCTATTCTTAAAGTTATTTTTGATCATGTGCCTGCACTTGAGGCCTATGGATTTTTACTCGGCGAGGCCCCAAAACGATCAAAGCGAGAGTAACTCCTTGAACCTGATGGACTGTCGGCGCGATATCTCAATCTTCTCGCCCTTACCCATCAACGTAACCTGCAAGCCTCCGGAAAACCAGGGCTCAATTTTATCAATGTAATTTAGGTTGATGATATGCTTGCGATTCGCGCGAAAGAATACCTTGGGGTCCAAGCGATCTTCCATGGCATTTAAGGATTTCAAGACCAAGGGTTTCTGATCATCAAAAAACAAGCGGACATAATTTCCCATGGATTCACAAAGGCGAACGCGATCTAGCCGGACGAACCAACATTTCTCCCCGTCTTTCACAAAGATTTGGTCTTGGGCACCCAATTTATGACTAGGGCTTTCGGTAGCGCGCGTTTGTGCTTGCGCCTGCTTTTCTAATTTTTGAATACTATCGCTGAGGCGAGATAGGTCAATGGGCTTCAACAAATAATCCAAGGCATTCACCTCAAATGCTTTTAACGCATAGGCATCAAAGGCTGTTGTAAAAATCACCTCGGGTAAATAACCCTCCCAGGTTTCAAGCCATTCAAATCCTGTTTTTCCAGGCATTTGAATATCCAAAAACAACACGTCTGGCTGTTGGGTCTCAAGTAATTCGGACACCTCATCCGTATTAGCGGCCTCACCAATCACTTCGATATGTGGGAAATTTTCCAATAAACGTTTGAGTTCATTTCGAGCTAAGCGCTCGTCGTCTACGATAATTGCTTTCATGGTAGGTATTATTTTAGCTCAAGGTAAGGTAAAACCATCATTGCTTCCACGTGATTTTTGTCCAATGGACGAATACTTAATTGAGCGGTTTCTCCAAATAATAAATTAAGCCGACTCTTTGAATTTTCAAATCCAATCCCCAGCGAATTGGCCATTTCTGCTTTTAGTTGGCCAGGATTAATCACGGAGATATGTACACTTCCCTCATTCAATTGCGCAGCGATTGTGATCATCCCGCCTTTGACCGAATGTGAAATTCCATGTTTAATGGCATTTTCAACCAGTGTTTGGAGCATCATAGGAGGTATCTGAGCCTTTGAACATGTGGATGGAATTTCCATTTTCCACGTGAGTCGATCCTCATAACGAATTTTTTCCAATGCCAAATAATCAGCCACTGTTTCAAGTTCCTCTGCAAGCGGAATCGTTTTTCTGCGCTCAGTCAATAATGAGCTACGCAGTAATTTTGACAATTGGTTAATCCCCTTTTTTGCCTTTTGAGGATCTTCCGTAATTAGCGCTTGCACGCTGTTTAATGCATTGAAAACAAAATGTGGATTCATTTGGGCGCGCAAAACTTTACCTTCAGTTTCCTGTATCGTGCGTTCCAATCGGTCCTGCTCACGTTCCATGTCCAGCTTTTTATTGGAATATTGGAAGAAGAAATAAATCAACTGCCAAATTGCCAACGGCTTCATAAAATTGAATAAAATCTGAATGACAATAAATGGGCTTAATGTAACGTCATAGCTTTCTTGTAGAAAGGTATAATCCATGGGGATGTTTAAGCCTACTAAACAAAGCGCCATGAAAAGTAGCGCAAGAATATTCAATTGTAAGAGGCGAAATAAGCTCAGATCTTGCCAATGGAAGTGTTTGGTTATATGTCGGTATTGGTGGGTTAAGAAAATAGCGAGCGAAATATTGGCCAACGATGAAAAAAGCCATGCCCATTTCCAACCATATTGATTTGTGTAAAGTAGGGCTTCATTGAGCGCCCAGGCAAACCAGCCGCCGAATTGCAATGTCCAATAAAGCTGATTTTTTTTCATCCTTACATGGATTCGGGCAAGTCGCGTAAATGATCCGTGTGATTTGCTTTTAAAAGGTTGAATTTGCCTTGTTTGTAGTCATATTGAATGTGATACAAACATAAATTTTGATGGGCAAAATCGTCCATTTTGTGCAATGGTTTTTCAAATAAATGCGTAAGTAAAACACGCATGGCACGCCCATGCATTGCAATCAATATCGATTTTTCTTCTGGACGCGAAAGAATTAGGTCGACGACCGGTTTTTGTTTTTCTAAAACCTCAAGTGGACTTTCACCCTCCTCAGACTGCACATGTACATTCCCTTCACGCCATGTTTTAGTTAAATTTCGATAGTAAGTATCATCTGCTGTATTCGGGGTGCGACCCTCACGAACACCCCAAGAAATTTCGTTTAAACCTGCATGCTGCTCCCATGGAAGTCCCTTTTCGATGAATTGTTGGACCGACTGATGTGTTCTCTTCAGCGCAGAGGTATAGATTTTATCTAATTCAAGGTGATGATAATGCGCATAAAATGCTTCTGCTTGTCTTTGACCCAATTCATTCAAATCGGCATCAATACCGCTGCCCTGAACTACCCCGGAACGGTTGTATATCGTTTCGCCGTGGCGTATCAAGTAAATGTCTTTAATCGAATGCATAAAAAATTACGAAAGGGTCTTTATTCGGCAAATATTTCCGAATTTTACGCCACAAAACTACGAATATTTATGTTTAATACGGCCATTTCTCTTGATACCATAAATGCATGGGCAGCGGGTAATATGATCGAGCATCTGGGAATTGAGTTCACTGAAATCCATGCAACCTTTATCAAAGCTAAAATGCCTGTTGACCATCGAACAAAACAGCCTTTCGGCTTACTACATGGCGGCGCATCCGTTGTATTAGCAGAAACGATGGGGAGCATTGCTTCTAGTTTAGCTGTACCAGATGCGGAACATTACAAAGGGGTCGGGGTTGAAATTAATGCCAATCACTTGAAATCGGCGCGCGGAGGTTTTGTCGTAGGAACCTGCATTCCGTTACGAATTGGAAAAACACTACATGTGTACGAAATAAAAATTCATGATGAGGACGAACAATTAATCTGCGCGAGTCGTTTAACTGTAGCTATATTGAAAGTAGATTAATGTCAAATTTGTGGAGTCAGTTGTGGGAGGATGCAGTTCAATCAGAACATGCCATCGTTGTTTGGCGATTGCCTAATCAGCCTGAGAAGCACTTGATGGTGGACGCTACTGGGGGAGTGAAACATGCCTCTTTGGATTTAGCGGCCTTACCAAGTGGATTTATAGTAGCCCCCTTTGAAGGAGAACCCTATTTTTTATCGGCAAGTCACATACACTCATTGCCCGTTCTCCCATTCGATTTACCTTTAGTTAAGGACGTACCTGTGGTGGTAGACGAAGTTGAAAAGGCGTATTTTAAGGAGCAAGTTCGGCGTTCAATTGAAAAAATTCATCTTGGTGAGTTTCAGAAAGTAGTTTTATCGCGTACGGCAGAACAAATTTTTGATCCGTCTTTTGATGTTTTGGAGGCTTTTGATCGCTTATGTATGGCTTATTCATCTGCATTTATATGTGCCGTATATCTTCCTGCTTTTGGTAGTACGTGGATGTGCGCCACCCCTGAAATACTTGTTTCGCAGAATAAAGCGGGAGTTTTTAGTACGATTTCACTTGCAGGTACACATGCAGCTTCTCAGGTAGATGGCACGCAATTATCTGTTCAGGAAGTGCGCTGGTCACAAAAGGAGATCGAGGAACAAGCCTATGTAAGCCGCTATATTATTGATTGTTTTAAGCGGATTCGCCTGAGAGAGTATGTCGAAAATGGGCCTAAAACGGTATTGGCTGGCAATTTGATGCATTTAAAAACGGAATACTTGGTAGATACACAGAAGTATCATTATCCAGGTTTAATTTCTACTATGTTAGACCTTTTGCACCCGACTTCTGCCGTTTGTGGCACACCTAAAGAAGCAGCAAAATCTTGGATTCACTCGGTAGAAAAGCACCAGCGATCGCTATATAGTGGATATTTGGGCCCTGTTAATGTGGATCAAGAGATACAATTGTTTGTTAATCTACGTACTGTCCGCTTGGAACATGGTATTAAACAAATGAAGGCAACTTATTTTGCAGGTTGTGGAATTACGGAGGAATCTATTCCTGAAACAGAATGGCAAGAGACAGAAATGAAATGCCAGACACTCCAGCGCGTACTTAGTGCTTCCCTTTAGTAGGTTCGTCTTTCGGTATTTTTCCTGTAATAATCATTTTAATGGTATCAATTCGAGCGTCAGTTACCGAAATGATTTGGAATTGAAAAGGGCTTAATGTAATAATCTCATTCACGCCAGGAATATCTTCATAAATACTAATAAGCATTCCTCCCAGCGTTTCATAGTCGCCATCGGGTAAATTCCAAGCATATTTTTCGTTTAAGTAATCGATTTCATGTCGGCCTGAAAGCAAATACGTGTGATCATCTAATTCCTTTTCAATCCAATCTTCGGAGTCATCATACTCATCTTGAATTTCACCAAAAATCTGCTCCATCACATCCTCCATGCTGACTAATCCGGAGGTGCTTCCGAATTCATCAACGACCAATGCCAGTGATTTACGCTCTTTGGAGAACTTGATCATCAGGTCATTCGCTGGCATAGCTTCAGGAACGATTGGAATGGGGGTTAAAATGGCCAACAGGTCTTTTGGCTTTTTGAATAATTCCAACGAATGGCAATAGCCGATTACCTCCTCAAGTGTTTCTTTGTAAACCAAAACTTTAGAATGGCCACTTTCGATAAATACATGAGTTAAGCCTTCAATGCCTTCCTCTAATTCAATAGCCGTAATTTCTGTCCGAGGAATCATACATTCGCGGACCTTTACTTGTTTGAATTCGAGGGCATTATGGAAAATTTTAGTGTCAACTTCATTTTCCTCTTCAGTCGAAATCTTTCGATTCAAATTTTGTAAATAATGATTCAAGTCCGTAAGTCCAAAGGCGGGCTTTTCCTCCGAATAAGGAAGCCGTAAAACTTGGGTAATGAACCATTTAGACAGGCCAACAATACTCCAAACTAATGGAAACATGAGTGTATTGATTATCCATATTGGGATGGCAAGGAATTCGAGAATGGCATCTGGATTGATTAAAAAAACACTTTTGGGAGTGAATTCAGAGGTCATCAAAATTAAGATTGTGGCTAGAATTGAAGCCAATAAGCGGGCGATGATCTCATTTTCGATTACAGGAATGTTATGCAAAATCAAATGGTGGAGAAACTCTTCCATGAAAATACCATATGCCACGAGGGTAAGTGTATTTCCAATCAACATTGTGCCGATGAATAGGGATGGACTTCGGTTGAAATTAGAAATGATTTTGGCGCTTAGAATATTTTGTTTCGACTTAAGTTCGAAGTACAATTTATTCGAGGAAACAAAAGCCATTTCGACTCCAGAAAAGAATGCAGAAAATACCATGGAAACGATTATTCCAATGATTTGACTACTTTGAATAGTATATTCTGGACTCATTGACTATTTTTTTTTGATTCTTCTTCCTCCTTTTTCAATCGGATATTTTTTGAAAATTGATAATAAAAGAGGCAAGCAACGGCGTACATGAGCCATCCATAATGGTAAAATATTTCATTCCAAAAGTCGCCTTGAATCTCCTTGGGTGTCGGACTATTTAGGTCAATAATCCAAATAATCAAAAATCCGATGGCACCCGAAATACTTAATTTTTCTCTACGGCTCATGTTAAGCGATATTTTTTTCTGTCCGACGAAATGTAGCGACAAATAATCCAATAAACATAAGAATCGATCCAACCCAAACCAAATTGATATACGGTTTTTCCAATGCCTTTATAATAATTAAGTCTTGCTGGGTCGTATTAACCGCAAAACTAAACTGCTGTGTCTTTGGGTCTATCGCCGTAAATTTAATTTTTATACCTGTCTCCTCGCTTTCAAAAGCGGGCATCGCAACCATACCATCCTTAATAATAAAGGTTGGTTTCAAATCAAACTGCTGGAAGTTTTTACCCAACACAAGAAAATTGGCCTGAACAGCGGCATCTGTTTCGCTTAGGCTTACCCCTTCGACATTTGTTACGCGGCTCACGTCTTTTAGGACGGCTACAAAATCATTTAAAAACAACGTATCGCCAATGGAGACCTTTGAATTTATAGTTTGACTCCATTGCTTTTCCTCACCCGCCTCGGCAGCCAAGCGTGGGTCTAGCGAAACATAGGTGTAAATATCATGTCCCCAGGCGTGTTTTACATCCGGCGAAATGGCGGTTCCCATTTTTGGATTTACTTGCCAGCGCGGATATAGTGAAACTACTTTTCCCTCTGCATTCTTAAATTCTAATTCGTAATAATTATTCTCAGGCTCTACAGTTAGTGTATCCCCTTTTTTCGCAACAGATTCTCCATCTTGTGTCACGTCGCGCAGAGCTACGGCATGAAAATCCCCCTCAATAATTTCAAAATCTTTTTTGTTGTAGTATCCTGATTTTCCACGAATAGCAATTTTACGGCCTTTATAAGTCACCAAATAATCTTGCATTTGCGCCCCTTGTCCTAGCCAAAGTGGAAGATTTTCTTTGTTTTCTTTGTTGTTATCTTTCGTAAATTCTTCGACTTTATTCGAGATGGCAAATCCCGACCGATTTAGTGAGACAACTTTAGAGTATCCAGATGAAAACAACACCCCAATCAACATAATCGCTAATCCTACGTGTGCCATTGCACCGCCTGAAAGCGAGAATTTTTGTTTAATCAAAAACCAAAGGATGTTTCCATTGGCAATTGTAGAAAATAGACTACTCCACAAAAGTACAATGTAGGAAGCCGTATAGATCTTGCCCAGGTTAACAAATAAAACGGTTAATAAACTGGCAATTAACACCGCATTTAAAAGTGGCTTCCATTTAGTTGATTCCTTAATTTTCCCCCACCAAACGTACTGACCTACTGCACTCAAAACAGCAACTGCTACAAAAATCCATATTTGAATTTTACTGTAATGTTCTGCTTGATCAGCAGGTAGTGCCAGATTAGAAACTAATCCAAAGGCCTCCGCGATAGTATTGTAGACCGGGATAGACGTTGTAAATGTTAGTTGGAATGCCGATAAGCCCAATATAGATGCACCAACAAAAATCCAGAATTCATTTGAATAGACCCCAATTTCCTTTTCGTCTTTGGGTAAGTCTTTCCAACGGTACCAAGCAAATGCGATGGCACCAACAAGGAAAGTTAGCATGTAAACGAGTAATTGACCAGATAATCCAAGATCAGTAAAAGAGTGCACTGATGCATTTCCTAATACACCGGAACGATTTAAGAAAGTTGAGTACAGAACCAAAATAAAGGCTGAAATCACCAAAATTATAGAGGTCTTTAATGCGGCACTTGAATTACGGTAGGCGACCATAGTGTGGATGGCTCCAATTAGAACTAGCCAAGGCACAAGCGAAGCGTTTTCAACGGGATCCCAATTCCAATAACCACCAAAATTTAAGGTTTCATATGCCCAGTAAGCCCCCATCAAAATTCCAATGCCTAGGATACCACCGCAGGCCAATGCCCATGGTAATGCGGGTTTAATCCATTCGGTCAACTTATTTTTCCAAAGCCCTGCAATTAAGTAGGCAAATGGAATTAAAGTCATGGCAAAACCTAGAAACAAGGTAGGAGGATGAATGACCATCCAATAATTCTGTAATAGTGGATTTAAGCCTCGGCCATCTTTCGGGATAAAGTTTGGCTGCATGCTCCAAACGGGCAAGTCGGGTTGTGCTTCGCGCAAAAGCAAGAATGGGGAGGAGCCAATTTTCAAGTCGATGACCGGAATGATAACGCCAATAATCATGGAGGTTAAGAAGGTTTGAACAAGCGCAAAAACGGTCATCACTGGGCCCTCCCAAGTGGGATTTCTGATCATCAACAGCAAACCAAGTAGCGCCTGCCAAAATATCCAAAGTAAGAAACTGCCTTCTTGTCCTTCCCAAAAACAAGAAATCATAAACTGAAGTGGTAGGGCAAGCGAAGCATGGGTAAACGCGTAATGGTATTCGAAATAGTGATTGTAAATGATGTGAAAAAGGCTGTAGGCCACACCGATTACAGCGGCAAAATGAATGAAAAACAAGGTTCGCGCAGTTTGTCTCCATTCCGTGTTTAGCGCATCTGTTTGACTCGTCTTGTAGTACGCGAATGTAGCGAGAAGAGCCGTTACAAATGAGATAATGACGAGGCCATGTCCTATTTGGCCAATACTTTCGTGTATCATAATTATTTTTTTGCTTCTACTGAGGCGCTTGAGTCGGCGGAAATTTTACCCTCTTGGTATTTCGATGGGCATTTCAATAATATTTTATCACAATAAAAAATCTTGTCGGCCTTCATACTTCCCACCAGCACGATTTTTTCTGATTTCTCAAAATCCTGCGGTTTCGGAGCAGCATAAATTACTTCGTTTTCTCTTCCCAAACTATCCTCTACACTAAATTGCAGCCTGTTGGCATCTAACGCAGGGTTAAATTGTAACCCTACAATATGCCCTTGCGCGTCTTTCTTTAACTTGCCGACCACATGAACTTTTTGATTTGGATCTTGCTGGCCGATGCGTTCTGCTTCATCGAAGCCTACATACGTACTTGCGTCACTTGTAGTAATTAGTATAATTCCGATGGCAATCGCAATAAGGATTAGCCCTACGATATGTGTTTTTTTCATTTGAGGCGATTTTCTAAATCAGTGATTTTGCGGTCTAAGCGAAACAAATACACAAATAATCCCACCAAAATGATACCGATTACCGCGATTACCACATTTATTTTACCGTCGGCCCGAAATTGATCGGCCATTTCTACCTCGGATTGTGCATCTGCCACGAAAGTAGTTAGTATTAAAAGCAGGCTGAATAAGTTCGTTTTCATATTATTCTTTTTCTTCGATTTGTTGTTCAATCTGTTTAATTCTGACGCGCAGATTCGAAATCCAGAATCCTAACATGGTCCAGCCGATTATCGCTGGATAAAATACCATACGCATGCGATTGTCTAAGTCCATGGAATTGAATCCAGGATTACCGCCATTCCCCGGGTGCAATGAATCCGTCATGCGGGGAAGTATCCAAATGAGCACCATGAAAACAACAAAGGCAAATATATTGTATACGGATGATATTCGAGCTTTTTGTTGGTCATCTGGGAGTGAAGAGCGAACCAATAAATAGGCAAGATAAATCAGTAAGCCTACAGCAACGGAATTTAATTTTGGGTCGTTTGTCCACCAATCACCCCATGTAAATTTGGCCCAAAAGGACCCAGTTATTAGGCCTAAAATAGCAAAAATAAGACCTGTTTCGACATAGGCATAGGATTTGGTGTCTGCCTGCAGATCTCCTTTCCGGAGGTATTGAATAGAATGATATACGGATGTTCCTAGTAAGAATATCATGGTAAACCACATCGTTACGTGAAAATACAAGTTCCGTACTGTTTCGTTTAATATAGCTTGACGAGGCACTTTACCATTTAAACCTGCATAGACGGTGTAAAAAAGAAGTGTAATGCAAACGAATTTCCAAAAGTTCTTTTTCAATGTCTCCATATATAGGGAAATAAGATGCCTGACAAAACGACTACAATCGTATTTAATGAGCCTAGAATGGCAATTTCGTCATAATTTTCTTGAATGGAAATTCCGTCCATAGCACTTTTCGATAATTTCAATACGAGTAGTAGTAAAGGAATGATAATAGGGAAACTTAAAACGGCCATTAATGTTGCCGAATTTTCAGCTTGTGCTGCAATGCCTGCCATGAGTGTGAGCGTTGAAGCAAGACCGATGGACCCTAAAATAATGGATAGGAGGTAAAGTGGCATGTTTCCAACGGGGTTTCCCATGACCCAGGAATAAAATAAAATTCCAATCAATGAAACCCCAATCATGACGATTGAATTATAAATTATTTTAGAATAGATGACTGCCTCCGGGCTAACAAGGGTGTAGTAAAAGAGGTTTCGTTGGCTTGGTTCCTGTGTAAAACTCTTCGCGATTGCATTGATAGCGATGAAAAGCAGGATAATCCAAAACAACGTATTCCAAGTTATGGGGTTGATGCTATGTTGTTTGGCTTTAAAAGAAAGGTAACAAACGAAAATGGTGGAGGCTAGGTAAAGCAGCAATCCATGCAGCGCATAGCGCTGACGCCATTCCAATTGCATTTCTTTTTTGACTAAAACAGATATATGACCGAACATTTTGATTGAAAAATCCTAAAGGATCGGCAATTTACGATAGAAATTTTGCTTTCGGATACATTACGAACTAAAACTATTGCTTATCATTTTTTAGGTCAAAAATACTTAGTACATTTAGCCTAATTTTGAATAATTCTAAATAAGTACACTTGAATACGCGTAAGACTTTAGCTGATTTAAAAATAGGAGAACGAGGTGAAATTATTGGTTTTACAGATGCCTTGCTTTCGTTAAAGTTATTGGAAATGGGGTGTTTGCCTGGTTCTGATGTAGAAATGACGCATTTGGCTCCATTTGGAGATCCGATAGCAATTAAGGTCTCCGGGTATACCTTGACAATGCGCAAGGATGAGGCGGCAACTATTCAAATTAATCCCTTAAAAAACTGATTTTGTCTCAAAGACCTAAAATAGCGTTAATTGGTAATCCAAATGCTGGAAAATCCTCTTTGTTCAATAGCCTGACAGGTTTGCGGCAAAAGACGGGGAACTTTCCAGGTGTTACAATGGATAAGCTGACAGGTGTATGGGAAATTGAACCGGGAAAGGAGGTTGACATATTAGACTTACCTGGTATCTACAGCATTTACCCGAAGTCCATTGACGAGGAGTTGGTTATCAATATTTTGGGTAACCCTACCCATGAAGATTATCCGGACATGGCGATTGTGGTGGCGGATGCTTCTAATTTAAAACGAAATTTATTGCTTTTTTCGCAGGTGCGTGATTTGGGTATACCCACGGTACTTGCTTTAAATATGATTGATGTTGCGGAGTCAGAAGGTTATGTGATTAACTCAATCAAGTTAGCCCGCGAGTTAAATGTCGAGGTAGCTGAAATTAATGCGAAAAAAGGGATTGGTGTTAATGGCTTACGTTTGGCTGTAAGTAAAACGTTAGCGAATCGATACGCGTCAAATGATGGACTGCCGTTGCCAGTGGATGAGCAATTGCTGGCAGGGATTGAATTGAAGTTTGGGGAGGCGGATCCATACCGTTCTTTATTGTGGCTTATGGAGCATGATCGGTTGAAAATGTTTTCACCGGATCAGCGCAAGACCTTTGATGCGATACAGGATGAATTCCAATTTAAATCTGAAGAATACAAAACTTCTGAGACGGTCAAAAGGTATGAAGCCTTATCCGAGGTTGTCGAGCGCTGTGTTATAAATTTGAATCGTCAATGGGATGCTCCGCCTGTTAAAACGTGGACGGATCGGCTTGATTCACTTTTTTTACATTCGGTAGGCGGGTATTTATTTTTCTTCTTGCTATTATTTGTGATGTTTCAGGCGGTATTTACCTGGGCAGTCTACCCGATGGATGCGATTGATGGGGGAGTGGCGTATTTGAATGATTGGTTGAAAGCAGTTTTGCCTGCATCTGCTTTGACGGGCTTATTGACCGATGGCCTTGTGGCCGGAATTGGTGGAGTTTTGATTTTCGTGCCTCAAATTGCTTTTCTATTTTTCTTCATTGCCATGTTGGAGGAAACGGGCTATATGTCTCGTGTTATGTTTATCATGGATAAATTGATGCGTCGATTTGGCTTGAATGGCAAATCTGTTGTACCATTGATTTCAGGGGTTGCATGTGCTGTGCCTGCTATCATGAGTACGCGGTCAATTGGATCATGGAAAGATCGTTTGATTACAATTATGGTGACGCCCTTGATGTCTTGTTCGGCTCGTTTGCCTATTTACACCATCTTAATTTCGTTGGTTGTTCCGGAAAAAAGCATCTTGTTTGGGCTATTCAATTTGCAGGGATTGGCTCTTTTTGGTATGTATTTATTGGGCTTTTTAATGGCCATTATTTCAGCCTGGGTGATGAAGCAAATTTTGCAGGTGAAAGAGCGAAGTTATTTTATCATGGAATTACCCACCTACAAAGCGCCTAGGTTCAAACACATGGCGATTTCTATCTTAAATTCAGTCAAGGCCTTTGTTTTTGAAGCCGGTAAAATTATTGTTGCCATATCAATTGTTTTATGGGTATTAGCTAGTTATGGACCAGGTGATAGTATGAGCGAAGTTGATGCACGCTTACGAAAAGCTAACCCTATGTTATCAGCCAGTGAGTTATCCAATCGAATCGCTGCAGAAAAGTTGGAGCAATCTTATGCCGGACATTTTGGACATTTTATAGAGCCTGCTATAAAACCGTTAGGTTACGATTGGAAAATAGGTATTGCTTTAATAACGTCATTTGCTGCGCGCGAGGTGTTTGTGGGAACGATGTCCACTATTTACAGTTTGGGTGGAGATGTGGATGATGAAAATGCAACAATTAAGAATCGGATGCGCGCCGAAATCAACCCTGATACTGGGAAGCCACTTTATGATGCCGCACTTGGATTTTCTTTGTTGATATTTTATGCTTTTGCAATGCAATGCATGAGTACGTTAGCGACGACCTACCGGGAAACAAAATCGTGGAAATATCCCGCGATCCAGTTTTTCTACATGACTGCCTTAGCTTATTTGGCTGCGTTCATCACCTACCAGGTGTTGGCTTAGAAGTTGACAGGAATGGACGTTGCCGCCAGGTTACTCGACCCTTTTGCTAATAGCTTTCCTTCTTCATTATAAAGTTTGGCTTCTACATTCGCAATTTTCTTACCTACGCGATAAACCTCGGAAACGGCTATTACTTTTTCACCTGCTTTTGCTCCAAAAAGAAAATCAACATGTAAGTTGATGGTCACATAGAGGTGTTCTATTTTTAACGTAATGAGTGTCATCCCCATGATCTCATCCAAAATTGTGGTGATGATTCCACCATGCATTATTTGCGCATGGTTGCACTGGTCGGGGCGAACGTCAAATTCAGCCGTAATTGACCCTGCGGAGGCTTTTAGCAAAGTTCCATCCAGCCAGGTTGTAATAGGATTGGGATTTCCATCCGCAATTTTTTTATTTAAATTCTGATTTAAAAATGCGATAATTGACTCGTTTGGGATCATCTTAGGCGTTAGTTTAAGGGGGTAATTAAGAGCGGGACCATGTAGAGGTTCGGCCAAACATAGCTGAGCCTACAAAACCGCGAATGTCTAGTTTTTGATTTTTGTCTTTTACCTTTAAAATGCAATCATAGGTTTTGCCAGAATTCGGGTCGTAAATTGTGCCTGATTCCCAGCTTTCCCCTGTAAATGTAAAGTTTTGAAGGATGACCGTACCTACTAAGTCGCGGTTTCTGAGTTTAGGATCTGGATTGTTTGTGTCCTTTTTCCCAGGAATTTTCCCCCAAGATATTTTTCCAAAATAACGGTCTCCTTGTTTAAAAATTGTGATTTTTCCATCCCGCTTTTCCGAAACCCATTCCCCAAGAATCTGGTCTGAACTACCGTTTGCGGCACTGTTAAACGTAATAAAAAGCGAACAAATTAATAAAAGAAAAAAAGGTCTCATGATGGTAAGTTTTATTCCGACAAATATATGAGTATTTTGGGATTTGCCACAACGAGATGGAATGCTTATTTTTGCGAACTAGTGTCTAGCATGTACGTATTTAATTAATAGTTACAATCTAAAAAACCTATGAATTACAATTTGAGCCAAATTCCTGACCGGACCATTAAGCCAAGACAAAAAGGGTTGACCATGGTCATGGACAAAGGGTTGAGCCTTCGTCAAGTTGAGGATTTTATTGAGATGGCCGGTGCCTACACGGATATCGTTAAATTGGGTTGGGCAACATCTTATGTTACGCCAAACCTTAAAGAGAAACTAGCTATTTACAAGTCTGCAGGCATTCCCGTTTATTTTGGCGGGACGCTTTTTGAGGCTTTTTATGTTCGAGGACAGTTTGATGAATATCGACGTGTTTTAGATGAATTTGGAATGGAATATGCAGAGGTCTCCGATGGTTCGATTGAGATGGAGTCAGAGGTGAAATGCGAGTTTATTCGGACATTGAGCCAACAAGTCACCGTGCTTTCAGAAGTGGGCTCCAAGGATGAAGCTAAAATCATTCCTCCTTACAAATGGATTAAATTGATGCGCATGGAGTTAGAAGCAGGTGCATGGAAGGTAATTGGGGAGGCGCGTGAAGGAGGCAATGTAGGACTATTTCGTTCTTCGGGTGAAGTTCGTCAAGGGTTGGTAGAAGAAATTTTGACTGAAATTCCAGAGGATAAGATACTTTGGGAAGCACCGCAGAAGTCGCAGCAAGTTTGGTTTGTTAAGCTAGTGGGCGCCAATGTGAACATGGGGAATATCGCCCCAAGCGAAGTAACTTCGCTTGAGACAATCCGACTAGGTTTGCGTGGCGATACGTTTGATCATTTTTTGACTAAATAAGTCTTTCATTTACCGCGTGATTTCCGCGCTTTCATATGATTCAATTATTGCTTGATCTATTAAAAGATCCATTAACTTTTTTAAGCGATTTTATCGCGGCCAATGGCTCTCTGACTTACGCCCTTTTATTTGCGATTGTATTTGTTGAGACGGGATTAGTTATTATGCCCCTATTGCCTGGAGATTCCTTGTTATTTTCCGTGGGATTATTGGCGTCCGCTAGTGGTCAATTAAGCTTGTCAACGGTCATTCCCTTACTCATTACAGCTGCACTTTTGGGAGATCAATTGAATTATTTTATCGGCCGTAATTTTAGTTCCTGGATTAAAAGTAGAGAGCAAGTTTTGTTTTTGAAGCGGTCTCATATTGAAAAGACGGAGGAGTTTTATGCTACATATGGCTCAAAAATGGTCATTTTAGCCCGTTTCATCCCAATTGTTCGGACGGTAGCTCCATTTGTAGCAGGCGCAGGAAGGATGTCTTATCCCGTTTACTTATTATATGGATTTTTGGGTGCTTGTCTGTGGGTTTTCAGTATTACGTTGGCTGGATATTATTTAGGAGATAACGAATGGGTTAAGTCCAATTTTGAAAAAGTAGTCTTAGGCATTGTAGCTGTATCCGTTTTGCCCATCCTTATTGGGGTACTTAAACAGTCATTTTCGAAGAAATAAGATGGTTATAACATCGCTTTTTGGTTTGATAGGTTATCCGCTTGGGCATTCGTTTTCCAAGAAATATTTCACGGATAAATTTGATGTATTGGGACTTTCGGATTCGCATGCGTACACACAGTTCGAACTTCCATCAATTCAAGATTTTCCAACTATTTTACGGGATAATTTGAACCTCAAGGGACTTAATGTGACGATCCCATACAAGCAACAAATCATTCCCTTTTTAGACGAAATTGATGAAGCGGCCGCACGTATCGGCGCTGTAAATACCATTAAATTTATGCCAAATGGTCGAATCAAAGGATTCAATTCCGATTATTTTGGTTTCCAACAAACGCTCTTAGATTGGTCGGCCTTGGCTGAGTTTAAGTCTAAGTCGGCCTGCGTACTAGGTCAAGGTGGAGCTGCGAAAGCGGTGATTGCGGCTATTGAGGATTTGGGAATATCTGTGGTCAAAGTTTCACGTACGTCAATGGATGATTCAGTTGGGTATGATTCACTTGCAGATTTGTTGCCTGAAATTGGTTTAATTGTTAATACCACTCCGTTAGGAATGCATCCCCATGTAGAAACTTTTCCTCCAATTCCGTTTGAACGATTAACGAGCCAACACTACCTATATGACATTGTTTACAACCCGCTAGAAACTAGTTTTTTGCGCAAAGGGAGAGCGCAGGGTGCGGGCGGTACGCATGCAGGGTTGGCCATGTTACATGGTCAAGCAGAAAAAGCTTGGGAGATTTGGAATGATTAACGTAAATACACACCGCACTTTGCCGGATCCGAAATAACTACTTCTACATGTTCGGAGAGCGTAGTGGATAATGCATAACCAATGTAGTCCGCAGCAATTGGAAATTTTCGATAATTACGATCGATTAGTACGGCAACTTGTAGCTTTTTTACGGGGATACTCAGAAATGGGGCTAAGCTGTAAGAAAACGTCCTTCCGGTATTTAAAACGTCATCCACAATAATAACAACTTTATTCTCGAGTGCTGACAAGTCGGTGTCAAACCGAACGGGACTTTCGTACGGGACTTCTTTATTTAAGGTGATGGAGACTGCTTTCGCTTGAATACTGGATATTTCATGCAGATGTTTGCAGATTATTTCGGCTAATGCGAAACCTTGACCTACGATTCCTGCGATTATGATTTCCTTTTCTTCGAAATTATTTTCGAAAATCTGAAAAGAGATTCGTCTGATTTTTTGCAGTAAGGCTGGACCGTCTAGTACTTGTTTTGCCGACATATTCTTTTGCGTAAAAACTAAATTAGCGAATTAAAATTACCCAAAATTATCCAATTTTTGTACCTTTGGCCTTTATTTAGCGTTTAAAATAATTTACTTATGGCTAAAATGTATGGTGGGCAGCAACGCGCTCAGATGCAAGCACCCTCCAATCCACTGGCAATCAAGACCAAAAAATACGGATTGGAAAAAAATAAATACGTAGGCCTTTGCATGCGTCAATTGTTTTCGAATCAATGGAAATGGGCTTTTATTCCTTTAGTGCTAGTTGGGGTAAATGTATTCCTCAACCTTTCTGGAACCTATAAAAATTATTGGATTTACATATTTTTAGCCATTGGTGTGGTTGGTTATATTCTGTTTTGGTTAATTCAATTCACAGGAATTACCCAACTTGCGCAATACAAACAATTGTTTGACAAGTATCGCTACGAAATTGACAGTCGGCAAATTTTCATGAAAATTTCTGAAAAAGAAGGCGGAATGTTAAAGTGGGATATGATATTATCAGCTTACAAAGACAAGCAAGCCTATATTTTAGAAATGGGTAAGTATCAGTTCTTGTACCTGCCATTTTCGATTTTTTCTGATAATGACCGTAAGTTGATGGATAAAATTATGCGCGACAAGGGTTTTTACGCCTAGGTATGGGACGAATAATGGCGATTGATTTTGGTTTGAAACGTACGGGCTTAGCCGTTACGGATTCGCTTCAAATCATCGCAAATGGGCTTGAGACTGTTCCTACACATACGTTATTGGATTATTTGGCCGCTTATTTCAAGCAAGAACTTGTAGACAAAGTGGTTATTGGGATGCCCAAAAATCTCGACAATACAGACACTGATTCTACCCACGGCGTACGCGTGTTGATTAAACATTTCAAAAAGAAATTTCCTGAAATGGCCATCATAGAACATGATGAGCGATTTACCTCTCAGCTTGCCATGCAAGCGATGATTGCGGGGGGCATGTCAAAAAAAGACCGTCGCGTCAAAGGCACCGTTGACCGTATTTCTGCGACCATAATTTTACAATCATTTATGGAATCGCAGGCTTAAAAGATCATCATTTTGTAATGACTTTCGCAAAACGGTGGTAAAAGGGAGTTCGACTATTTTCACTTTTAGGTTTGTATTTCCCTGTTATGATGGGGACGTACATGACGCGCCGACGGGATTTTTCGCCAAAATTAGGGGATACCTCAACCCGGTGCCAAAGGCGTCCATCGTGAACGGTTAAATCACCTCGTTCAATTTCAAATGCAATTTCGCGTGTATCTGGACGGTGATCAATAAATTGTTTTTTCCCAAAAAGTAATTTTAAAACGCCTTGGTTTTGCGTGCCGGGTAAGACGCGAAGACCACCATTCGAAGATGGGCAGTTATCTAGGTGGATGCCAACGTTTAGCATTGGTAAAATTCGCTGGCCCAAAAATAAATCACGTGGAGAATCGGTATGCCATCCCATCTGTGTGAATTTGGAGTTTGGATGGTTAATGTAATGATTAAAAACTAGCCCATCTTTTTCCTCTTCGCCAATTCTGCCTTCATAAGGAGCGAGTAGTTCAATTAATAAGCTAAAACGAGGATCTTTTAAAAATTCAGCTAAAATGGAGCTATACTTGTTGGTAAAGCACATCCGTTGAATCATTTTATTGCCTGCTGAATCCTCGCCGAATTTGAGGGGAATTCCATTTACTTTTTCAACTTCTTCTGCGAGCCACCGCTGTTCTATTTTTGAAAATTCAGTAATGAACAATTCAGCCGTTTCAGGGGATATGAATTTCTTGAACTGGATAACACCATTTTTTTTGAAATAATCCTTTTGTTCTTGGGTTAAATGGTTCCCTAAAGTAAATGTTTTGGATTCAAATCTGGCTGTTGATATTTTCATAAGCTTGCAGCGAATGAATGCTGATTTTGTTTCACGATTCAGTGTAATTAGTGGAAATTTTGAGGACGCAATTTACTTATATGTTTGTTAGTTTTTCCGAAATAGGTTCATTTTTTCTGCAGAAAATCAGTTTACTGGTTTTAGGGATACACCTACTCGTTTTCAGTTTTGTTTCTTCAATTGATGAAACAGCCATGTGAGATGGAAATAGGTTTTATTCGATGCTTGGATTTTATTTTGGAAGCAAAAAATAATTTTTAGTCTGGCCTAAAAATTGTAGATTGCAGACATGCGATGGATTTGCTTAGTATTTTTATGTGTATCATTTGCTTTATCGGCTCAGCAAGAGGGTCGTATTGAAACAGATAGGCCGGACCAAACGGAATGCCCATTTATTGTCCGAAAGGGTTATTTTCAAGCGGAAATGGGTTTTAATCGAAATGTTTCAAAGGATGAACTCGAATATCTTATGCCTACGTCTCTTTGGAAATTTGGCTTGGTAACGTGGGCAGAGTTGCGATTAAACTCGGTACTTCAAAAGCAGGGAGATATTTCCCGCTTCAAAATGGAATCAGTAGGAGCAAAATTTCACCTAGTTGAAGGAAAAAAATGGGTCCCGCGTACTGCTGTGATTGTTCAATATGATATAAATAGTCAAAATCGGGATGCTAGTGAGCGAAATGAAGTTTCTCATTCGTTGGGGAACGTTGTATTTACCATGCAAAATTCACTTGGCGGGCCTTTTGGTGTTGGTTATAATATAGGTACAGAATTTCACTCAGATGGGGGAATGGAAGGTATCATTCGTGTTGCGCCGAATGTTAACTTAGGTCAAAATGGCTATGCGTATATTGAGTTTTTTGGGCGGCTACCAAAATCAAACTTGACGGACACGTGGGTTGATGGTGGACTTGCCTATTACGTAACGGATGACTTAAAATTAGATGTTTCATTGGGGAAAAGTTTGAATGTAGGCCAACTATGGTATGCGGCTGTCGGGATTTCCTTTCGTGTTAAACTTTTTTAATTTTAAATCTGAATCGATTCTTCTCCTTGACAATTTGTGTAAATTGCGCGGATGCGTCAGATTATCATATTATTTCTGGGTTTATTGTTCTTCCTTGGTGTTCCAAAGCCAATCGTTGCACAGACACGTGAGGGATTAACGGTACAAATCGGGAGTAAATCAATTACAACCAATGAAAATTTAGTGATTTATTTTTCGATTCCGGTTTCAGACCAATCACCTGTTTATCAATTTCCAGAGATTCCTAATTTTAAAAAATTAGGTGTTAGTCGGAGTAAGGCATCCCTTTTTCAAAATGGGCAAGTGGTACAAACACAAACTTTTTCACAATATTATCAACCAGCGGGATCTGGAAATTTTGCAATACCTGCGCAGGAGGTTCAGGTAAATGGCCAGCAAATTTCTTGGGAGTCGTTTGTTGTTCAAGTAGCTGAGGGAGCTACCGAGGAGATTGCCAATGATCTTGTGGTTCCCGAAGAATCTTTGACCAATACGAATGAGGCCTTCTTTTTGGTCAGCAGTAATTTACGTAACCCGTTTGTTGGCCAAGGATTTACCGTAAAAATGTCTTTTTACGTTCCTGAAAATAACGCGATCGAGTTAGTTTTTGACCGTAATGACTTACAAATCCCAGAACTTATTCAGCAAATGCGGCCGCGGAATTGTTGGGAAGAAAATTTTGGATTACAATCTGAACGTATTTTAAAGGTAAAATTTCGGGGGAAGAGATATACCGAATATCGCTTTTTTCAAGCCACTTATTTTGCGTTAGATAATCAGGTGATTCGAATACCATCTTTGAATTTTCGAGTCAAAGAAGTTGGTGCTGGCAGGGGCTTGGAACGAAATATAAAGATTATCTATTTTAAGTCTACCTCACTTACCATTACCCCCAAATTACTACCAAGACACCCATTGGCCGGGAAAGTGCCAGTAGGAAGTTTCAAATTAGAGGAATCAATCAGCCAAAAAGCAGTTAGGACTGGCCAAACGTTAATTTATCGTGCGCGCATGATTGGTGATGGAAATAGCATTCTATGGGATTCAAAGGAAGTAGATTCTGATTATTTTGTTGAGTTTTCTCCTGTTTCCACAGAACGTTCTGTTGTTCCTTTTCGCGATCAAATGATTGGTCAAAAAACCGATATTTTTAAGATTATTCCTGAGCAACCGGGCCAAATTTCAATGGGAAAATATTTTAAATGGATCTATTTTAATACGGATAAAGAGCGATTTGACACCTTGCGGTCCTCACTTGTCTTAGTTGTAAAAGGTCCGCCAATTGATAGATTCTTACATACGGAAGAGGAGTCAGGAGGCATTTACAATCAGATTGAAAAGAAAGATTCTTTGACGGTTCTTTGGAATAGATGGATCAATTGGAGACAATTGGTTAATTTTGTGATTCTTTTGCTGATGATAACATTGCTATTTCTATTTGGGAAAGCAAAAAAATAAGGAAATATGGGGAGTATATACGGGAAAATTTTTCAGATTAGTACGTTTGGTGAATCTCATGGAGCGGCTGTTGGTGTGATTATTCAAGGATGTCCAGCCGGGGTAGATTTTGATTTGAATTTTATTCAATCCGAATTAGACCGTAGAAAACCTGGACAGTCGCGCATTACTACGCAGCGAAAAGAGGCCGACACGGTTGAGGTGCTCTCTGGTATTTTTGAAGGGAAAACGACGGGGACACCGGTTGCCATGCTTGTTTGGAATGGTGACCAGCGGTCCAAAGATTACTCGCATATTGCTGATCAATTTCGTCCCTCTCATGCGGATTACACCTATTTTGCCAAATATGGTTTACGTGATTACCGCGGAGGAGGACGTTCTTCGGCTCGTGAAACGGTTGCCCGTGTGGCGGCTGGAGCGCTGGCAAAATTAGTATTGAATCAATTGGGTGTTCGAATCACGGCTTATGTTTCTCAGGTAGGAACGCTCAAGTTAGAGACGCCTGCAGAACAATTAGATCTAAGTTTGGCAGAAACGAATGCCGTTCGTTGTCCGGATACTCAATTGGCTGAAAAAATGTTCACTTACATTGATCAAATCCGCAAGGAAGGGGATTCTGTAGGAGGTGTTGTGTCAGCTTATATCACCGGTTGCCCAATTGGATTAGGAGAGCCCGTATTCGATAAATTACATGCGGAATTGGGCAAGGCGATGTTGAGTATAAATGCGGTCAAGGGATTTGAATATGGAAGTGGATTTGATGGGGTTGCTTTGCGCGGCTCCCAACATAATGATATCATTGAAAAGCAGGCTGATGGGACCTTGCGGACAGTAACTAATCATTCAGGAGGAATCCAAGGAGGAATTTCAAATGGCGAACCCATTTATTTTCGCGTTGGATTTAAGCCTGTGGCAACCATCATGCAAAATCAGGATAGTGTGAACGAGAAGGGGGAGAAAATAACTGTTTCAGGTAAAGGAAGGCACGATCCGTGTGTTGTACCACGTGCAGTGCCCATTGTAGAAGCGATGGCTGCGATTGTTCTTTTAGATTTTTATTTGCGTAACCGAGTTATTCAAATGCCGGCTTAAATTATGCTGAACGAAGACGCATATTATATGGGCTTAGCGCTCCGACAGGCTGAAATAGCCTTGGAAGAGGACGAAATACCCGTAGGCGCACTAGTAGTTTGTCAAGGAAAAATTGTGGCGAAGGCCTACAATCAAACGGAAATATTAACGGATGTGACTGCACATGCAGAAATGTTGGCAATCACATCAGCCGCTCAAACGATCGGAGGAAAATATTTAAAAGATTGTACCTTGTATGTGACCTTGGAGCCTTGCCTTATGTGTGCTGGAGCTCTTTATTGGTCGCAACTTGGTCGTTTGGTTTTTGGCGCCTCAGAGGAGAAGCGTGGATTTCAGGCCATTGGAAGTAAGGTTTTGCATCCAAAGACGGAGGTTATTGGCGGAATAATGGCATTAGAATCGGAATTATTATTAAAAGAATTTTTTTCGCGAAAGCGCTAAGCTTTCGAACAAATTAGGAATTAGAATCGTTTAAAAATTATTAACACTAAAATATATCGATATGGCTTTTGAACTAGCACCCTTACCTTATGCAAATAATGCATTGGAACCTCATTTTGACGCATTGACTATGGAGATTCACCATGATCGTCATCACAATGCGTATGTCACGAATTTAAATGCGGCGGTTAAAGACACTCCCTTAGAAGGAAAGACCCTTGAAGAATTATTTGCTTCAATTTCCACATTAGCACCTGCAGTTCGTAACAATGGTGGTGGACATTTTAACCACGATTTATTCTGGAATATCTTATCGCCAAACGGTGGAGGTGCTCCAGTAGGTACTTTAGCAGCAGCGATTGATGCGAAATTCGGTTCTTTTGATGCCTTCAAAGAAGAGTTTAAGAAAGCGGGTTTAACACGTTTTGGTTCGGGATGGGCATGGTTAGTAGCTCAGAAAGACGGTTCAGTAGCCGTTTCTAGCACACCTAATCAAGACAATCCATTGATGGATGTCGCAGACGTAAAAGGTTTCCCCGTAATCGGATTAGATGTTTGGGAGCATGCATACTATTTGAAATTCCAAAATAAGCGTCCAGATTATATTGATGCATTCTGGAACGTAGTGGATTGGACTAAAGCGGAGGCGCGTTACATCGCAGCTCAGAAATAATTGTTTCAGCGGGAGCATGAAAATTCTCCCGCTTTTTTTGTTTCAAGGTTTGCAATGTTGGAAGCTTTCCGTATTTTTGCAGTCCTAAATGGCGGTTGTAGCTCAGTTGGTTAGAGTAGGCGTTTGTGGTGCGCTTGGTCGTGGGTTCGAGTCCCATCATCCGCCCGTTTATTTTAAAAGTCCTGGTTAAGAAGCCGGGACTTTTTTTTATTTTTGATCTTGGACAAACCCAAAAGGCGTGTGATTGCCTACATAGATGGATCTAATCTCTACTTTGGGCTAAAGGACGCCGGATTAAAGTTTTGTAGGTGGCTGGATGGAGTTGAACTAAATAAGCCTATTGGCTGGTAAATTATATACTTAAATATGAATCCAGTTATATTAAAACGTTTTTTGATTGTTGTGTACGCATCGGGTTTGGTGGGAATGCATGTGCCAGCTGTTTCGCCCATGTTTACGTCCTTGGTTCCGCTAACTCTTTGGTTTACGGGATTTATTTGTGTTTGGCATTTCCCAAAGCCAAGCGCCCAGGCTTATATTTTATTGGCAGCTATCGGAATTGCAGCATGGATGCTTGAGGTTGCGGGCGTTCGTTCAGGTAAAATTTTTGGGGAGTATGCGTATGGGCCAACTCTCGGATTTAAAGTATTAGAAGTTCCCATTACCATTGGAATCAATTGGGTGCTTTTGGTGATTGTGACGAGTGCGGTCGTTGAGGAATGGAATTTGGGCGGAAAGGTTGGTCGCGCAGCATTAGGTGCGGGTTTAATGACAGCGCTTGATTTATTAATTGAACCTGTTGCCATGAACTTTGATTTTTGGCAATGGAGAAATAATTATGTCCCCATTCAAAATTTTGGAGCCTGGTGGATGGCTAGTTTTTTCTTTCATTGGGTCTATATTTCAGCTGATTTACCGGAAAAATCTAGTTTGTTTCGATTAATAGCGGCACTTCAATTTTTGTTTTTTTTAGGCCATTGGATATTTATGCAATTTAATTTGTAACAATTTGCCTGTTAGCTTGTTGCATTAATTAAAATCTATAAACTATGAATGTTTTTTCAATAAAAGATGTAGAGAATATAAGTGGTATAAAGGCTCATACGTTGCGGATTTGGGAGCAACGGTATGGTATTTTAAAGCCAGAGCGTACAGATACGAATATTCGTCATTATGGTGATGACGAACTTAAACTTGTACTTAATATTGCTCTGCTTCAGGAAAAAGGTGGATTTAAAATTTCTGAGATCGCCAAGATGAGCGATGCAGAAATGGTGTCACATATTCTGCATCTTTCAGAAACATCATTCAATCACGTGGATCACATGCAAGCACTAACGCTTGCCATGATGGATTTAGATGAGGCCCGTTTTCAAACCTTGACGCGTAACATTGTCAATGCCCATGGATTTGAATATTACATGCTTGAGGTGATTTACCCATTTATGCGCCGCTTAGGTACATTGTGGCTTTCGGGTTCCGTGGGTCCGGCGCAAGAGCATTTTATCAGTCATTTGATTCGGCAGAAATTGATTTCGGCGATAGACCAACAAGATTTAAGTTTAAAGCCAAATGCCAAACGCGTTTTGTTGTATTTGCCAGAAGGTGAGTTGCACGAAATTGGGTTACTTTTTGCTAATTATGTCTTTCGCGCTCGAAAACATGCGGTCGTTTATTTGGGGCAATCCTTGCCTTATGACGAATTGCTGCTCGCTTATTCGATTCACAAACCTGATTATATTTTTAGCGTATTTACAACTGAGCCCAGCATTGATGTAATGGATGATTACATTGCCCAAATGGCCAAAGATATGCCTGAAACGCAAATCATGTTAACAGGCTTCGCGGTGCTTCAGCCAGATCGTAATTTACCAGCTGAAATTCGGACTATACCTGACTTTCAAACGTTGATTGATATCGCAACCGCTTAAGAAAAACGTTTATCAATGTTTGTAGCTGCTTCCACAAATTTCTTTACTTCCTGTTCTTGATCTTTTGGACAAATCATGAGTGCGTCTTCGTGTTCAGCTACAATGAAATTGTTCAGGCCTTGGATGACCACCAACTTATCTGAGGGTGTTCGTATGATGCAATTTTGGGAATCATATGTTAATACATTTCCGGTTATTACGTTTTGATTGTCATCTTTTTCGTGAATTTCATACATGGATTTCCAGGTACCTAGGTCGGACCAACCAATATCTGCAAGGATTACTTTGACATCTTGCGCTTTCTCCATAATGCCGTTATCTACCGAGATACTTTTACAAACGGCATATACTTTACGGATAAAATCATTTTCCTCCGTAGTATAATAGACAGATTCTCCTTCGTCAAATTGTTCAGCTAACCTAGCTAGGTTTTTCTCTAATTCGCGTTTGAACGTAGGGATGGTGAAGACAAAAATACCTGCGTTCCATACATAGTCACCACTTTCTAAAAACGCTTGCGCTAACTCAAGATGAGGTTTTTCGGTGAACGTTTTGACATTTTTAGCTTCTTTATCACCCGTTTGAAATTGAATATAGCCATAGCCTGTATCCGGCCGGGTTGGTAAAATTCCGAGCGTAACCAGTGAATTGCCCTGTGCGGTTTCAATGGCATGGGAGATTTTTGTCCGAAACGTTTCTTCCTTTAAAATAACGTGATCTGCAGGAGCTACAACAAGTGTTGCATTCGGGTGTTTTTTGCCAATTTTATAGGCCGCATATGCAATGCAAGGTGCGGTATTCCGACGTTGCGGCTCTTTTAAAATCTGATCTGATTTTAAGTATGGCAATTGCGTTTGTACCAAATCAGCAAACTCTTCAGAAGTCACAACATAGATATTTTCCTCTGGAATAATACCTGCGTAACGTTCAGCAGTTTGCTGGAGCATTGTTTTACCCACCCCAAGTACGTCATGAAATTGCTTGGGATTTGAGCTGCGGCTAATGGGCCAAAATCGAGTTCCGATTCCCCCTGCCATGATAATTAGAAAATGCTCTTGCATAGATTATTTGCCTAAAAATTCGGTTACGCGTTCTTTGGCATTCGTTCGAATGGGTGCGTAAAATAGATTAAGATCTGCTTGGTGCCAATTTTTAATTTTGACAAAGCTTCGGCCAAAAACATACGGTGTGTTTGTCCATAAAATTCCTTGGTGATTTTGGGCATCAGCAAAATGACGTACCCATTTAAATCCGTAGGAAACCCCTCCTGGATTAAGTTCTTTGGGGGCAAAATTTTCATCCAAAGTCCACGTAAGTGGGTTGGTTGAAACAAGATCTGTGGGCTCTCCCGGATGCCAAGGAGGTAAATATCCTTGTAAAAATGTTGTCCATGCGATGAAACAGCCTGTTTGACGCGGAGTCTGGCATGGTGGGATGGAGGTAAATGTATTTTTGGGTGTAGCAATACCAATAATGTACGCAGCAACTAATTGTTTTTGTAATGCTTTGCCATCAAAGTATTCTTTCATTAGTCGGGTGGCATGTACCGTCCCTTGACTGTGCGCGGCAATAATGATAGGTCTTCCTGAATTATAATGTGCGAGGTAATAGTCGAAGGACTTTTTAATATCCTCATAGGCTAGATCCAATGCCGCAGCTTTGTCCTCTTTGTACTCGGTTACAAAGGCAAAATAGTGCGCTTGGCGGTATCTAGGTGCATAAACTTTTCCAGCAGCATTGAAAATACTCGCTTGATTTAGGATTGCGGTGCTGTCAACTAATCGATTGAGGTATTCGTCGGACACAGATGCATTCCATTGGTATTCATTTTTTGGTATATAGGTTAAAATCGTGGGGTGAATGTAAAAGACATCCGCTTGTGCGTTGTTCTGCTCATCTTTCAAGGGTGATTTGGTAGGCAGTTTATCCGCCGCATCTAGTCGGGTAGGCAGCGATGCCCAATTTTCCTCGATTGAATAATCAACTTCTTTAGGTTTAGGACTTTCATTCCAGCGAATACTTAGTCGGGCTGGAACGGGTCTTTTACACGCTATACTAAGACTCGTTAACGTCAGAAAGGCTAAAATTAATTTTAAGTTGCGCATGCGTGGTTACTAATTGGGCCAAAGTTAGGAAGATTTTGGTCCTTTCTAAATGAAAATTATGTATTAGGCAACAGGAATTTAGGCTAATTAGTTCATCGAATAAAAATATTTTCTGAAAAACTAGTAGTTTTTTAAGGTCAAACATTGGGCATTTTACCGAAAATTTCTAGATTTGCTTTACTATTAAAACTGTTCACTCTATTGTGTAAACAAAATTAGACATTATGAAAAAACTTTTTACTTCAACGATGCCCTTATTTATGGTGCTTTTTCTTTTCGCTTTCGTAGCTGTTGCACAGACGAAGGTAGGTGGAAAGGTAACTGATCAAGGGTCAAAAGAGCCATTAATCGGGGTAAGTATCTCGGTAAAAGGCAAGGTGATTGGAACGATTTCTGACGCCAGTGGAAATTTCTCTTTGACAACTTCAACACCAGCTCCGTTTACTATTTTAGTTTCGATGGTTGGGTATGAGCGTCAAGAAATTGCTGTTACGGGTAATAAAACTGATTTGAAAATTAGCTTGAAAGAGCAAGCGTTGATGGGACAAGACGTTGTTGTTTCAGCTTCTCGTATTGAAGAGTCAGTGATGCAATCGCCAGTTTCAATCGAAAAAATGGATATTCGTGCCATTCGTGAAACACCTGCTGCCTCTTTTTATGATGCTTTACGTAATTTAAAGGGTGTTGAAGTGAGTACACAGTCGGTTTCATTTTCATCTATCAACATGCGTGGATTTAA
>CAMCXW010000005.1 GCA_945883625.1 Spirosoma fluviale
GGATTCCGAGTTCAAGGAACAAAAGGGATTTGGACAGAAGATAACAAGTCTATTTACCTGGAGGGAGTTTCTCCGAAACAACATCGTTGGGAAGATTTTAAGCCGTATCAAGAAAAATACGATCATCCTCTTTGGAAGGCACATGCAGCAGATGCTGAAAATGCGGGCCATGGTGGTATCGATTATTTTGTGCTTCGCGCATTTATTGAATCCATTAAAAATCAAGTGGCACCACCTATCGACGTATATGATGCGGCAGCTTGGTCGGCCATTTCACCACTTTCAGAGGAGTCTATCGCGAAGGGCTCCGCTCCTATCCAAATTCCAGATTTTACGCGTGGAAAATGGAAAACCAATAAACCTATCTTTGCCTTAAACGAACAATACTAAACCTATGACTAAAGCTAAACAATCCAATGGCCCTTTAATCATGATCGGAATACTCTTTTTTGTATTCGGATTCGTTACTTGGGTGAATTCAGTACTTATTGCATTTTTTAAGGATGCGTTCCAACTGAATAACTTTCAATCATTGTTAGTTACCTCAGCCTTCTTTATCTCCTATTTTGTTATGGCTATTCCTTCCTCGTGGGTTTTGGCCAAAACTGGATTTAAAAATGGAATGTCATTTGGTTTATTAGCCATGGCCGCTGGAACTTTGTTATTTATACCTGCTGCCAAAGCCGAGAATTACAGTTTATTTTTACTGGGGCTGTTCGTTATCGGAACGGGTTTGGCCTTATTGCAGACTGCTTCAAATCCTTATGTGACTATTTTAGGTCCTTCTGAGAGTGCGGCTCAGCGAATTTCTGTTATGGGAATTTGTAATAAAGTAGCTGGGATTTTAAGCCAAGTTATTTTTGGTGGATTGCTTTTATCATCTGCTGCGGGAGCGGCTAAACTTGAAACCGTTATTATGCCTTATGGTATCATGACGGCTATTTTGGTTGTCTTGGCCTTATGGGTGCGTTTTTCTACGCTACCTGAAGTCGAAGCGGAAGAAACTGAAGAAGAAAAGAGCGCTACCAAATCCAGTGTTTGGGAATATCCCAATTTAGTTTTGGGTCTCATTGCATTCTTTTTGTATGTAGGTGTCGAGGTAATGGCTGGGGATACGATTATCAATTATGGCGTTTCTAAAGGTTTCAGCATGGATATTGCTAAATCTTTTACCAGCTATACCCTATATGGTATGTTGGCCGGTTACATCGTAGGTATATTTTTTATCCCTAAATACCTTAGTCAATCCAAGGCATTAAACTATTCAGCAATTTTAGGAATTGTTTTCTCCGTAGGCGCTGTAGCATTAGATGGATATTTATCTGTTTTATGCATCGCATTATTAGGCTTAGCGAATGCATTAATGTGGCCCGCTTTATGGCCTTTAGCCATTCAAGGATTGGGTAAGTTTACCAAAATTGGTTCAGCCCTAATTATCATGATGATTTCTGGGGGTGCCTTGATTCCTTTGGTGTATGGTTCGATTGCCGACAATCTAGGCGATACGCAATTGGCTTATGTAATTATGGTTCCCTGCTATTTATTTATACTTTATTATGCAACAATTGGTCATAAAAAGAGTTCTTGGTAAGTAGAAAGATAATGTAGAAACGCCCCATCTTTCCATTGATAGCTGGGGCTTTTCTTTGTAATTTTGTTTTATGTCTCGAATATTTCAATCTCCCAATGCTCATTTAATTGCCGATGGCAATCAGTACGCACGTTCGCTCGTTTCTTATCAACGCAGAGAAACCATACCTGTTCAGATTGGAGATTTATATTTAGGATCGGATTTTCCGATTCGAATCCAATCCATGACGACTGTGGATACGATGGATACGCAGGGTTCTATCGAACAATCCATTCGGATGATCGATGCAGGTTGTGAATTAGTTCGTATCACGGCACCTTCTGTCAAAGAAGCTCAAAATTTAGAAAATATTCGGAAAGGTTTACGTGCTCGTGGATACCATACACCTCTAGTTGCGGATATCCATTTTACACCAAATGCTGCTGAGTTAGCTGCGCGTATTGTTGAGAAAGTTCGGATTAATCCAGGTAATTATGCCGATAAAAAGCGCTTTGAGACCATTGAGTATACAGATGCTTCCTATCAATCAGAATTAGAACGTATACGGGATAAGTTTTTGCCATTGGTTAATATTTGCAAGGAATATGGCACTGCTATGCGGATCGGTACAAATCATGGTTCCTTATCAGACCGTATATTAAGTCGGTACGGTGATACCCCATTAGGTATGGTCGAGTCTGCTTTGGAGTTCTTACGCATTTGTGAGGATGAAAATTATTTCAATGTTGTTCTTTCGATGAAATCCTCCAACACGCAAGTCATGGTGGAAGCGTATCGTCTGTTAAGTAAGAAATTAGTTGATGGTCAGTTCAAGGCTTATCCATTGCATTTGGGTGTGACAGAAGCTGGTGAAGGGGAAGATGGCCGTATTAAATCGGCTGTTGGGATTGGTACCTTATTAGAGGATGGATTAGGTGACACGATTCGTGTTTCATTAACGGAGGATCCTGAATTTGAAATTCCTGTTGCGCAGGAACTTGCGCGTCGTTATCAATCACGGGCATCTATTAGTACTCCGATTCCTTTCTTCCAGACCAATTTACCAGGTATAGATTCGCCTATAAATCCGTTTGCACACGAACGAAGAATTACGAGTGAAGTATGCAATTTTGGCGGCCATCAAGTACCACGTGTGATTGCCGATTTTTCACAGATTGCTCAGATTAGTATGAACGATTTAAAAGCTTTGGGACATTTTTATTTACCAGAGCCAGATAAATGGGCTATGAATGACCTAGGTGCTGATTATATTTTTACCGGGGATATTGGTATCGATTTTATGTTACCGAATGGATTAAAACAAATTGTTAATGCGGCGCATTGGAAAGGCGATGTACATGTTTTCCCCTTGTTTAGTATTGAATCATTCGAATCAGATATTCCTAAGCACCCGGAATTAAATTTTATTTCGTTAGACTGTTCTGATTTATCGTTAGTAAATCGCCTACCTAAAGAACGTGCTGTTTTGATTTTAAGTAGTAAGAATCCACACCAAATGGCTGATTTGCGCCGGACATTTTTCGAATTAGTTCAAAAGAATATTCAGATTCCCGTGGTGATTCAATTAGCCTATTCGAATGTGGACTCAAATCAATTGCAATTATTTGCGCCCACGGATGCGGGTGGTTTGTTTATCGATGGATTAGGTGATGGAATTATGCTTTCTATGCCTTATGTTACAGATAAATATGAATTATTGAATGCGACCGCTTTTGGAGTTTTGCAGGCCAGTCGGATGCGTATTTCTAAGACAGAATATATTTCTTGTCCATCATGTGGCCGAACGCTATTCGATCTTCAAGAGACAACTGCGCGCATTAGACAGGTAACAGATCATTTGAAAGGTATTAAAATTGGTATTATGGGTTGTATTGTCAACGGTCCAGGCGAAATGGCGGATGCTGATTATGGCTATGTGGGTATTGGGAAAGACAAAATCGCTCTATATAGAGGTCAAGAGGTTGTTAAAAAATCAGTTCAAGCAGATGCTGCCGTAGATGAATTGATTCAGTTGATCAAAGATGATGGTAATTGGAGAGATCCACAGATAACGAATTAATTATGAGCAGATTAAAGGAACTATTTAAGGTTGGCGAAATTTTCACCTATTTCATTCGGGTTTTTCAGAAACCAAAACCGGGCGCCCCCACCAACTTTAACATTCGCACGATGCATACGATCAACAAAATATCGATCGTCATGTTTTTGTTTTGTATCCTTGTGATGCTTTACCGTGCTTTTTTACGTTAATTAACGTAACCCAAATTTACACCAATTTGCCTGCGCGTATTTAAGGGCCGCTTTGTCTTTCGTTTTTGATTTGACAAAATCACATAAATATTGGTATTCTTTCGGACCAGGTGCACTTGGTATTGCATCGATTAATTGATCGATAACTTTGATTGCGGCCATTGCCTTCTTTTGCTTGAATAATAGAATACTTTCGGCCATCCATGTTCGCCGCACAATAGAACCTTTATCGATTCCCGTCTTTGACATTTGATCTTTCAATTTCGCAATTTCTACAGCTGAAAGCTTATTGACTTGCGAACTGGTCATCACAATCTGAAATATATTCTCATAAATCAAGTTGACCAATGATGGATCAGCTATCCGGTTGTATTGCGCTAAATGACTGACATAATAGTCAAAAAGCGCATTGTTATTATTCATCATGACCATTTGGATGATGTTTATCGCGCTTTGACTCACATATTGGTTGGTGGGCATTACTTTAATTAACTCATTGACCATCTTGATGTTCGTGCTTGTATCTGCAGTCAAACGCGCAACTTGTGCATAGTTTAATAGGAAGGCAAAACTTCGTTCTCCCGCTTTGTATTTACTTGCAAAATTTGTGGCTTGCTCAGCAGGATTAGCTGCTTTTTGAGCAATACTGTTCACATTAATGATGGTGTTTTCCTTTTCGCCAAATGCTTTTGCTTGAAGTAATTTCATGCTTTTGGGATCAAAGAACAAAAATGTAGGGGTCGCGTTAATGTTGATTTTTAATTGCTGTAATGCTTTTAGATTTTCAGGCTTACGTACGTCTAATTGAAAATTAACGAAGTTGGCATTATACAAAGCACCTACTTGTGGCTGAGCAAATGTCCCTTTAAATGAATTACAAACATGGCAAGTGGGCTCATATACCTCTACAAAAAGCAACTTATTTTGTTGCTTAGCTACATTGATCGCCGCTTGTAAGTTGGCCGATTTAATAAAGTTTATTCCTTTTTGCGCGTGTATACTGGTGGCGAAAATAATACAAAGGAAGAGTGATTTTAGCAGATGCATATAAATAGATTATTGGCCTTTCGATGCAGCCGTGATTTCTTTTTTCAAATTTTGAGATAGTTTTTTGCAAACTTGCTCAACCTCAAATGCAAATTCAGTATCCCCTGTAGCTTGTAATGCTGCATCGCCGACTGTCCCCATGATTTCAATAAAAAACCGTTTCATATCAAGTGTCTCCATATCTTTAGTCCATAAGGGTAAAGTTAATGTCCCTTTGTGATACGGATCCCATGTCGCAACCAATATTGCTTTTGTTTCCTCGATACCCTCGTTTGGATTGTCGGTTGCCGACCATGATATTTGTTCAGGTATATTATTTTCGTCTAGTTGTATATTAAAATGGATTTCAGATTGTTTCATTTCAGGCGTTTGTTTTTCGTTTGTTTGATGTAATTCCAAACCAAATAAATCGTATTTTCGTACAAAAGTAAGAAAACTTAATGGTTCGAGCAGAAATTATTACCATTGGCGACGAGATTCTATATGGTCAAATCCTTGATACGAATACCCAATGGATTAGTCTGGAGCTAGATAAACTTGGGATTAAAACCGTTCGGAAATCATCCGTAGGCGATCAAATTGATGAAATTGTTCAAATTCTTAATGAAGCTCATAAGCGAGCTGATGTTGTTTTTATTACGGGTGGTCTTGGGCCAACTAAAGATGATTTGACGAAAAAGATACTTGCCGATTTTTTTGGATGTTCGTTAGCTTACCATGATAAAGCATTGCAAGATGTAACAGATTTTTTTGCGAAGCGTGGTCGTGAATTAAGTGATTTAAATCGTGACCAAGCATTATTGCCAACTAAGTGCACATTTATACCCAATAAGCAAGGAACAGCACCTGCTATGTGGTTTAATGAATTAGATACCATTTGGATATCCATGCCGGGTGTGCCTTTTGAGATGAAGTCGATTATGGAGACGGAAGTGCTCCCCAGATTGGTTAAACATTTTCAATTACCCGTAATTGTTCATCAGTTGGTGAAAACAGTAGGCATAGGTGAATCATATTTATCTGATTTAATTCAAGATTGGGAATTACAATTACCTAGTCATATTAAATTAGCTTATCTACCTTCTTTGGGTATTGTGAAACTTCGCTTAACTAGTTTCGGAGATTCAGCTAAAAGTTTGCATGACCAAATTTCGCATGAGTTTGAAAAGGTTATGCCCTTAATTAAATCATATGTTTTTGGTTACGAAAAGGATGAGCTAGCCGATGTTGTTGGCAAACTTTTGATTAAACAAAAATCAACATTAGCCCTAGCAGAAAGCTGCACGGGCGGATATTTAGCACATCAGTTCACGCAACATGCAGGAAGCTCAGCCTATTTTTTAGGGGGTGTACTCGCCTATGCAAATGAGGTTAAAATGAATCAGCTGGGTGTTTCCTCTAAAATTCTAGATGAGGATGGTGCGGTAAGTGATTCGTGTGTTATTGCTATGGCAGCCGGTGTTCGTCAAATGACAGGATGCACGTATGCACTAGCGACATCCGGTATTGCAGGACCAGAAGGTGGTACGCCAGATAAGCCAGTGGGGACTATTTGGATAGCTTTAGCCCACCCAAATGGCGTTTTGGCACGTAAATTAACTTTAGGAGGAACTCGTGTTCAAAATATACATTTGACGTCTCTAACCGCAATTAATTTATTGAGAAGATTTTTACTAAACGATTTGGCTGAATAGATATGGCGCTAACAGAAATAATCATGCCTAAGATGGGCGAAAGTATCATGGAGGCAACTGTTTTAACTTGGTTGAAACAACCTGGTGATTTTGTGGAAGCTGATGAATTTATCTTGGAAGTTGCCACAGATAAAATTGATACGGAAGTCCCTTCTCCTGTCGCCGGAGTTTTAAAACAGATTTTAATTCAAGAGGGTCAGATAGCAATCATTGGGAAAGCAATTTGTGTCATAGATGCGAGTGAAGTTTTAGCCGTGGAATCAAAAGGATTTTCAAGCGATGAAGTTTTTCATCCTGAACCAGAATTAAATGTTTTGTTAGACCTCAGTTTAGGTAATTTTGATGGTGCTGAGGTGAAGTCAAATCCATGGGTCTCTCCTTTGATTAAGCAGATATGCCAACAAGAAAGTGTATCCCAACGCGAATTGAGTGGAATTCGTGGGTCTGGAATGGATGGACGGGTGACTAAAAAAGATGTATTAAATTACATCGCTGTTCGAAATTCTAAGCGTGTAATTTCATCAGGTACTTTAAGTCAAGGTGCAGGTTTGCGTTTACCGGGCGATGAAGTAATTGAAATGGATCGAATGCGTAAAATGATTTCGGAACGCATGTCCGATTCAAAGCGAATTTCTCCGCATGTCACCTCGTTTTTAGAGGCCGACATAACAAATATTGTGCTTTGGCGTGAAGAAATTAAAAATAAGTTTCTTGATAAATTTAAGGAGCCCATTACCTATACGCCTCTCCTATTTATGGCCACAGCAAAAGCGATTAAGGATTTTCCGGGAATTAATATTTCTGTAGAAGGTAATTACATCGTTCAGCATCGTCAAATTAATATTGGAATGGCGGTTGCCTTGCCAAATGGTAATTTAATTGTACCTGTTATACACAATGCTGATCAGTTATCTTTAATTGAACTTACGCAAAAAGTGAATGATTTGTCGGCACGCGCCCGCAAGAATAAACTAACACCCGCTGATTTAGAAGGAGGAACCTATACAATTTCAAATATCGGTGGTTTTGGAAATTTAATGGGTACTCCCATTATTGTTCAGCCGCAAGTAGGGATACTTGCTTTTGGCATTATTGAAAAGAAACCTGCAGTAATTACTGGACCGACTGGCGAGGATCAAATTGCGATAAGGCAAAAGATGTTTATTTCTCATTCGTATGATCATCGTGTCGTGGATGGCACGCTTGGTGGCGGATTCCTTAAACGTGTTTCTGACTATCTAGAACAGTTTGAGCCACAATTTAAGCTATAACAAAAAAGGCCATCGATAGACGGCCTTTTTTGTTATTAAAACTTTGCGTTTGGATCCTTAACATTGGGACGTATGATACGAAGCCAAGTTAATAGTTTGATCATTGGATAAGTCGGATCAAATTCGAACCATTTCGTGGCGAAGTTGACACGATTAGGTAGTTTGTGGTGATTATTTTGAAATAATTCACCCATCATGATTACATCGAAAACCAATGAATTTTTTGAATGGTCGTGATTATCATAATTTTGATATCCATATTTGTGACCAGACCAGTTGACAATTGCACCGTGAACAGGTCCCATTAAGAAATGCACGGGCAATAAAAAGAAGAATGCCCAATGCATATCAAAATAAACAAATGCGATAATGTAAAGAGAAGCATAAGCAACTCCCCAGCCAACACGAGAATACCATGAATCGCCAATTTTCTCGATTGTTTTAGAAACAGGATAATCATGTTCGAAACGATCTTCAACTGTTTGCTTTCTGTTTAGAACTGCATTGTAAATATCTTTCGTTTTCCACATCATTGTAAAGACGTTACTTGAAAACATAGGCGAATGCGGATCTTTTTTCGTGTCAGAAAAAGCATGGTGCATGCGGTGAAGAATTGCATAAGCCCGTGGACTTAAGAATGAAGAACCTTGTGAAAGATAGGTCAAAAAGTAAAAGAACTTTTCCCAAAATTTGTTCATCAAGAACATTTTGTGCGCTGAATAACGGTGTAGGAAAAAGGTCTGACTAAATAACGAGATATACCAATGAATGATAAATGCGGGAAGTACTAATTGCATAAAGAATTTTAATTTTTAAATAACAAATTTAAACACCATTTTTCCTTTAAACGTTTTAAAGGCTATTTATTTTTCTGATTTTTATCAGATTAATATTTATTCATGCGCAATGTGAACTCCTAAGGTAGCAGCCAAGCAGGCTGTTTCTGTTCGCAAAATTGATTTACCTAAACTAAAAGGTAAGTAATGTCGTAAAATTAATTCTCCTGATTCATCAGGACTGAAGTCTCCCTCAGGTCCAATTAAAATGTGATAACTCTGATTTAGCCTCAACTGTTTTGATAATGTCTTAACTGGAGGATCTGAGATGTGCGCAAATAGTATTTGTGTAAGCGGTGAATCTTTTAAGGTCTCTAAATATGAGTTTAATGGCAATATTGGAGTTATTTCTGGAAGAAATAAATTTTTTGATTGCTTTAATGCTGCAACTGCGATTTTCTCTAAACGATTTAGTTTAATTTCTTTACGCTCTGAATTGCGCGAGGTAAAAAAATGAATGCCATGAATGCCAAATTCACAGCATTTTTCTACCATCCATTCCATACGCTCCATTTGCTTGGTTGGCGCTACATAAATATGAATTTGATATGGTATTTTTTCTTGTTTTTCTACAAGAGATAGCTTTCCAAATGATGTATTTTTAGGATCAACAGTAGTTAATATAGCTGCATATTTGGCTCCTTTTCCATCTAAAAGATAAATCGGGTCACCTGATTTTAAACGCAAAACCCGACTAGCATGAAAAGACTCTTCTTCACTGAGTCGATTCTCGCTTGTCGGGTTGGGCGCATAAAAAATATACTTACTCATTTATAGTTCAGGTTCTTCTGAACGGAATGAGAATCGGGATGGATCGAGTGATAATGTACCTCCATTGAAATCAGAAATAAATTTTTCAATCACATCAATTTCAAATGCTGGTACATAAAGAGCGACATCTAAGCCTATACCAAAATCAAAATTTTCATCGATTTCAATATATTCGCTTACTTTGACCTCATCGTTCTCTTCAAGTTCATCGATTATCTCGAGAATCATAACTTCAACTTCCTCTTCGAGAGCCTCATTTTCAACGTATGATTCATCTCTATTTTCTATAGGTACATACAGAGGAAAATGATGCATTACCTCTTTTTCAGCGGCCTCATAAATGGCACTCGAATAGTGCAATTGCAAGGTGCAGAGCATCGCATCATAAATTACTTCCTGCTTGTTATAATGACCCAAAAACTGAATGTGGACCATTTCATTGTCATTGCCAATCGGTAAATTTTCATCATCAATATAGACAAATGAGCGATTTTCCCGAGCACACAGACTTTTTAAATTTTGGATTTCCTCAATAGTAAAGCCTGGATTAGGTGTATTTGGCATATTTATTTAATTAATAAAAGTTCACGGTATTTAGGTAAAGGCCATTCATCGTCGTCTACGATTAGTTCGAGTTTGTCAACAGAGTACCGGATTTCCTCAAAGTATCCTTTTACTTTAGTTCCATAGATAGTTGCTCTTTCCTCTAAATCCTCAACATTGTTTGCCTCTTTACGCGCTTCAGTCATTTCGCCTTGTAATCGAACGATCGATGACGTGTATTCGGATATTTTTTTAATCATTTCGATTGTTGGCGCATAATATTGCGGATCGATACCTATTTCTTTCTGTCCTTTTACATTTTCGACCAATTGGGTTTGATACTTTAAGGAAGTAGAAACAATGTGATTAATCGCCATATCGCCGATTACGCGCGATTCGATTTGAATCTTCTTTACGTAATTTTCTAGTTCTATTTCATGGCGTGCATGCATTTCCTCTTTGGAATAGATACCATGTTTAGTGAATAGTTCAATGGATTCTGGACGCGCATATACAGCCAAGGCTTCAGGTGTCGTTTTTAGGTTTGATAAGCCGCGTTTTTCAGCTTCAACCACCCATTCGTCAGAATAGCCATTTCCTTCAAAGCGAATTTTTTTGGAATCTTTGACATACCGCTTTAAGACTTCCATAATGGCAAGTTCCTTTTTAATTCCTTTTTCTAAAATTAATTCAACTTCCTTACGGAATTTGATTAATTGATCTGCTACGATTGTATTTAAAACAGTCATTGGAGCAGCTGAATTAGCAGATGAACCTACCGCACGGAATTCAAATTTATTTCCAGTAAATGCAAATGGAGAGGTTCTATTGCGATCCGTATTATCTAAAATTAATGATGGGATTTTATTGATCCCCAATTTAAGGTATACATTATCACCTTTTTCAAGTGTGATATCATCGATATCACTCATGTTTTCCAAATCATCTAAAACTTGGCTCATTGTAGAACCTAAAAATACGGAAACGATGGCCGGAGGAGCTTCATTTGCGCCTAGTCGGTGTTCATTACCCGCAGATGCAATAGATGCCCTTAATAAATCTGCACGATCGTGAACTGCTTTTAATGTATTAACAAAAAATGTTAAAAAGCGCAAGTTTTCTTTGGGCTTGGAAGACGGGGCTAATAAGTTAACACCGGTATCAGTTGCTAATGCCCAATTGTTATGTTTTCCAGATCCATTGATTCCTGCGAATGGTTTTTCATGAAATAAAACTTTCAATTTGTGTTTTGAACCTACTTTATTCATTAAGTCCATAAGCAAGGCATTGTGATCGCATGCCAAATTCGCCTCTTCAAATGTAGGGGCCACTTCAAATTGAGCTGGTGCTACTTCGTTGTGACGTGTGCGGACTGGCATGCCCAGTTTCAGTGCTTCGATTTCGAAGTCGACCATAAATGCATTTGCCCGATTTGGAATAGAGCCAAAATAGTGATCTTCTAATTGCTGTCCCTTCGCAGGTGCATGTCCAAATACAGTTCTACCTGACATGACTAAATCGGGTCTTGCATTGAATAATGCTTCATCTACTAAAAAGTATTCTTGTTCAGCGCCTAAGGTTGGAATGACTTTACTAACATCACGATTGAAAAACTCCTTGACAACGGCTGTCGATGCTTTATCAATCAATTCAATTGACTTTAAAAGTGGTGTTTTGTAATCTAATGCTTCACCTGTGTAGGATACGAAAACAGATGGAATACATAAAGTAGCAGATCCAGCTGCATTTTCCATAATGAAAGCAGGTGAAGAAGGATCCCAACCTGTATATCCACGCGCTTCAAAAGTAGATCGAATACCTCCATTGGGGAACGAAGATGCATCCGGTTCTTGTTGGACTAACGCTGAACCTTTAAATTTCTCTACAGCCTTTCCGTTGCTTAAATCGATATCAAAAAATGAGTCATGCTTTTCTGCTGTCGTCCCTGTAAGAGGTTGAAACCAGTGCGTGTAATGCGTTGCTCCTTTTGAAATTGCCCAAGATTTCATCGCTGCGGCAACTTCATCGGCCGCATCACGATCAATTTTCGATCCTGTTTGAATGGCCGTATTGATTTTCAAATAGGCTTCTGGAGATAATAAGGAGCGCATAACCTCATCACTGAATGTCATACTTCCATAGTAATCGCTTACTTTGTCTGTTGGTAATTTAACAGGGATTCCTGCCCGCATTTGAGCTAATTCAAGTGCTTTAAATCGAGTTATAGCCATTTTTGTTCGTGAAAATTTGAAAGTTAAAAATAACCAAAATGTCCGGATAATTTAAATGATTAGGCGAGTTATTTAAAAATTGTTATTAAGTAGGTATTTATTTCAATTTTTGCAGATATTCAGAATGTTGGTTATGTTTTTTTAGTATTTGGCAAATTTTCTGTTGTTTTTTTCAAATAGTGGTATAAATTTGTATCAATAATTCATATAAAAGTATTTTTATTATCATTTTAAGTATAAAATCATGGCTAAATCAAAATTAGAGTACATTTGGTTGGATGGTTATCAACCGACTCAAAGTTTACGTTCTAAGACTAAAATTGAAAATAATTTTAGCGGTAAATTGGAAGATCTAGATATGTGGTCTTTCGACGGTTCATCCACCCAACAAGCTGAAGGGGGTTCTTCTGATTGTTTGTTAAAGCCAGTGTATGTTTGTCCTGACCCATCGCGTCGCGATGGATTTTTGGTTATGTGTGAAGTGTTAAACGCTGATGGTACACCTCACGTTTCGAATGGTCGTGCTACGATTGAAGATGATGATAATGATTTTTGGTTTGGGTTTGAGCAAGAATATTTCCTGTGGGATCCAGAAACGAATAAGCCATTAGGTTTTCCAGCCAATGGATATCCTGAGCCTCAAGGGCCATATTACTGTTCTGTAGGTGCTAAAAACGCTTATGGTCGTGAGATTATTGAAGAACATTTGGATTTATGCATAGACGCAGGTTTAAATATTGAAGGAATTAATGCGGAAGTTGCCGCAGGCCAATGGGAGTTTCAGATGTTTGCTAAAGGTGCCAAACAAGCTGGAGATGAAATTTGGTTAGGTCGTTATATATTGGAGCGTTTGGGAGAGAAATATGGTGTTGCGATTAATTGGCATTGCAAGCCTTTGGGGGAATTAGATTGGAATGGATCTGGTATGCATGCTAACTTCTCAAATACCGCTTTACGTACAGCTGGAAATAAAGGCACATATGATACGATTTGTCAAGCATTTGCTCCATTCGTGAAAGAACATATTGAGGTTTATGGCGCAGATAATCACATGCGCTTAACAGGAAAACACGAAACTGCATCAATTCATGATTTCTCTTATGGGATTTCTGACCGAGGAGCATCTATCCGTATTCCTATTGCTGTTGTCGAAAAAGGATGGAAAGGCTGGTTAGAGGATCGTCGTCCAAATTCAGCTGCTGATCCGTATAAAGTAGCTGCCCGTATTATTAAGACAGTTAAAACAGCAAAAGTTTAAGATTTTTTTATCTTGCATTTATATACTTTTATGATCAAAAATGGCGGGGATTCCCGCCATTTTTGTTTTACCTTTGCATCCTAATTTTTTGTTATGCGGAAAGTAGCCTTTTATACATTAGGATGTAAATTGAATTTTGCTGAATCAAGTTCAATTGCCCGTTCATTAGAGCCTTTGGGGTTTATGCGCGCCGATTTTCAGGATTCTCCTGATTTATTTGTAATCAATACGTGCAGTGTAACGGAGCAGGCCGACAAAAAATGTAAAAAAGTAGTTCGTGAGGCAAAAAAAATTAATCCAGCATCAACGGTCGTTATTATAGGTTGTTATGCCCAATTAAAACCAGAGGAAATTGCTTCGATTCCTGGAGTTGACCTTGTGCTTGGTGCCAACGAAAAGTTTCAAATGCCCACCTTGCTCCCGCCTTATTTGAGTCGACAAGATAAAGATCTGCCAAAATTAATTGCCACAGAGATTCGATACGATTTGGATTATCATGCTTCCTACAGCGTTAATGACCGTACGAGAACATTTTTAAAAGTTCAAGATGGCTGTGATTATCCGTGTTCATATTGTACCATTCCTTTAGCGCGGGGACAGTCGCGCTCTGATAGCATTGCAAAAGTTTTGACGCTAATTGAGGAGGTAGCAGCAAATGGCGTAAAAGAAATTGTGTTAACTGGAGTGAACATTGGCGACTTTGGGATACAACAGGGCAAACGCGTGGAAACATTTTTTGATTTGGTACGTGCCATCGATGCAGAATCCTCCATTGAGCGATTTCGAATTTCAAGTATTGAACCTAATTTATTGACGTCCGAGCTGATTCAATTTTTAGCTTCTTCTACTCGGTTTGTGCCACATTTTCATATTCCATTGCAATCTGGTTCAAATTCAATATTGCGTTTAATGAAGCGAAGGTATCAACGTGAGTTATATATTGACCGTGTTACTCAAATTCGATCTGTTATGCCAAACGCCTGTATTGGCGTCGATGTAATTGTAGGCCATCCCGGAGAAACGCCTCAATTATTTTTAGAAACCTATGAATTTCTTAATTCCTTAGATATTTCGTATTTACATGTTTTCCCATACTCTGAGCGTGCCAATACCTATGCAGTGGATATTCAGCCTAAGGTAGACGGGATGCAAAAGGCAGAACGATCAAAAATGTTACACATACTTTCTGAGAAAAAACGTCACGCTTTTTATATGAGTCAATTAAGGCTAACAGGCTCTGTTTTGTTTGAGGAATCAAGCGAAAATGGTTTGATGGAGGGGTTTTCAGAGAATTATGTTCGTGTCGCTGTACCTTATGATCCATTGCAAATTAATACAATCCAACCAGTCCGATATAAATCCATTTTGGAAACTGGTCATGTTCAAGGCGAAGTATTAATAGTCGCTAGTCGCTAGTCGTCAGTTTCCTCTTACCTCTCACCTCTTACCTCGTACCTCTCACCTCTTACCTCTTACCTCTCACCTCTTACCTCTCACCTCTCAAAACAAAAAAGCCAGAAACTAAAAGTCTCCGGCTTTTTAATTGAAACAAAACCACAAGAACCATTACTTGCGGCTCTGTCGTGTTTGGATTATTCGGCTAACGACTCATCGTGTTGCGAAATATCCAATCCTAATCTTTCTTCTTCTTCATTGACACGTAGTGGAATAATTTTATCCGTTATAATCAATAAGATATAAGACAAGCCAAATGCGAACGCCGAAACAATCGCTAAAGCCAATAAGTGTTTAAAGAATAAGGTAGTCTCACCATAAAATAGGCCATTTTCAGCCACAGCAGCGTTAACAGCAGATGTTGCGAAAATACCTGTCATTAACATGCCGACCATACCACCTATGCCATGGCAAGGGAATACATCTAATGTGTCATCCAAATTTGAACTCGCTCTCCAATGTGCAGCAATGTTTGAAATAATAGCAGCAACAACACCAATAAATATCGCAACTGGAACTGTTACAAAACCTGCAGCAGGTGTAATGGCAACAAGGCCAACTACCGCGCCGATACAAAATCCTAGGGCAGATACTTTCTTGCCACGTGATACATCAAATAATATCCAAGATAAACCGGCCGCAGCAGCTGCAACGTGTGTCGTTGCAAAAGCTGTTACAGCTAAACCGTTAGCACCAACAGCAGAACCTGCATTGAATCCAAACCAGCCAAACCATAAAAGACCAGTTCCCAATAAGACGTAAGGAATATTAGCTGGAGGCAAAATGTTAGATTCGATGTGTGACTTGCGGCGACGTAAGTATAAAGCTCCCGCTAGTGCAGCCCAGCCGGCCGACATATGAACAACTGTTCCTCCAGCGAAATCAAGGACGCCTAAATTGAATAAGAAACCATCTGGATGCCATGTCCAATGCGCTAAAGGAGCATAAACTACAACACAGAACAAAATCATGAACAACACAAAAGCACGGAAATTAATTCGCTCCGCTAGAGCACCCGAAATAAGGGCTGGAGTGATAACCGCAAATTTCATTTGGAAAAAGGCAAATAATGCAAATGGAATTGTGAATTTTAATTGGTCAGTTGAGCCTAAAGACAATTTGTGATCAAATACATTATTGAACATAAAAAATGTTCTAGGGTCGCCAATCCAGCCACCTAGTGAATCACCAAATGCTAAGCTAAATCCAAATACCACCCAAATTACGGATATAACTCCCATGGCGATAAACGATTGTAACATTGTGGAGATAACGTTTTTGTGGTTTACCATTCCACCATAGAAGTAAGCTAATCCGGGTGTCATTAGTAATACTAAGCCTGATGCAACAATCATCCAAGCAGTATCTCCTGTATCTAATCCCTCTGTAGGTATAACTCCAGGAACCGAAGTTGTGAAAAGCGCAAGCACGGCTACGGCGACTAAAACAAGTAGCGGTATCCAATTTGGTTTTTGAGTTGTCATGTTGGTACGTTTTGAGTTATGAATAAAAATTACTTAAAAATTAAAACTTGTAGATAAAGTGTATTCCCAATGTTGTTTGAGATTTTTGACCTTTGCCATCACCATCAATAAATTGCTCTGATTTATATGAATCTGAGCGTAACTCTGGCTTAATTAATAAATGTCCATCTGCAGCTGTAAATGTTCCTGTTAATGTGAATGAATTAACATCAGTCCCTGATCCGTCTGCCGCACGCAATGAACGCGCCCCACCTGTATTGTCAAATACCTCATAGCGACCTCCTAAGCTAAAAGTTTCTGTAATGGCGTAGTTGGAATACAACGCTACACCACCCCATGTTTTGCTATCTCCTACGTTTCCGCCTCCCTGGAAATCACCAGTTTGAGATCCGTAAGCTGCGTTTAGGCCAACTAAATATTTGGGTGTAATTTGATATGAAGTAGTTAAATCCAATAAATTGTAACTACCAGAATCATCTTTACCGCTAGCTAGGGGAGCAGATTCATTTGACGAAATGCCATTTACATAGACGTTCCAACCAGCAGCTGGAGATGTAAATACTTGATAAATGAATCCTTTGGATGCATTGTTGTCATTTAAATTATCCACATTGTTGACCAATCCAACCATGGCAGAAAATTTGTCGCTGAATGAATAATTTGCTTTTGCACCAATGTGATAAAAAGGGCCGTTGTTGAATAAATTAGAAAGAGAATAATTATAGTTAACTGGAGCATCAATTACTTCGTATCCTATATGTGTTCCAAATTGCCCCATCGTAAAGGTTAATTTATCCGACGCTTTCCAATTGAAATAGGCTTGCTTTATTGCCAAAGCTGTACTTCCTTTTCCTAATGGACCAACTAGGTTTCCATATTGCCCTAAATCAGCATTAGGTCCGAATGTTAAGTCAACTACGACATCCGCGTTTTTAGTCGCATAACCAAATTTGGTTTGAACAAGACCAAGCGAGAATTGGTTTGATTTCTGATCGAATGCACGCTCGTATCCAGAGGATCCTAAGTTGCTTCGTGAAGTTGGGTTATTGAAATTCAACATGTAATATGAATCGATATAACCTGAGAAAGAAAATTTTGGTGCTTCAGCTTCTTTTTCTTGGGAAAATCCACAAAATGCTGTTGCCGCAAATAGTGCTGTTAGGATAGATTTTTTCATGAATGGGATTGTTTAAGTGTTTATAAATGCTTGACTACAATTCAAAGGTTTGACAATAAATTGTATTATCCAAATAAATTAGAACAAAATTTAACTAATAACTGTAAAAAAAACATAAAAAGGTAAAAATTAGGTTAAATATTAAACTTGATTTTAATGAATTTACAAAAAATATAGAAAAATAAGTAAAATATAAACTACTAATTTGAATATTTGAAAAATTATATATCGCCTAGATTATTTTGATATGGGGCAAAAAAAAACCCATCGAATGATGGGCTTTTTCTAAATGAATATTTTTAGTTATGCTTCGGCGTGTAACCAAGCTTTCTTTTGTTCTAAAGTCTCTTTATCCTCAACATGATCCGGATCTGGAACGCAACAATCCACTGGACAAACTGCAGCACATTGTGGCTCTTCATGGAAACCGGTACATTCCGTGCACTTATCTGGTACAATGTAGTAGAACTCTTCTGATATAGGGTCAACAGGTGATTTAGCATCCATGGATGAACCATCTTCTAGTTCAACTTCAGTTAATGAAGTACCTCCAGCCCACGTCCACTCTACTCCTCCTTCATAAATGGCTGTATTTGGGCATTCTGGTTCGCACGCCCCACAGTTAATACATTCGTCAGTAATGATAATTGCCATAACAAGTATTAAAAATTTTACGCAATTTACGTAAGTAATTTTGAATAGTAAAAATTTTATAATGACTATTCATGTATTTTATGAACTTTGTGTATCCATATTTAATTAAATAGCCCTCCTAATATGAAGAAAGAACGTTTTGGCAAGCTAGTTTCATTTCTTAAATCATACTTTTCTGATTCATCTAATCAGGAAAAAATAGAATTATTTATAGAAAAAGCTAAAAATGAAAATGCTTGGTTTTCGGATTTGCTTATTCGTAATGCCATGGAGGCAATAACGGAACAATTTTTAGAAGCATCGCGTTGGGAGGATTTTTTCGAACAATATGGAGTTCCTGTACAAGATAATCCAAAAAAAGTGGGTTTGATTTTGCCTGGAAATCTGCCGGCCGTTGGTATGCATGATCTTCTCATGACCCTAGCGAGTGGGCACCTGGTCATCGTTAAATTAAGCTCCCAAGATCGTTCTTTAATGACAATGTATATTGAATTAATTAATTCATTTGAATCTGATCAAAAAGTGGAGATTCAAGAGCGTATGTCGGGCGTTGATGCGGTTATAGCCACTGGATCTGATTTTTCTTCTGGATATTTTGTTAATTATTTTGCCAAAATCCCTCATCTTATTCGTAAAAATAGAAGTTCGGTAGCTGTACTTACGGGAAATGAAAGTGCTGATGATTTTAAGCAATTGGCTACTGATATATTTATGTATTATGGATTAGGTTGTCGGAATGTTTCTACACTAGCTGTTCCCGATTCAATTGATTTAGTCCCTTTGTTTGATGTTTTGACATTAGAAGATTGGGTTTTAGACCATACGAAGTATTCCAATAATTACCAGTATCACAAAACATTATATTTGCTGAATCAAATTCCACATTTTGATTTAGGTAATCTGATAGTTACTGAAAACGATGGCCTGATCTCCCCTGTTGGCGTTTTACATGTGTACCGGTATACTAGCGAAATAGAGCTTACTGATTGGTTGGCAATTAATGTTGAAAAGATTCAGTGCGTCGTAGGCTCAGACTACATCCCATTTGGCCAAGCGCAAAACCCCGCTTTAGATGATTTTGCTGATGGTGTCAATACGTATCAGTTTTTAACTAGTTTATCGTAAATGAATTGTTTCAGAATGACCGCTCCGATTGTGCCTATTACTGCACCTGTGATTACATCTAACGGATAATGGACACCTAAATAGATCCGACTATACGCTATGAGGCTGGCCCAAATTAGCAATGCTATGCCTAAAGGTTTGTTTCGAGTCAGTAAATAGAATCCCACGGCGACTGCAAATGCATTTGCAGCATGAGACGAACAAAATCCATAAAGTCCGCCTGGTCCGTTCGGCATATGAATCCATGATTGGAATTCCGGTACATGACTAGGTCGAAGCCGTTTAACGAGTGGTTTTAAAATGAAGGAAGAAATTTGGTCAGCCCAAACAATTGTTAGCACTAAATAAAAAACGCCAGCCTTAATTGATTTCCGATTATGCTGAAACAATTTCCAAATAAGAAAAGCATAAAGTGGAATCCAGACATATTTGTCGGACAAAAATTGCATAATTGGATCCACTGAATTGTTATGCCATTCATTGATTAACTTAAATAAGTTTTGATCCCATGCTGGAAACATCGTTTAAAATTTAAAGTGTTCCCGAGCTCGTCCCAAGGTTTGTTTAGCTATAGGTTCAACTTTACGTTCCCCTTCGGCTAGTTTTTCCTCAATCACATCTGGATTGTTGATATAAAAGTCAAATTTCTCACGTGCATCTTTGAAATAACGCAACATCATTTCGTGCAAAGCTTGTTTCGCATGACCAAATCCATATCCTCCTTGGATGTAGTTGGCATGCATTTCAGCTGTTTTTTCGGGTGAGGCCAACAAGCTAAACAGTTTAAACGTAATGTCTGTAGCTGGATCTTTAGGATCTTCCAAAGGAGTTGAATCGGATTCGATTTTTTTGATTTGTTTTAAAAGGTCTTTTTCTGGTAAAAAAATATCAATGTAGTTATTTAGGGATTTACTCATTTTGTTGCCGTCTAACCCTGGGATTGTCATGACGGATTCATTAATAGCTGCCTCAGGAATCACAAAGATGTCTTTTTGTGCCATGCGATTAAATGTTCCCGCGATGTCGCGCGTCATTTCAATATGCTGGCGTTGATCCTTTCCTACTGGAATAAGTTCGGCATCATATAATAAGATGTCGGCAGCTTGCAAAACAGGATAGGTGAAAAGTCCGGCATTCACTTGCGCCATTTGGGCAGATTTATCTTTAAAGCTATGCGCGTTTGCAAGCATGGGAAATGGTGTAATGCAGTTTAAATACCACATTAATTCCGTATGATAGGCTGCTAATTTGGATTGACGGTAGAAGTAATTTTTATCGGTGTCAAAACCGAAAGCCAACCACGCTGCCGCAATGGACAATGTATTAGATCGAATTTGTTCCCCATCACGTAAACTTGTCAGGGTATGTAAATCAGCGATAAACAAAAAAGATTCGTTGCCCGGTTTTTCAGAAAGTTCTATGGCAGGCAGAATGGCGCCCAAAATATTTCCTAAATGTGGTTTACCTGAGGACTGAATCCCTGTTAAAATGCGCATAATGACTATTTTAATAAATTTCACAAAAATCATTAAATTCAATCAATTCTCCCAATTTATTTTGGGAAAGAATCGCTAATTTCGTTTCAATTTTAGTGCAACGATTCATGTCTATCTCCCCTAGCCTTTTAGCTTTTTTATCGGAATTGAAACAGCATAATTCACGCGAGTGGTTTGCGGAGCATAAAGCTAGCTATGAATCAGAAAAGGCCTTATTTGATGGATTGATTGAACAATTGATTCACGAATTCTCCGCCTTTGAAAATATGGATGGTGTACTGAAGAAGCACTGTTCCTATCGCCTATACCGCGATGTTCGCTTTTCAAAGAATAAAGATCCGTATAAAACTTGGTTTTCGGCGAGTTTCTCTGAAGGTGGTCGTAAGTCTGGTTACATGGATTATTATTTGCACATCGAGCCCGGTGGTAAATCATTTTTAGGTGGAGGAATGTATAATCCCACACCTGAGCAGCTGGCTGCTTACCGCCAAGAAGTAGATTATAATGGAGCAACACTTCGAGGCATTGTTGAATCTGCCTCATTTGTTAAGCTTTTTGGTCAAGCTGAAGGTGATTTGTTAAAAAAAATTCCTAAAGGTTTTGACCCAGATACCGCTGATGAGGTTTATTTGCGACGTAAGCAATTGTTTTATTGGCATCATTTTTCTGACAAAGATATTGTCTCACCAGATTTCACCTCGAAGTTAATGTTGGCCGCCTTACAACTAAAACCATTTTTAGATTTCTTGAATGCCACATTTTTTGATAAAGAACCCTTTTTAAAAGCTTAATATTTTATGCAGTTTTCGCATTTACACAATCATTCCCAATTTTCATTGCTAGATGGCGCATCAAAGATTTCTTCGATGTTTAAAAAAGCAAAGGAAGACAATATGCCAGCTGTTGCGATTACAGACCATGGAAATATGTTTGGGGTGTTTCAGTTTGTGGCGGAAGCTGGGAAACAAGGTGTTAAGCCGATTGTGGGTTGCGAATTTTATCTGGTAAAAGATCGCCATAAACAGGCATTTACGAAGATTGACAAGGATAGGCGCTATCATCAATTATTTCTGGCTAAGAATCCGGAGGGATATCAAAACCTAGTCAAATTATGTTCGCTTGGATTCATGGAAGGTATGTATTCCAAGTATCCTCGTATTGATAAGGAGCTCGTATTAAAATACCATAAGGGTTTAATTGCGACAACTTGTTGTTTGGGCGCATCTGTTCCGCAAGCGATTTTACGTGATGGCGAAGAAGCAGCAGAAAAGGAATTTAAGTGGTGGCTGGATCTATTTGGTGAAGATTATTATATCGAAGTTCAAAATCATTATATACCTGAACAACAGACTGTTAACGAGGTTTTGTTAAAGTTTGCTAAGAAGTATAATGTCAAAGTTATTGCATCAAATGATTCCCATTATTTGGATCAAAAAGATTCCAATGCTCATGATATTCTTTTATGTATCAATACGGGAGAAAAGCAAGCCACCCCAACTTACAAAGACATTGAAGGTGATTTTGATATGAAGGGAAAGCGTTTCGCTTTTTACAATGATCAGTTTTATTTCAAGACAACAGAAGAAATGACCCAGTTGTGGTCGCATGTCCCTGAGGCCATTGATAACACCAATGAGATTGTTGGCAAAGTCGAAACGTTGAAGTTGACAAAGGATGTGATGTTGCCCAACTTCCAGATTCCGACCGAATTCCTTAATCAAGATGATTATTTGGAGCATCTAACCATGGAGGGTGCGAAAAAGAGGTATGTCGACATAGACCAGGTCGTTGAGGAGCGAATTCGGTTCGAGTTATATACGATTAAGACCATGGGTTTTGCTGGTTATTTCTTGATTGTTGCCGATTTTATTCAAGCTGGGCGTGATTTAGGGGTCTATGTGGGTCCTGGGCGTGGTTCGGCGGCAGGGTCAGTTGTTGCCTATTGTTTGGGAATTACCAACATAGATCCGATTAAATATAATCTGCTTTTTGAGCGTTTTTTAAATCCGGATCGTAAGTCATTACCCGATATTGATACGGACTTTGATGATGAGGGCCGCCAAAAAGTGATTGATTATGTCGTAGATAAATACGGTAAAAATCAGGTGGCTCATATTGCTACGTATGGTACGATGGCAGCCAAGATGTCGATAAAAGATGTAGCTAGGGTGTTGGATCTTCCTCTATCTGAGTCAAATGCTTTGGCTAAATTAGTCCCAGAAAAGCCCAAAATTACCTTAGAACGTATATTTAATGCGCCATTAAATGGGGACAAGAGTTTGGCTGACAAAGAGGGCTTGAATTCTGATGAGATTGAACAGGTTAAACAACTACGTAAAATTAAAGAGGCAGGCGGATTACCTGCAGAAGTAATTGAAAATGCATTGGTACTGGAGGGGTCCGTGCGTGGAACGGGTATACATGCTGCTGGGATTATCATTGCTCCTTCTGATTTGACGGATATTTTGCCCGTTGCATCATCCAAAGATGTCAGTTTATTGATAACGCAATATGATGGTTCAGTTATTGAAAATGCAGGCGTAATTAAAATGGACTTTTTGGGTTTAAAAACCCTATCCATTTTGAAAGAGGCAGTTCGATTGATTAAGCAGAATCATGGGGAAACCATTGTTTTGGATGATTTACCTTTGGATGATCGATTGACGTATGAATTGTACCAACGAGCGGAAACAAATGGGACTTTCCAATTTGAATCGCCTGGTATGCAGAAACACTTAAGGGATTTAAAGCCCGATCAGTTTTCTGATTTGATTGCGATGAATGCCTTGTTCCGTCCAGGACCTATGGTGTACATTCCAAATTACATTGCACGTAAACATGGTCGAGAAAAGATTGAATACGATGTTCCTGAAATGGAAGAGTATTTAAAGGACACGTATGGTATTACTGTTTATCAAGAGCAAGTAATGTTATTATCGCAGAAATTGGCCAATTTCTCAAAAGGCGATGCCGATGTGCTTCGTAAGGCCATGGGGAAAAAGGACAAGGCGACGATTGACAAAATGAAGGGTAAATTCATGGAAGGTGGTCAAGCGAATAATCATCCTGCGGATAAGTTGGAAAAGATTTGGACCGACTGGGAAGCATTTGCTCAATATGCATTTAATAAATCTCATTCAACATGTTACGGTTTAGTTGCTTATCAAACGGGTTATTTAAAAGCTAATTATCCGTCTGAATATATGTCGGCGGTTCTTTCAAATTCTTTAGGGAATATTGAAAAGATTACGTTTTTCATGGATGAGTGTAAGCGGATGGGCTTGACTTTACTAGTTCCTGATGTGAATGAGTCATCTCGCTCATTTGCGGTAAATAAAAAAGGTCAAATACGTTTTGGTCTAGGTGCGATTAAGGGGGTTGGTGAGGCTGCAGTCGATGCAATTGTAGAAGAGCGTAATCTACGAGGCGAGTATAAAGATATTTTTGATTTTGTTTCGCGGATTAACGTTCGTCAGGTTAATAAGAAAAGTTTAGAATCATTAGCGCTTGCAGGTGCCTTTGATTGTTTCCCTGAGGTGCAGCGCGCGCACTACTTTGCATTGGATAACGAGAATACGACGTTTATTGAAAAGATTGTTCGCTATGCTTCACGTATGGCCGAGTTAAAAGCGGAAGCAACGCAGTCGCTATTTGGCGAACTTGGCGCCGGAACTGGTAATGACATTGTTAAACCTAAAATTCCCGTATCTGAGTCTTGGTCTGTGATGGAGCAACTTCGAAATGAAAAAGAGGTAGTTGGCGTTTATATTTCAGGTCACCCGTTGGATGAGTATCGTGTGGAGATTCAAAATTTTACGAATTCAAATACGACTTTATTGGATTCGCGTCCAAATGCGGTACAATCTATAGCTGGCATTGTTACGAAAGTAAACGTACGCACCTCTGCGAATGGAAATCAATTTATGATTTTCACGTTGGAAGATTATTCAGGGAATTATGAATTTGCGCTTTTTGGCAAGGATTACATTGAATTTGAGCGATTTATAGGTCAAGATCGGATGTTGTATATTCAAGGGTTGTACCAACAAAAAAATCGCTACATGGAGCAAATGGTATTTAAGATTCAATCCATCGAATTACTTTCTGAGATTCTAGAAGAAAGAACGAAGGAATTGAAGCTTATGGTAGATTTACGCTATTTAAATCCTGCCTTAATGGATAATTTGCATGATGTACTCGAACGTAATAAAGGCACAAAAAAGTTAGTGGTGGAGGTTTTTGATGAAGCAGAAAAGCTACAGATGGATTTTCTATCACGTAAGATGCAAATTCGGATCGGTAAGCCTTTGATTGCTGAATTGACTGACTTAGAAAATGTCACCTTCAAATTAATTTCATAAAATATTGAAAGGGAACTTAATCTTATACGTGAAATGTTTTAATTTTGAACTTTTAAAATAATCTAGAAAATGGGAAAATATGTAGAGGCAACAGATGCCAACTTTAGCGAATTAATTGGAACTTCAACCCCGGTGTTGGTTGATTTTTGGGCAGAGTGGTGTGGGCCATGTAAAATGATTGGACCTATTGTGGAGGAGTTAGCTGGTGAAGTGGAAGGTCAAGCAATTGTGGCGAAAATGAATGTAGACTCAAATTCTGCGATACCTGCGTCCTTAGGCATTCGTTCGATTCCAACATTAATGGTATTCAAAAATGGAGAAATGGTGGAGCGTTTAGTTGGTGGAAATATTCCAAAGTCTGTTTTGTCAGAAACTTTATTAAAGCACGCTTAATTAGCTTTTATAGACCTTATCCATGGCTTGTAACAATATGTTGCAAGCCATTTTTATTTCATCCTCTGTGATAACCAGAGGTGGAGCAATTCGAAGGGCATTATCACAGAATAGGAACCAATCTGTGATGAGTCCATTTTCTATACATGTATCAATCACCGCCTTAACTGTTTGAAAATCTTTCATTTCAACGGCTATCATAAGTCCAACACCTCTGACTTCTTGAATTAGTGGATGAATTAATAATTCCTTAAATAAGTTGGATTTTACGGTAACACGATCAAGTAAATTAGCTTCTTGAATGTATTTTATAGTAGCTAAAGAAGCGGCGCATGAAACTGGATGTCCGCCAAAAGTTGTAATATGACCTAGAACTGGCTCATAAGAAAGCGTTCGCATGATTGATTCATTGGCCATGAAAGCACCTATAGGCATTCCTCCTCCCATCCCTTTTGCCGTTAAAAGAATATCCGGTTGAATTTCCATGGCCTGATAGGCCCAAAAAGTTCCTGTCCGTCCGAAGCCAGTTTGAATTTCGTCAATAATAAGTAAGCATCCTGTTTGGGTACACTTTTCGCGTAACGCTTTGAAAAAAGATTTTGTGGCTTGCTTCACTCCTGCTTCACCGGCTACGATTTCAATAACTATGGCTGCGGTTTTTGCTGTTATATGAACTAAGTCATCCATATTTCCATGTCTGATGTGTTTGATATCAGGTAATAGTGGTCTAAAGCTATTTTTAAAGTTTTCGTCGCCGGCTAAGGATAAAGCTCCCTGCGTAGCACCGTGGTAGGCATTTAAACAGGAGATAAATTCGCTTCTTCGCGTATATCGCTTGGCTAATTTCATGGCTCCTTCAACAGCCTCCGTACCTGAGTTTGTGAAATATACCTGATTTAATTTTGGTGAATTTGTTGATTTAACTAAAGCCTCAGCTAATAATACTTGAGGACTTTGAATATATTCACCATATACCATTAGGTGCATGTATGCGTCAACTTGATTTTTAATGGCTTGAACAACTTCTGGATTTCGATGGCCAACATTGGAAACGGCAATTCCCGAGATTAAATCAATATAGGACTTACCAGAGCTATCTTTTAAATAGATATGTTCGGCGGAAACAATTTCTAAGGCAAGTGGGGCATCCGAGGTATGAGCGGTATATTTTTGAAAAAGCTGTCGGTTAGTTAGTTCCATTTATCCCAAATTTACAGCCTTTTATCAAATTATCAGTTTCTGGTATGGTGTTTTGCTCGATTTTCCCTTGTATTGCATTATGAAAAAGCCACTAATTACATTATTATTTATATTGTTTACATCTTTTTGGGTTTTAGGCCAAACTTTATCCGGCGTCGTTAAAAACAAAAATGGCGAAATCTTGCCTTTTGCTACTATATGGGTTACAAATTTGAATAAGGGGACTTTGGCAAATGAAGATGCTAGATATGCTATTCAATTGCCTAAAGGAGAACACGAAGTTGTTTTTCGATTTCTTGGTCACACGCCTAAACCACATAAAGTCACGATTTCAGGAAATTTGGCGCTTGATGTCATTCTTTCCGAAGAAGCGGTAACGCTTCAGGAAGTCAATGTAGGAGGTCTAAAGGAGGATCCAGCCATTGGAATAATGCGGAGGATGATATCCATGGCCCCATTTCATTTAAAAGAAATTGATCGGTATTCGGCTAAAGGCTATGTCAAAGGAGCAGGTAAAATTACTTCCATTTCAAAAGTAATGAATGCTTTAATAGGCAAACGGATGGAAAAGGAAGCCGGAATTAAAGTGGGTTCTACTTACGTATTAGAGGGAATTAATCAGATTACCTATACGCGTCCCAATAAACTAGATGAAAAAGTACTTTCGAATCGCGATAATCTACCAGCGGTAATTAAAAATTCGGGTGCCCCTAATTTACGAATTACGCAAACGAATTTTTATTTGCCTAAGGTTTGGGGATCCTTGATCTCCCCTATTTCGCCTACTGCTTTTTCCTTTTACAATTTCGCTTATTTAGGTAGTTTTCAGTTGAATGGCCAAACAATTTCTAAGGTTCAAGTCAAACCTAAGTCTACATCGAATGATTTATTTGAAGGTACACTTTCAATTGTTGAAGATACGTGGAGTATCTATTCCTTCAGTTTAGCTTTCCGAAATTCACAGGGATATTATACGTTTCAGCAACAAAACGCTTTGTTTCAAGGAGTTTGGATGCCAGTTAATTATGATGTGAATATAAATTTTGATGCGATGGGATTTGGTGCAAATTTCCGATATATCACGCAGGTTAAAGAGTATTCAATTAAAGTTAATCCTGCTTTTGTCGTCAAGCCAACTATTATCGAGGAACGCTTACATAAGGATTGGGCTAAAGAAATTAATAAAGAAAAAATAGCGTCTCCTAAATTGTCTTTGGGGAAAGAATTGACACGTAAAAAGCTAAAGAAGGTACTTAAAGAAATAGATAAGGAAGAGAAGAAAGAGGTGAAGAGTGAAGTGTTTAGTTCCGATTATACGATTACTGTTGATTCATCAGCCTCGATAAAGAAAGAAGCGTATTGGGAAGCAGAACGGCAGGTTCCATTGACAGAAGCTGAAATTAAAGGATACAAGGAAGCTGATAGCTTATCCGTACAAGACGAGAAAAAACGCTTAAAGGATTCGGTTAACTTATTGCCTCGTTTCCGTTTTGGGGATATTGTCAATGCTAGAACCTACACGTATGGTCAGAAAGGATTAGGAGCTCGTTTGACATTGAGTGGGATTCAGTCAGGATATAATGCGGTTGATGGATATCATTTAGGACGTGGTTTAGATTATCGATATACGTATAAGTTGTCTGATTTCTGGGAAACTGGGTTTGATATTCGCTATGCTTTTTCTAGAAAGGCATTGAATGGATCTGTACACTTCGTTCGTAATTGGGATGAGAATCGACAAAGGGTTAGTCTTTCTGGCGGTTCTACCATGGAGCAAATTAATTCAACGGAGCCCATTTCAGCTAATATTAATCGATACTATGCCTTATTCTTATCGCAGAATTTTTTGAGGCTATATCAGAAGGATTTTATTAGTGGTTCTTATGCATTACAATTGAATGCAAAATGGAGACTCAGTGCGGATTTGGAATTTAGATCTCGAACTAGTTTAATTAATCAGGAGGAGAATGGTTTATTCTTCAAGGAACGTCGTTTTGCTTCAAATGGATTGCCTTTTTTGGCAAGTAAACAGGCTTATGCGTATGTTTTTATGCGTTATCAACCAATGGCTACTTGGAGACGATATAATGGGTCCCGGAGATTATCTAACGAGTTAGGACCTACCATTACTGGTGGTTACGAACAGGCATTAGGAGATAATCCGTTTACAAAAGTTTCTTTTCAAGTATCGCAGTCTATATCTTTAGCTAATTGGGGGAAATTTAACTACCGAATTACAGCTGCTCATTTTATTCATAAACCATCATTGATTTTAGATTACCAACATTTTAAAGGTAATGAGATTAACGTTTCTAGTGGTGAAACTAGTTTTTTAGCCCTACCTTATTATACACTATCAAACCCTGGAGGTCATTTTAAGGCTTTTTTATCGTGGCAGCCTAGAAAATTTATATTTACACAGAATGCTTTTCTTGCTCTTTATGGCTTGAAAGAAAAAGTAGGTTATTCCTATCTTCAGACTACTGTTAATTCTCAAACGGTTCATTACCAAGAGCTTACTTATGGTCTAGCTGGTATTGGGAAAATTTTAGGTATTGATTTAGTCTATCCGATGGGTACTGTCGTCCCTGAAAAATTGAAAGTTCTTGTCAGATTGCCATTCTAATTGTTTATTTGCACCTTTTTGCCTAAATTGTGCTAAATTTTTTTGATATAATCTAAATTAAACTTTATGAATCAAATTGTTTACTTAGTTCCTGCTTTTGGTTTGGTGGGATTGCTTTACACAGCATGGAAATTTAGTTGGGTATCCAGACAAGATGCCGGAAATGAAAAAATGCAGGAATTAGCCGGTTACATAGCGGATGGAGCTATTGCATTTTTGAAAGCTGAATGGAAAATCTTAACATATTTTGCAATTCCAACGGCTATATTACTTGCTTGGTTAGGGACACAAGAAGGAACTCCTGAAAATCCTATTCATTCATCACCTTTAATTGCGATTGCCTTTTTAATTGGGGCTATTTTTTCAGCTACTGCAGGTTATATTGGTATGATTGTAGCTACAAAAGCAAATGTACGTACTGCTGAGGCAGCGCGGACTTCACTTGCAAAAGCATTAAATGTTTCATTTACAGGAGGTTCTGTAATGGGAATGGGAGTAGCTGGTTTAGCTATTTTGGGTTTAGGTGGATTGTTCATCGCCTTTTACCAAATTTTTGCTGAAGGAAAAGCGCTCACTTCAATGGAAATGAAAACAGCAATCGAAGTATTAGCTGGTTTCTCTCTTGGTGCAGAGTCAATTGCCTTATTTGCGCGTGTGGGTGGTGGTATATATACGAAAGCTGCTGATGTGGGTGCAGACTTAGTAGGTAAAGTAGAAGCTGGCATTCCTGAAGATGATGTTCGTAATCCTGCTACTATTGCTGATAATGTTGGTGATAACGTTGGTGATGTAGCTGGAATGGGTGCCGATTTATTTGGTTCTTATGTAGCGACAATTTTGGCTACGATGGTATTAGGTCAAGAAATTGAGGTTTCTGACAACTATGGTGGCTTCTCCCCTGTCTTATTACCTATGTTGATTGCTGGGGTGGGTTTGTTATCTTCTTTAGTTTCGACCTTTTTTGTGCGTATTTCTAAGGAGACGGATTCAGTTCAAAATGCATTGAATCTTGGAAATTATGCGTCTATCGCAATAACATTTGTCACTTCATATTTCCTAGTTACTACTATTTTGCCTGAAAGTTTAACCCTACGTGGTACGACATTTTCATCAATGGATGTTTTCTATGCAATTATTGTTGGCTTAATAGTGGGAACATTGATGTCGATCATTACAGAGTATTACACGGCAATGGGTAAACGTCCAGTGGATTCAATAGTTCAGAAATCTGGAACGGGGCATGCAACCAACATTATTGGTGGTTTAGCTGTTGGAATGGAGTCTACGGTTTTACCTATTTTGGTATTAGCTGCAGGAATTATTGGTTCATATCATTTTGCAGGAATATATGGTGTTTCTATCGCAGCTGCAAGTATGATGGCTACTACTGCCATGCAATTAGCGATTGACGCATTTGGTCCAATTGCAGATAACGCTGGTGGTATTGCAGAGATGGCTCAATTACCATCTGAGGTACGTGATCGTACTGATAATTTAGATGCGGTAGGAAATACGACAGCGGCAACGGGTAAAGGCTTTGCGATTGCTTCAGCGGCTCTTACATCATTGGCTCTTTTTGCTGCGTTTGTTGGTATTTCTGGAATTACGCAAATAGATATTTACAAAGCTGATGTTTTGGCTGGATTATTTGTTGGTGGAATGATTCCATTTATCTTTTCTGCATTATGTATTTCGGCGGTTGGAAAAGCGGCCATGGAAATGGTTAATGAAGTTCGTCGTCAATTCCGTGAAATTCCAGGAATTATGGAATACAAGGCTAAGCCTGAATATGAAAAATGTGTTGCTATTTCAACAGAGGCTTCAATTCGTCAAATGATTTTGCCAGGTGCAATTGCGTTAACTGTACCAGTGCTTGTTGGCTTTTCCATGGGACCAGAAGTATTGGGAGGTTTATTAGCCGGAGTCACTGTTTCTGGTGTATTGATGGGAATTTTTCAGTCTAATGCAGGTGGTGCCTGGGATAACGCTAAAAAATCGTTTGAAAAAGGAGTATTGATTGATGGTGAGATATTTAAGAAAGGTTCTGAGCCACATAAAGCGGCAGTTACTGGTGACACAGTAGGTGATCCATTCAAAGATACCTCTGGCCCTTCTATGAATATATTAATTAAGTTGATGTCAATCGTTTCGTTAGTAATCGCCCCATACATTCACGTAGGGAAGTCGGCAGGACATGCTTCTCACCTAGAGAAGGCTCCTATCGTTAAGGTTATGGCTAAACGATAATCACAAAACACATTAACATTAAAAGGCCTCAATTAGAGGCCTTTTTTTATGGGTTATTCAAAAAAATAGCCTGGCAAAAGCCAGGCTATTTCGATCTATCATTCTCTCCTAAAAATTTAAGCGGTTAATTTACCTCTTAATGCTCTTGGGATTTCAATTGTTGCTACTGGGTTGGATAATGGATTTAAAATTTCACATCCTTCAACAACTAATTTGTTTACTTTAACTGTCTGACCTAAGTCTAAACCTGAAATATCAGCTGTAACAAAATCTGGAATATTGGACACTAAACCGCGTAAAGAAACTTTACGTAATTTTTGGACCATTTTACCTCCTTTGATTACACCTGGGGAGTTACCAACAATCTTGATTGGTACTTCGATTTTGATTGGCTTTTTAGAATCGATTTCTAAGAAGTCAACGTGTAAAATCATTTCATTCACTGGGTGAAATTGGGCATCTTGTAAGATGGCGCGGTGAATATCACCTTCAATGTTTAATTCTACTTCATATACGTCTGCAGAATATAATAATTCACGGAAAAGGATCATTGGTACAGCAAAGTGTACTTGCTCCTCACCACCGTAAAGCACACATGGAGCTAATGCTTCTAAGCGTAAATCTTTAGAACCTTTTGTTCCTAGTGTAGATCTCTTGTATCCTACAATTTCTAACTTTTTCATTTTGTTTTTGTTAGTGTTTTCAGTCTTTCGCACGTAGGCTATCCCCCGAAAACGGTTAAAATTAATATTTAATAAATAATGAACTGATAGATTCGTGATCACGGATACGACCGATTGCTTTAGCAAATAATTCAGCAACCGATAGCACCTTAATTTTTTCAGATACATTCTTTTGAGGAATGGTATCCGTTACCAATAATTCAGTCAAAACTGAGCTATTGATATTCTCATACGCTTTACCCGAAAGTACAGGATGGGTAACAACTGCGCGTACTGAATTTGCACCCTTATCCATAATTAATTGAGCTGCTTTACATAATGTACCACCGGTATCAATTAAATCATCAACAAGAATGACGTCTGCACCTTTAACATCACCAATTAGTTGCATGGATGCAATTTCATTAGCACGTTTCCGATGCTTATCGCAAATCACCATATCTGCATTAAAGAATTTGGCCATGTTGCGCGTTCGAACTACACCACCCACATCGGGGGATGCAAATAAGATATTTTCTAAATTCAACGATTTCAAATAGGGAACAAAGATGGCATTTCCCTCCAAGTGATCCACTGGAAAATCCATAAACCCTTGTATTTGACCGGCGTGTAGGTCAATCGTCATTAAACGATCTGCCCCAGCGGCGGTTAATAAATTACCTATCAACTTAGCACCAATTCCAACCCGTGGACGATCTTTACGATCTTGACGTGAATACCCAAAATATGGGATGACAGCGGTTACGTAATGGGCAGATGCCCTTCTAGCGGCATCTATCATCAACAATAATTCCATTAAATTATCCGCTGTAGGAAATGTCGACTGAATAATAAACACATCACATCCTCGCACAGACTCATCAAAACTAGGTGACATTTCACCGTCTGAGAATTTTAAAATAGTTACTGCACCCAAATCCTTTCCATAAAATTTAGCAATATCCTTTGCCAAATAATTCGATGCTGATCCAGAAAATATTTTAACTGCATTAATCGCTGCCATGTGTGTGTGTTAAAAAAGGGCTTAATTATAAAAATTAAGGCGCAAAATTAGTAATTCTGCGCCTTAAATCAAATCTATTTTACAGAAGCACGAATAATATTCAATGCACCACCTGCTTTGAACCATTCGATCTGTTGGTCATTATACGTATGATTAACAGCAAAGCTCTCCTTAGTGCCGTCAGCATGCACTAATTCAATCGTTAATGGTTTACCCGGCGCAAATGTTTCTAAACCTAAAATGTTGATTGTGTCATTCTCTTGAATCTTATCGTAATCTGATTCAGCATCGAAAGTCAATCCCAACATCCCTTGTTTTTTCAAATTAGTTTCATGAATACGGGCAAATGATTTAACTAACACTGCACGGACTCCAAGGTGACGAGGCTCCATGGCAGCGTGTTCACGTGATGAACCTTCGCCATAATTTGTATCTCCTACAACAATAGTTCCTACACCCGCTGCCTTATAGGCGCGTTGGGTTGCTGGTACAGGTCCATATTCTCCAGTTAATTGATTTTTCACATTGTCAGTCTTCTCATTAAAGAAGTTAACTGCACCAATCAACATGTTATTAGAAATATTATCTAGATGACCACGGTATTTTAACCAAGGACCTGCCATGGAGATATGATCTGTTGTACATTTTCCTTTGGCCTTTATCAATAATTTCAAACCTGTAATATCCGATCCTTCCCATGCCGAAAATGGGTCTAATAATTGTAAACGGTCTGAAGTAGGTGAAACTTTAACCTGAACTCCTGAACCATCCTCCGCCGGTGCCTGATATCCCGCATCCTCTACAGCAAACCCTTTTTGTGGTAGTTCATCCCCAAAAGGCGCATTTAATTTAACTTGTTCTCCTCTTTCATTCGTTAGGGAATCTGTTAACGGATTAAATGTTAAATCTCCAGCAATGGCTAGAGCCGTAACTATTTCCGGTGAAGCTACAAATGCAAATGTGTTTGGATTACCATCCGCACGTTTCGCGAAATTCCGATTAAATGAGTGAACGATGGTGTTCTTTTCGCCTTTTTCAGCACCTGGTCGCGCCCATTGACCAATACATGGTCCACAAGCATTGGAGAAAACGGTAGCACCAATGGAATTAAACGTATCAATAAAACCGTCACGTTCAATTGTGTAACGCACTAATTCTGAGCCTGGCGTGATTGTAAATTGAGCTTTTGTTTTTAATCCTTTGGCAGCAACTTGTTTAGCTAGGGACGCTGCACGTGCGATATCTTCGTAAGAGGAGTTGGTACATGAACCGATTAGGCCAACTTCTACTTTCGTAGGCCAACCATTTTTCTCGGCCAATTCTTTCAATTTTGAAATTGGTGTTGCCAAATCTGGTGTGAATGGCCCATTTACATGTGGTTCTAATGTATCTAAATTTATTTCGATTACTTGATCGAAGTATTTCTCAGGGTTTGCGTAAACTTCTGGATCAGCCGTTAAATGTTCGCGTACTTGATCAGCCATGGCAGCTACATCCGCACGACCCGTTGACTGTAAATAACGGGCCATTGAATCATCGTATCCAAAAGTGGATGTCGTTGCGCCTATTTCAGCACCCATGTTGCATATAGTACCTTTACCCGTACATGACATGGAAGTGGCACCTTCTCCGAAATACTCAACTACACAGCCAGTACCACCTTTTACGGTTAAAATTCCTGCAACCTTTAAAATAACGTCTTTGGGTGCGGTCCAACCATTTAATTTACCTGTCAACTTAACGCCAATTAATTTGGGAAATTTTAACTCCCAAGCTAATCCAGCCATCACGTCACATGCATCTGCACCACCAACACCGATAGCGATCATACCTAATCCACCCGCATTTACCGTGTGTGAGTCAGTACCAATCATCATTCCACCTGGGAAAGCATAATTCTCTAGAACTACTTGGTGAATAATTCCTGCACCTGGCTTCCAGAACCCAATGCCATATTTGTCAGAAACCGACGATAAGAAATCGTAAACTTCTTTATTTCTATCTACTGCAACAGCTAAATCGGATTTAGATGCCACTTTAGCTTCAATTAAATGATCACAATGCACGGTTGACGGCACAGCCACTTGTGGCCGACCCGCTTGCATAAATTGCAACAATGCCATTTGAGCAGTTGCATCTTGCATAGCTACACGGTCCGGAGCGAAATCTACATATGAATTGCCACGTTCGTGTGCCACAGAAGGAGTTCCTTCCCAAAGATGGCTGTAAAGGATTTTTTCAGTTAATGTTAGCGGTTTTCCCGTTAATGCACGTGCAGCAGCGATGCGTGCAGGCATTTTATCGTAAACCGCTTTAATCATTCCAATGTCAAAGGCCATGTTAATTATTTTAAAATAAGAAATTGCTCGCAAAATTAATAGATTCAGAGCAAAATTGCCAATTTTGATTACTTGATTTGCTCTGTTTTATTTTTTATCAATATATTTCTATTTACACAGAAGTTCATTTAAATTTTCTTTTAAAGAATTTACTGATTTTCTTCATTTTGACTTTTTTGTTACACGTCTAAGCATTGTTTCTTTATTCAAATATTCAAGACTATCTGCTTTGGGCAACTTGCCAATACGTTGAATTCTTTACCTAATGACCCAAATTCAATTGAGTAAAATAAAATATCATTATTTAGTTTTTTTTTAGTGCTTTGTCTCGAATTGTGTACAAATACATTTTAAGGTTCTATATTTGAAATCTTTTCTAAAAAACAACTTGTAAATAATATCTAATGGCAAAAAATTTGGTCATTGTTGAGTCCCCTGCTAAAGCAAAAACGATAGAAGGTTATTTGGGTAAAGATTTCATTGTCAAATCTTCCTTCGGTCATGTTCGGGATTTACCTACCAAAGGTGATAAAGCCATTGATATTGAGCACGATTTTCATCCTACATATATTGTCTCCCCAGATAAAACAAAAGTAATATCTGAATTAAAAAGTCTGGCAAAATCATCTGATGAAGTATGGTTAGCGACTGACGACGACCGCGAGGGAGAAGCTATTTCATGGCATTTAAAAGAAGCTCTTAATTTAAAAGATAATACGAAACGTATCGTGTTTCGTGAAATCACGAAAAGTGCTATTCTTAAAGCAATTGAGCAGCCTCGTGAGATTGATATGGATTTAGTGAATGCCCAACAGGCGCGTCGAATTATGGACCGTTTAATTGGCTTTGAACTCTCTCCTGTATTGTGGTCAAAAGTTCAGAAAGGACTTTCTGCAGGTCGCGTGCAATCAGTTGCCGTACGATTAATCGTAGATCGTGAGCGTGAAATTGAAAAACACGAGGCGGCTGCTTCTTTTAAGGTGGCTGCCCTATTTGATCTTCCGGGTAAAAAAGTATTAAAGGCAGAACTTTCGAAAGCATTTGCTGCGGAAGGAGAAGCACTTGAATTCCTGAAAAAATGTGTTGGTGCACAGTTTTCGATTAAAAATTTAGAGACAAAACCAGCTAAGAAAACACCTGCTCCGCCATTTACCACATCTACTTTACAACAAGAAGCTTCGCGTAAATTAGGGTATGCTGTCGCGACAACCATGTCAATTGCGCAAAAATTATATGAATCAGGACGAATTTCATACATGCGTACTGACTCAACCATGTTATCTCAAGAAGCGCGTGATAAAGCAAAAGTAGCCATTGAGAATGCTTATGGTGCCCCATTTCATCATACCAGACAATTCAAAACAAAATCTGATAGTGCTCAAGAGGCACACGAAGCGATTCGTCCTACAGATTTTGCGCTGAGTACTTTAAATGGAGATTCGCGTGAACGGAAGTTATATGAGTTAATATGGAAACGTGCCATTGCTTCCCAAATGTCGGATGCACTTTTAGAACGCACAACAGCACAAATTGAAATTTCAACCACGACTGAAATATTAGTTGCTCATGGTGAGGTTATCGCCTTTGAGGGTTTTTTAAAAGCCTATCTAGAAGGGAAAGATGATGAAGATGATGAGGAAAACAAGGATATGTTACCTCCTTTATCCATTGGACAAGTATTGTCGCTTGATGAATTAAAAGCGCAAGAGCGTTTTACTCGGCCAGCTCCTAGGTATACAGAGGCAAGTTTAGTAAAGGCCATGGAAGAAAAAGGTATAGGAAGGCCATCAACCTATGCGCCAACTATTTCCACTATTATTAAACGCGCCTATGTTGAGAAGGAGGATCGTGCAGGTCGAGAACGTGCTTTTAAGACATGGACTTTAAAGGATGATGAAATTTCAGGTGTTAATGCGACTGAAATTGTAGGCACAGAAAAATCTAAACTTTTTCCAACCCATATTGGAACACTTGTCACCGACTTTTTAGTTGAAAATTTTCAGGATGTAGTCGATTTTACATTTACGGCTGAAATGGAAGATGAATTCGATAATGTTGCCAAAGGAAAGCTTCCTTGGGTGAAATTAATGAAGGATTTTTATGGCTCTTTTCACAAGACAATCGAAGACAGTAAATCTATCTCACGTAGTTCTGTTGGTGGTGGCCGCGAATTAGGCCTAGATCCCGAATCTGGCAAAAAGATATCTGTGCGTTTAGGGAAATTTGGTCCTTTCGTCCAACTAGGTGAATCCGGAGATGAGGATAAACCTGTTTTTGCTAATCTTGCTAAAAGTCAATCCATTGCAACGCTATCTTTAGAACAAGCTATAGTGTTATTGGCACGCCCTAAACTACCTCGTGAAATTGGAATTTTAGATGATATGCCCGTCATTATTGGTGCAGGAAAATTAGGTCCGTACATTAAATATGATGGTAAATTTACTAGTTTGCCTGAACCAAATGATCCGTTTACCATTGAGTTAGATCAAGCTATTTTGGTCATGAAAGCGGCTCAAATTGCAGCAGAATCTGCTGGTTTAGGTTATTTTGAAGACCAATTAATTGAAACTGGTAAAGGCCGATTTGGTCCTTATGTCAAACATAATGGAAAGTATGTATCCCTTGGGAAGACAGATAATTTAGAATCATTAACTCAAGCGCGCGCTATTGAATTAATTATGGCTAAGCGTAATTCAGAAGCTAATAAATTCATTAAAGAATTTCCAGAAAATGCGGCCATTAAAGTCGTTAATGGAATGTATGGACCTTATATTCAAATAGGTAAACGGAATGTTAAAATTCCTAAAGATCAAGATCCTGCTTCCCTGACTTTGGAAGATTGTATCGCTTTAGGTGACGCTGCTCCTTCACCTAAAAAGACAACGAGAAAAAAATAAGTACCTATGAGCCAAATTATTGATGGAAAGATGGTTGCCGAATCTATGAAATCGGCCATCGCTCAAGAAGTAAATGAATTAATCGCTTCCGGTAAACGCCCCCCTCATTTAGTAGCTATTTTAGTTGGTGAAAATGGCGCATCTGAAACCTATGTTGCTAATAAAGTTAAGTCCTGTGGCGAGCTAGGCTTCGCTTCTACCCTGCTGCGATTTGACCCTACGATTACTGAAGCGGAATTATTGAAGGCTGTTCAAGATGTAAATGATAATCCAGAAATGGATGGTTTAATTGTTCAATTACCTTTGCCAAATCATATTAATCCTGATCGTGTGATGGAAACGATTCATCCGTCAAAAGACGTCGACGGTTTTCATCCAATCAATATAGGCCGAATGGCCAAAGGTTTACCAGCATACATCTCGGCTACTCCGCAAGGAGTTTTAGATTTGTTGGCCTATTACAACATTGAAACAGCAGGAAAACACTGTGTGGTTGTTGGCCGCAGCCAAATCGTCGGCCTACCTATGTCAATCCTGATGCAACGCAATCATCCACAAGGAAATTGTACGGTCACTTTGACGCATTCAAGGACGGCAAATTTGGAGGAAATGTGCCAACAAGCCGATATATTGATAGCGGCTTTGGGTAAACCTGAATTCATTAAGGCAGCGCACATTAAACCAGGTGCTGTGGTAATTGATGTGGGTTTGACACGTATTGTGGATACAAGTAAAAAATCGGGCTTTGCGCTAAAGGGAGATGTAGATTTTGAAGAAGTGGCTCCTCTATGCTCTAATATTACGCCCGTTCCGAAGGGTGTAGGCCCTATGACGATTGTGTCGCTTATGAAAAATACTCTTCTAGCCGCTAAGGGAGTAATTTATCCGAAAAACTAAGACTGAAATAAATACCGATGGAAAACACCCAATGGTAGTTTTTTATCGTATTGGTCATTTAGGTATAATTCGCCTGATTGAGCATTTTCTGGTACACTGAAAATGCCATTAACAAGGTTTTCTACGACGAGCGTTGAGAATCCCAATGAGTATACATTTGTCAGTAAAATATGTTCTTTAGGATCTAAAATCTCCTTTACAGAACGCAATAAATCATCTATCTGCTCTTCCAATACCCATTTCTCTCCTTCTGGACCACGGCCATATGCTGGCGGATCTAATAAAATTCCTTGGTAATGGTTACCCCTTCTTGCCTCTCTTTTGACAAATTTCAACGCATCTTCTGCCATCCATCGAATCGAATCCAATTTTGAAACTTCCATATTTTCGCGCGCCCAAGATAAAACAGGTTTTACTGAATCTACATGGGTTACATCTGCACCCATTTGCCGACAAACTAAGCTTGCTCCGCCTGTGTAAGCAAATAGATTTAAGAATTTAGGCTTAGCTGTTTTTAATTTAGGAATATTGGTTGCTAAAAACTCCCAATTGGAAGCCTGCTCAGGGAACAGTCCCACGTGCTTAAAAGACGAAAGACTAATTTTAAAATTTAGCACTAAGTTTTTCGAATTATAGGGAATGAACCATTTATCAGGTACCCCTTTTTTAATTTCCCAAACGCCTCGTTCATTACTCCCCTTTTCTTTTTTAAAATGAGCATTTGCCTTTAGAGACCAAAATTCTTCGGATAATGATTTTGTCCAAAGTGCTTGTGGTTCAGGTCTACGAACACAAAAATCACCAAACTGCTCAAGCTTTTCAAAATTTCCTGAATCAATTAATTCATAACTCTTACCCCAAAATTCGGGTGTTTCAATGGTAATGGCAGCTTGTTTGTTTTCCAAAATTTAGGGATTGAATTGAATCTTATTGATGAAAAATACGTCTCTTTTTCCTTCTTCCGTATTACTTATGGATTGAGTACCATGTGCAATGAAATATGGACCGTACCAATAATTTAAATCTAGTTTGGATGATTTCCGAACGCGGTCAGATTCATTTTCTGTCTGTATGGTTAATATGCGCTCTTGTTCGACTGTCCCGGATTGGCTAATTATTTTACTAATTATTTGATTATCCTTACTGTAAGAAAGTGTAACCTGATCGTCCAATACGGAAGTTTTGATTTTTTGAATTAACTTTTCTTCTTTGGCATCATTTAATGGAATTGAATGATCCCAAAGTACCTGGCCATTTTCATCAAGTTCAGCTACAATTGCGTGCGTGTAAACCCAGCCGTCAAACTGCTGGTTGTTTCCATAATAATTATATCCACGATATCCCCACGGGCTGTAATAGCTAGAAAAGGGAGAATACAAACCATAATAACCGTATCCCCAGCGATACGGATTATACAACATGCTCCATGGGGAATAAAAATTAGAAAAACCTCCCATGCCCATCATGCCTGGTCCATAGAGTCCCATGTTATTGTATCTATAATCAGGATAAAAAGCTTCCGCTACAACGATGTAATGATCTCCTTTTCGGATTACTTCATGCATGAGTAAGCGGTAATCAAGACGTAATTCCTCTCCTTTTGCAGCTTTTTCCTTTATTTTTTTGGCTTGTCTTTCCTGTTGCTTTGGACTAAGAAATTCAAAGAAATTCGTGAATTTAGTGAAGCTCTGAAAGTTTGTATGTTGTAATTCACTGTCAATAAATGATTGGAAATAAAATCCTTGCGAACTTGGTCCTTTAGAAGACCCAATCGTATTTTTATGTCCATAGGTGCCCACCACGATTTGCAATGAATCATTCATTTGACTTAGTTTCCCGTTCATCATCGCAAACTCATCAGATGGTTTCATTTGGACAGAACCCAACAAGTTTCCATCTTCATCAAACGAACGAATAATCAGTTGATAATCTTTGGCCCTTTTTCCTACTGAGTAAGTCACATTGACTTGCTGGAACGCAGTATCCAAGTCCATGGATTGTATTTCTGCATCCCCTTTCACAACCGATGGCAGGATTTGTGTTTTCTTTTCGTTCAAATTAGTGAAAAGTATCACGGCTTGACTATTGACGATTCCGCCTATAAATAAGGAGGAATTTAGGGCTTTGAAATTAGAGATTTCGATGCGGTCAACAGATATAATCTGGAATTTTTCAATTTTACCACTAGTCGTATTTACGCGAAAAATGATGTACGAATTACTTTTAAATCTGCTAAATAATAAAAATAAGTATTTACCATCGAAGCTATGCGTGACAAAATCCTGAGATGCTTCTACTGTTGCATTATAGGACCATGACTGTACTAAACCCGTATTGAATTTTCGAATATTGAACTCTTGCTTATTTAATTGGCTAATCAATACAACTCCTTGATCACCAATAGGAATCGTGAAATTCTCAATTTCGCTGCTCGGTTGAAGAACTTCGATGCGCTGGCCACAAATTACATGGCTAGCAATTAAAAATAGCAGGAGTAACTTTTTCATAATTTATTCAGCAAGGCTTAAAATAATGTCAAATTCTGCTTTTAGTACCGGAGTTACGGATAATCTAGATTGTTTGATTAACGCCAAATTACTCAAACGCTCATCAGATTTCATTGATTTTAACGTAACAGTTTTAGCTAATTTTTTTATTGGTTTTAATTCAACAACTACCCAGCGGTCATCCTCTGTGGTTGGGTCTTGGTAAAATTCCTTTGATATTTCTGCTAAACCAACGACCTCTACACCTTCATTTGAATGATAAAAAAATACCCAATCCCCCTTTTTCATCGCTTTCAAATTATTTCTTGCTTGGTAATTACGTACGCCATCCCAAACAGATTTCCCCTCTTTAACGAAATCATCCCACGAATATTTGAATGGTTCTGATTTAACTAACCAATAATTCATGATTACGGGAATTTAGGGAATTTTGAGAAATCAGGTTTGCGTTTTTCCAAAAAGGCATTTTTACCTTCTTTGGCTTCATCAGATAGGTAATACAATAACGTCGCATTTCCTGCTAATTCTTGTATACCTGCTTGACCGTCCAACTCCGCATTAAAGGATGATTTTAACATACGAAGCGCTAACGGGCTCTTTTCTAATATTTTTTCACACCAAGCAACGGTCGTATTTTCTAACTCCTCTAATGGGACTACTTTATTAACCAATCCCATTTGCAATGCATCTTGTGCATCATATTGATCGCAAAGAAACCAGATTTCACGTGCTTTTTTTTGCCCTACAACCCGAGCTAAATAAGAAGCACCAAATCCACCATCAAATGAACCTACATTAGGTCCTGTTTGACCAAAACGAGCATTTTCAGCCGCAATGGACAAATCACATATTACATGCAAGACATGCCCACCTCCAATGGCCCAACCAGCCACCATGGCTATAACAGGCTTTGGAATCGTACGTATTTGACGTTGTAAGTCTAATACGTTTAAGCGAGGAACATAATCTTCGCCAACATACCCTCCGTCACCGCGTACGCTTTGATCGCCACCCGAACAAAAGGCTTTACCGCCTTCTCCCGTTAAAATTATAACCCCGATTGACGTGTCTTGTCTAGCCAATTCCATTGCCTCAGACATCTCTTGAACGGTGAGGGGCGTAAATGCATTATGCTTGTGTGGGCGATTAATGGATATTTTAGCAATTCCGCTGTATTGCTGAAACAAAATTTCTTTGTATTCTCTTATTGGTTTCCACGGAAAATTAGAAATCATCATTTTGTTTGGTTTCTTCGTTATAAGTTACATCCCACGTGTGGTCTGCAAGTAAAATTACTTTGGCTAGATAGCGACTATATTTAAACGAGCGACCCCACTCATGTGGAGCAACTAAAGATAATAAATCACTTCCATCCTCTTTTTCGTACATATAATACGTTTCACTGATAATAGGCTCAAAACCCATTGCAGTGTCATATATACGTTCTGAAATTTCTTTTCGATCGGCAATCATTTTGGCTTGTTTTGCCAAAACTTCCATTTGCTCGTAAAGCTGATTCATTTGTCGGTCCGTCTGCTGACGCATCGCTTGAATAGATCTCCCTTTTGTTTTACCTATGTCTTCCGGTTTAATTACAGCTCCTCCTGCCGTGTGCGCGTAGGGAAGTAAGCCCGGATTTTGGGCAACTTTATCTGGATTAATGGGATTTACAAATGGATCTTCGCTCATGTACGTAAGGTTAAACTGATTAACCTTTTATTAACTCACGAAATTAGAGAATGTTTGGCTATTTTTGGAATGATTTATTGTTTTATGCTTCTTTTCTCTCCGAGTGCTTTAGAATATCCCATACCTGCTACTGAATTTGAGAAGCAGGTTTTTGACTTTTGTCAAAAATGGATAAAGGGACAAGCACATTTTCATTTTATGACGTCCGGCTCAACCGGTTCCCCAAAACCAATTCAAATCTCTCGAGAAGCCATGATTGCCTCAGCAAAGGTGACTGGTGAATGGTTACAATTAAAGCCAAATGATGTGGCTCTTGTGTGTCTACCGATACATTATATCGCTGGATCTATGGTTTTAGTTAGGGCATTGGAATTGAATTTACAACTACTTTTGATAGAGCCATGTATTAATCCGCTCAAGGATTTACCGCCAATTTCTATTCAACTAGCCTCCTTTGTTCCCAATCAATGGTATGCTATTTTAAATGATGGTATTGATTTGCTAAGCTATTTTTCAAAATCAAAGGCAGTGTTGCTCGGAGGAGCTGCTTTAAATCCCACGATTATTTCGCAAACAAATTTCCAATTTCCAATATTTGCAACGTATGGAATGACAGAAACCGTTTCGCATGTGGCTTATCAAATGCTTAGTCCTACTCCCGCTACTTGTTATAAAATTTTACCATCTATAGAGTTTGAAGTTGGCATAAATAAATGTGCCCGTTTCAAGGGAGATGTGACGGGCCAACAATGGGTTCAAACAAACGATATCGTTGAACAAATTGATTCGTGTCATTTTAAGGTACTCGGACGTGCAGATCGTGTCATTAATTCGGCTGGGCGTAAAATTCAAGCGGAAAAGGTCGAGCAAGAAATAGCGTCCTTATTTTCTGAGCGTTCATTTTTTGTCAGCGGTGTGCCCAATGAAGTTGTAGGTCAAAAAGCAGTACTATTTATTGAAGGATTGGGTTTGGTTGATGAAAGTTTGGTAAATCAAAAATCACTTCCGGCATTGCAATCATGGGAAATTCCAAAGCAGGTTGTCTATCTGCCTAAATTTGAAACTACGGAATCTGGTAAGATCGACCGACTAAAATCCGTAGCTTTGTACCTTAATCCGCAAAAATGAACCCAGCTAAATTAGAAAAGAAGTTTCAGTTGTTTTATGAAAGTCCAAACAACGTACCTCCACCCTATCATTTAGAGGCGGCGTTTGAGTTTACTGATTTTTTGACGGATGTACCTACCGTTAAATTAACTATTCAATACATTGACCGAGATGACTTTTCGCGGGAAGAGTTGCTAGCCGAAGGTTTAAATACGGAAGATACATATGTGTGGGAAGGATCTTTACCTACGGCGTGGCGTAATCGCTTAGAAGATTCTTTTCGATTATATAAATCAGGTTCCTGCGATCCACGTGATGAGGAGCCATTTATTACATTGGAAGCGGCTGATACTACAACGGCATTACCCGTTATTCTAGAATTAGATGATACGCTTATTCAAGAATTCATGCAGGCTATTTTAGAAAATGCGGGGAAAGAAATGCCCTTATATTTGGGATTTCAATTTGCGGATGAAGATGGTTTATGGGTTCGTATTGAAGGTGAATTGTCATTCTATAATTTAAGTTTTAGGTATTCCAAAGATGCGAATGACTTAATTCGATTTACGGATGATTGGAAAGGACTTCAAGAATTAATGGCTGTTTTATTTATAGGTGAATTTGTTTTTGAAAAAGGAGTTGAAGAATTGAAGCCTAAAACTGAGTTTGCCATATATCCGGGCGATGGTAAATGGTATGTTGCGGGTGATACGTGGTTTAGACCATCAGGGAATAAAGGATATTTTGATTTGATTGAAGAAAAATTACGAACATTGTTTACCATTTAATTGATGTACTATGGAACAACAAATTAATGCTATTTATGCGTTACAAAAATCATCATTACAGCGTTTAAAAAATGCGAGTTCAGCTTCGCGTATTGAAAAATTACGATCTATCGAGACGTATATGCTGGCCCATAAACAATCTTTATTTGATGCGCTTTATGCTGATTTTAGAAAGCCGAGCTCCGAAGTAATAATCGCTGAGCTTTTAGGCGTTAAAAAAGAGATTAATTACATGATTAAGCATTTGAAATCATGGATGAAACCACAGAAAGTAGGCACGCCGCTTATGCTAATTGGGACTCAAGGGCAAATACAATTAGAGCCCAAAGGTATGTGTCTTATTATTGCCCCATGGAATTATCCGTTCAACTTAGCGATCAATCCCCTAGTTCATGCTATTGCGGCAGGGAATGCGATCATGCTAAAGCCTTCAGAAATGAGCGAGCATACGTCAGCATTTATAAATAAAATGATTACTGCTTTATTTGATCCATCGGAAGTAGCTGTATTTGAAGGAGACGCATCAGTGGCTAGTTATTTGTTGGAGCAGAAATTTGATCATATATTTTTCACAGGTAGTCCGATAATTGGGAAAAAGGTAATGGAGGCGGCTTCCAAACATCTTTGCTCGGTGACATTGGAATTAGGTGGGAAATCACCTGCGATTGTTGACGAATCTGCCGATATTTCTTCTTCAGCCCAGAAAATTGCTTGGGGCAAGTTTTTAAATAATGGACAGACATGTATAGCTCCTGATTTTTTATATGTGCATGAAAAAGTGAATTTTCAATTTTTGCAAGCCTTAGAGCAGTCAATAGCTAGTTTTTATGGCACCGGAAGTGAAATTGCTAAAAGTAAGGATTATGCGCGTATTGTCAATAAACGTCATTTTAATCGTATCAAGCACTTGTTTGATGAAGCAGTTTTGCAAGGAGCTAAAGTTTTGATTGGTGGAGATTTTGACGAATCTACTTGTTTTATGAGTCCTACCATCTTAACAAATTGTAATGTGGACATGCAAATTATGCAGGAAGAAATTTTCGGACCAATTCTGCCTGTAATTACATTTAAAAATGAAGTGGAAATCACAGGATATTTAAGTCGGGAAGAAAAGCCTTTAGCGTTGTATATATTTAGTCAAAATCAAATATTCTCGGACTTTATCGTTCAAAACACCTCTTCAGGTTCTTGTTTAATTAATGATTGTTTGATTCAATTCGGACATGATGAACTTCCTTTTGGTGGTGTTAATAATTCAGGAATTGGCAAGTCGGGTGGGAAATTCGGATTTTTAGAATTTTCGCATGCCAAATCAGTTTTAGTTCAAAAAACAAACTTTGTACGTTATTTTTATCCTCCATATACGGCGAAAAGAAAGTGGCTCATCGAACAAGTCTTGAAATGGTTTTAAGGTTTTTTACCTTTTTGATACTTTGTATGTGTGGTCAATTAAGTTTGGCGCAAGTTAATTATCCCATACTAGATCAAAATCCTTTTTCGGTACGTCATCGTCAGATCCAGCTTCAACAATTTCCTGTTCAAATCATATATCCTGAAGGCTTAGATTCACTTGCTCAGGTTACAGCGAACGAATTGGATCGATCGCTTTCAGCGGTTGGTCTTGGATTGTCTGCATCCTTACATTCGTGGAAAATTGTTCTGCAAAATCAAGGAATGGTTTCCAACGGTTTTGTTTCATTAGCGGCACCTAGAGCGGAATATTTTTTGCTTCCTCCACAGGATCCAAGTTTACTTGGGACGAATGATTGGATCAGTTTATTAGCTGCGCATGAATCTCGGCATATGTATCAAAATGAAATTGGACGTACCGGTCTTGCCAAATGGATGTACTATTTGTGGGGTAATAATGGTCAGATGGCATACACTAATTTGCTGATTCCTAATTGGCTTTGGGAAGGTGATGCGGTGGAGACTGAGACGCGCGTTACTGGTTTCGGCCGTAGTGTAATTCCTCAATTTCAAATGCCTTTAAGGGCATATTTAGATACTTTTGGTGCGCCAAGCTACGCTAAATTAATGGGACGTTCGTTTCGAGAATATGTTCCGAATCATTATGTTTTTGGTCAAAAATTTTCACATCTTTTACAACAGCGTTACGGCCAGGATGTAATTGGGCGCATTTGGCAACAAACTTTAAATTCACCCATTCCCTTCTCGTTTTCAAGATCTGTAAAAAAAATAACGGGGAAATCGGTAGATAATTTTGCTCAAGAAATACTGAGTACTACACCTGTTACTAAAAAAATCAAGCTAAAGGAAAAAGGATTTACAAATTATTTATATCCCAATCCCGTAAATGATAGCAGTTTTGTAGCGATAAAGAATGGATTTGATGCGAATACCCAATTGGTTTTGCGGACTCCCAATGCGGAGAAAAGACTTGTATTCATGGGTCCTTATTTTGAAAATGCGATGTTGGCAGCTTCTTCAAACTTCGTCATTTGGTCGGAATATGTCTTTAATCCAAGATGGGGCCAAAAGAATCAAACCGTTTTTTATTTATATGACTTGCTGAATCATAAACGAATAAAATGGGGGTCACTGGGTCAAGCAACTAATCCAAGTATTTCTGCTGATTCAAAATACATTGGGGCATTAGTGTATCGTTTGTCAGGTGCGTCAACGTTACAAGTTATAGATCGATTTTCTAAACAAGTAGTTTCTCAATTAGTCGCCAAACCAGGGGAACAGTTTGTTCAGCCTCGTTTGCAAGGAGAATCTGATTATGTATTTATCAAGAAAAAAGGCCAGTCCAAATCAATTATAGTATGGAATTGGAAAGAAAATGTCATGCGCGATTCTATTCAATTAGGGCCTATTAATGCGTCTCACCCCTATTTAGCGGGTGAAAATATCTACATTAATTTACCCGTTGATGGTGTAGATCAGATCGTAGGCGTTGATTTAAAATCTAAACAGCCCCGAGTTCTTACAGATGAAAAGTATGGTGCCTATTTCGGTATTCCTATGGGTAATAAATTAGTTTATTCGAATTACACCGCGACTGGACATGTTGTTGTTATCGGAGATTCGACAGCTAAAAAAACCGTTAACATTTCTTTTGCTCCTATTCCAAATGTAACAGATACACTGAGTTCGTATGTCTCATCTTCTTACTCCAAGTGGAAGATTTTCAACCCATATGCTTGGGGGCCTTTGGTAAGTTCTCAGGGGAATAAACTTGATGTAGGCATTGTTAGTAAAGATGTTTTGAATAATCTCCAAGCTAGTTTTGGGTATCAATGGAATGCAAATGAACAAGTAGCAAATACGTTCGCACGTTTGTCTTATCAAGGTTTTTTTCCAGTTATTGATTTTAATTATGAATCGGGGAATCGTTTTTCTGAGTTGAATTTGCCTACGCCAACAAATCCAAATGCGGTGAGTTCGGATCAATGGAGTCAAACAAAATATTCGTTGGGTCTACGTATTCCACTTAATCTGACACATTCTGCATTTTTGGAATCTTTAGAGATGGGTTCAAAAATTGATTTTTTACAAGTTTCCGGATATGATTTAAAGAGGCGTTACATTACAGAAGCCTTTAATGGAACATATTCTTCAATAAATTATCATGTTTCCTATTCTAAAATGTTCAATCGAACTTACCGCGATTTACAATCAAAATGGGGTATTCAAGTTGTTGGAAGATTTAATTCAACTCCTTTTGCTCAGTCACTTCAGGCTGAAATTTGGTCAATTCAATCAAAATTGTTTTTTCCTGGATTTTTGAAACATCATGGATTCAGTTTACGTACGGGTTACCAACAGGAGTCTAAGGGAAATTACCGATTTGGGAGTTATTTGAGTTTTCCACGTGGCTACTCGTACGCTTCTTTCGATCAAATGTTTAGCTATAGTTTGGATTATCGATTCCCGTTGGCATCTACAGATTTTAACGTAGGTCGTTTTATTTATTTAAAGCGTATAAATATGGATTTATTTGCTGATGGTGGCCAAGGACGCGTTATGCAAAAATCTAAATTGTTAGTTCGTGATTATCAATCCTTAGGTGTAGATTTGTCTTTCCAACTGCATTTAATGCGGTTTTCACAAGAATTTGAACTTGGTGTTCGAGGCGTATATTTGCCACATACAAAAGAATTTGCATGGTTTCCTTTGGTACTCGATATCGGTTTTTAATCGTTATTTGTTCTTTTTGGCTTTATTCATGCGAACCAACGGCGGATCAGCGTGGTGAAATTATTCCGCCGAAATCAGCGTATAGTCAAACACTGCGTCCAAGTCTTGTTGTTTCTTACATGACGCAATTGCTTCGTGAAAATGAAAGTCCTCATTTTTATTATTTGCGCGCCAAAGCCTATTTTCAATTACGTGATTACGTGCATGCTGAAAATGATATTGAGCGTTCATTAGAGAAAAGTCCGGGTGATGTGGATTACTTGTTGTTGTCCTCTCAAATAAAATGTCAATTGGGTTGGTATTCTCAAGCTCTTGAGGAAGCCAAAGCGTTGGAATCTTCAGGAAATAATTCGCCAGCGCTATATTTGATATTTAGTGAAATATACGTGGCATCTAATTCAAAACGCGTTGCAGCGAATTATTTACAGCAAGCAGTTAATCAAGGGATACCAGTTTTGGATAAATCATATAGTTCCTATTTACAGAATTTGGTTCGTGGGGATAGCTTGTTGGCCATGCAATCAATTCAACAAAAAGATTTGGTTCATCCTCAATTAAGCTCTGCTTATTTTAGATATCAATTGCCTCGTATGGCTCATTTATCGTTTCAAAATTTAATTTTAACTGAACTTAAGAAGTATCCATTTGATCCGTATCTTTTAATAAATTGGGCGCGTTTTTTAAGTCAAATTGGCCAATATGAACGAGCTGAGAAGGTTTATCTCCACCTTTTGCCCCTTTTGCCGAAAAATCCATTTGTTGTGTTGGAGCTCGGACAATTCTATGTTCGCATGGGAAATAATAAAAAAGCGCTTGTTTATTTAAGTCAGGTACCCAAGCAATCTGGGGATTACCGAGATGCCATGTTCAATCAAGCATTAGCTTATTTGAACATGGGTGAAAAAGCACGTAGTTTGGCTGTTTTAGATTCAGGCCGAATTCTATTTAAGGCTGATGGTAGATTTATGCAAATGCGTGACCGACTTCTTGGTAAGCGATTAGATAGCATGCAACTTGCTGTGGATTCTACTGGACAAAAAAGCGATTAACAGCTGTTTAGATTGCGGCTTAATTTGTACCTTTGCAAAAATTTTTTCTATGATTAAGATATCTTTTCCTGACGGTCAGGTTCGTGAGTTTGAACAAGGAATCACTCCTATGGATGTAGCATTGTCCATTTCAGAAGGTTTGGCTCGTAATGTATTAGCAGCAAAATTAGATGGTGAAGTTGTGGATGCAAATGCTGCGATTTCAGGCGATGCTACCTTACAATTGTTGACCTGGAATGACACGGAAGGTAAGAAGACATTTTGGCATTCATCTGCTCACTTAATGGCAGAGGCAATTGAGGCGCTATTTCCTGGGACTAAATTTGGTATTGGGCCAGCGATTGAGAATGGTTTTTATTATGATATCGATTTAGGTGATCAAGAATTTGGATCGGATGATTTTAAGACTATTGAGGATAAGATGGTGGAGTTGGCACGGCAAAAAAGCGCTTATGCGCGCAAATCGGTAGCTAAGGCGGATGCTATCGCCTACTTTAAGGAGAAGAATGATGAATATAAATTAGAGTTGTTGGAGGGTTTAGAGGACGGTAAAATTACGTTTTATACTCAAGGAAACTTTACGGATTTGTGTCGTGGGCCACACATTCCATCGACTGGATTTATTAAGTCGGTGAAGTTATTAAGTGTGGCTGGTGCGTATTGGCGGGGAGATGAAAAGCGCAAGCAGATGACGCGTATTTATGCCATTACGTTTCCTAAGGCAAAGGAGTTGGAGGATTATTTATTCTTATTGGAAGAAGCGAAGCGTCGGGATCACCGGAAATTGGGTAAAGAATTAGAATTGTTTGCGTTTTCGGAAAAAGTGGGTATGGGATTACCTTTGTGGTTACCTAAAGGCACTATTTTACGCGAGCGTTTAGAGAATTTCTTAAAGCGTGCACAGGTTCGTGCGGGTTATTCCCCGGTAGTGACGCCTCATATTGCAAGTAAAGAATTGTATGTTACTTCAGGTCATTATGCGAAGTATGGAAAGGATTCATTTCAGCCAATTCGTACACCAGATGAGAATGAAGAATACTTATTAAAGCCAATGAATTGCCCGCATCATTGCGAGATATACAAGACAAAGCCTCGCTCGTACAAGGATTTGCCTTTGCGTTTAGCTGAGTTTGGGACCGTATATCGGTATGAACAATCGGGTGAATTGCATGGATTAACGCGCGTGCGTGGCTTTACACAGGATGATGCACATATATTTTGTCGGCCTGATCAAGTCGAGGAAGAGTTCATGAAGGTTATCGACCTTGTTTTATATGTGTTTAAGGCGCTTGGTTTTTCTGAATATTCAGCTCAAGTATCGCTACGTGATCGTGAGAATCGCGAGAAATATATTGGAAATGATGAAGATTGGGATCGTGCTGAAAATGCAATTATTCATTCAGCAGCCGAGAAAGGCTTACCTACGGAGGTGGTTTATGGGGAGGCTGCATTTTATGGCCCAAAACTAGATTTCATGGTACGTGATGCATTAGGTCGTAAATGGCAGTTGGGTACTATTCAAGTTGATTATCAATTACCTCAACGTTTTGAATTAGAATTTACTGGTTCTGATAACTTGAAACACCGGCCGGTCATGATTCACCGCGCTCCTTTCGGTTCTTTAGAGCGTTTTATTGCGATTTTGATAGAGAATACGGCGGGTAATTTCCCATTGTGGCTTTCGCCTGATCAATTAGCGGTATTGCCTATTTCGGAGAAGTATGAAGATTATGCGAATGAAATTTATTTACGTCTCCAAGAAGGAGATTTACGTGGGTATGTAGATCATCGGAATGAAAAAATGGGACGCAAGATTCGGGATGCAGAAGTTGGGAAAGTGCCATTTATGATCATTGTGGGCGAGAAAGAGCAGGCAGATGGGATGGTTAGTATTCGCAAAAAAGGAGAAGGTGATTTAGGTATGATGACCTTGGATGCTTTTATGGCATTGGCTGGGGAAGAAATAAACCAACAATCTTATTCGAATTAGAAAAAATTGATAATTTAGGCCCTTGAGTGTCATTTGTTTGCAATTATGGGGTTTTTAAATTAGCTTCGAAGTGATTTTTATTTTAACAAATTATAATTTATGGCTTTACGCCCCAACAACAATTACAGAGGAAATAAAAGAGAAGAAGAACCTTACCGCATAAATCAGTTGATTCGTGGTGTTGAAGAGGTTCGATTAGTGGGTGAGAATATCGAGATTGGTGTTTATCCGTTCGCGAAGGCTTTAGAGATTGCAGAATCCCAAAATTTAGATTTGGTTGAAATATCGCCTAAGGCTGTTCCTCCGGTTTGTAAGGTCATTGATTATGCTAAATTCAAGTATGATCAAAAGAAAAAGCAAAAGGAGATTAAAGCCAACGCCACTAAAACTGTAATTAAAGAAATCAGATTCGGTCCGAATACAGATGAGCATGATTTTAACTTCAAGTTAAAGCATGCGGTTAACTTCCTAAAAGAAGGTGCTAAAGTGAAGGCATACGTACATTTCGTAGGTCGTACCATCGTTTTTAAAGAGCGCGGTGAAATGTTGTTATTGAATTTTGCCAAAGGTCTCGAGGATATTGGCAAGCCTGACGATATGCCGAAGTTAGAAGGAAAACGGATGAGCATCATCTTCTCCCCTAAAGCAGCTAAGAAATAATTATTAATTATCGTGGAATGTAGAGGTAATTTTATTACTTTTGCGTTCCAATTTTTACATGTCTAATCAATTAAAGAATGCCAAAAATTAAAACCAACTCTGGAGCGAAGAAACGTTTCAAAGTAACGGGAACTGGTAAGATTAAGCGTAAACACGCTTTTCATAGCCATATCCTTACTAAAAAAACAACGAAACAAAAGCGTAATTTAGTACACGCTACATTAGTTTCACCAGCTGATATGGGTCGCGTAACATTAATGTTAGGACTATAATTAGCGAATTCAGTTATTGTTAAACCAGAAAGTAGGCTAAAGTAATCGAAAGATTCGCCTCATTTCAAAAAACAAAAAATTATGCCAAGAAGTGTCAATCACGTAGCCTCAAGAGCTAGAAGAAAGAAAATCCTTAAGTTAGCGAAAGGATTCTATGGTCGCGGTAAAAACGTTTGGACTGTAGCCAAAAACAAAGTAGAGAAAGGTTTGCAATATGCATACCGTGATCGTAAAGTTAAGAAAAGGGATTTTCGTGGACTTTGGATCCAACGTATCAATGCAGCAGTTCGTACGGAAGGAATGTCTTATTCTGCGTTCATGGGCAAATACAATAAATCTGGAATGACTTTAAATCGTAAAGTTTTAGCTGACTTAGCGATGAACCACCCAGAAGCTTTTAAAGCCGTTGTTAAGAAATTAGCATAAGCCAAATGAAAAGTCCCGATTTAGTCGGGACTTTTTTTTTATCCCTTATCTTTGTTGCCTAATCTGGTAACTTTGCAAAAGCCCATCTATTTCGATTATGCCGCAACCACCCCTGTTCATTCAGTGGTGCTTAACGATATGCTCCCCTATTTTTCGGAGGATTTCGGTAATGCAGGTTCTAATCAGCATTATTATGGTTGGGTCGCTGAAGAAGCCATACAAAAGTCTCGCGTATCCATCGCGAAGTATTTCAATTTACCTGCATCGAGCATTTTATTTACCTCTGGAGCGACTGAATCCAACAATCTAGGCATTCAAGGTTTTTTGTCTGGGAGAAAGCCAGGTCATATTGTTACATCTACCTTAGAGCATAAGGCGGTTTTGGCGGTGTGCCAACACATGGAGACGCTCGGTTGGTCAGTTACCTATGTAACTCCCAATGAAGCTGGTATGATCGATGTGGAGGATGTCAAGGCTGCGATACAATTCGATACCGTATTAATTACGCTCATGCTCGTGAATAATGAGCTTGGCACGATTACAGATTATGAAGCTATACGCGCGCTAGCGGATGCGCATCAATTAATATTTCATGCGGATGCCACGCAGGCTATTGGAAAAGTAGACCTTCAAGGCAAGGCTTTACCTCATTTGATGAGTGTTTCAGGACATAAGGTCTATGGGCCGAAAGGCATTGGGGCGCTAATCGTCCAACCAGGAGTACAGATTCATCCATTGGTATTTGGTGGTGATCAAGAGCGTGGAATACGTAGTGGTACGTTGGCAGTTCCACAAATCGTAGGTTTAGCTGCATGCTTTCAATTGATTCCTGAATTATTGACACACGCACAAACGTTAGCTGAGTATAAATCGCGTATTATTCAATCTGTACCTGCGCATTGGAAATTGAATGTATCACGTGCGTCTACTGTTCCTCATATACTTAGCATTTCATTACCTGATACCGACTGGGAAACCTTGTTTCAAAGTATTCCCAATCTAGCCATCTCGAATGGAGCTGCGTGTAATGCCAAAACGCATTTACCTTCCCATGTGTTAAAATCGATTGGATTGTCTGATGCAGAAGCTTTAGCCACCATTCGGATCTCGATGGGATTAGGTACGACCTCACAAGATGTTGATTTTCTGATTTCCTATTTAAATGAAAAGTTGAATTGAATATGAAAGAGTTAATTCAAATTCTTGGCCAATTAAAACGCCTATTAAATTCAGGAGAATCATTTGCCTTAGCTACGGTGGTTTTTGTGAACGGTTCGGCTTATCGCCGACCAGGTGCTCGGATGCTCATTGACGAAAATGGAAATTGGTGGGGCGGAATTAGTGGCGGTTGTTTAGAAGGTGATTTGTTGAAGAAAGCGCAATTGGCGATGCGCCAACAAACCATTAAAAACATCACCTATGATACCCGAGAAGATGATCCATTTCAGTTGGGCATCGGATTAGGCTGTCAAGGATTAATCGAAATTATTATTGATCCTATTCGCGAACATGTAGAACAAGTTGCTGCACAATTAAATAACTGTTTAGATTCAGGACTGGCGTATACACTTCAGAGTACGTGGGAAGGTTCACACTTTTCCATTCAGGCGGTAGCAGATACAAGTGGATCATTTACGCAGGAAGGAACCAAACAGATCTTTCTAGAACATATTCCAGCAAATACGCGCATTTGGATTGTTGGCAATCAATTTGACGCCATCAGTTTAATCCAACTATGTCAGCAATTGGCTTGGGAGATTCACTGGGTTGGCAATAAACTAAAAATGAATCCAACCGTTCGTGATTCAGTCCAAGCATGTTACGATTGGAATGAAGATTTACCCGTACGAAATACGGACTGCCTCGTGCTGATGACACATGATTTTGATCGGGATGTTGAATTTTTAAGCAACCAGTATGCGGTAGATCGCTGGTCTTATGTAGGTATTTTAGGTCCGAATAAACGAATGGATCGAATCTTAAAACAAATTCCAACGCTTCAAGTTAGTTTATTGTCAAGTCCAATTGGATTAGATATTGGCGCAGAAGGTCCTGATGAAATTGCGATTTCGATCGTATCTGAGATTTTAGCAATAAAAAATGGTCGTAATGGCCAATCATTAAAACATATAAAAGGTAGTATACATTTATGAATTCCTTAGTAGTACTTAAAAAGGCGATTGAGCCGCACCAACAAGCTTTATTAACACATTCAATTAATAGTTACATTCAGTCTCCCGCTGACCTAGCCAATTTCATGCAGCATCATGTGTTTGCGGTTTGGGACTTTATGTCTCTGGTTAAGAAACTTCAAAAAGAACTAACCTCGGTTGATCAGCCTTGGGTACCCAAGGGAACTCCTGAAGTCCGTTTTTTGATTAATGAAATTGTCCTGGGTGAAGAGTCGGATGTAGACCAACATGGTCAATACACGAGTCATTTTGAATTATATGTTCGCGCGATGCGTGAATTAGGTATAGATGTTTTACCAGCTTTAATGGAATTGACTAATTGTCAATCTATTACTGGTGTGCTTACCTTATTGCCTTCACTAGAGATTCCTAATTCGGTACGTGACTTTCTAACGTTTACCTTCGAATCGATACAAAATAGACCCATTGAGGAAGTGGCTGCCATTTTTACCTTTGGTCGTGAAGATTTGATTCCAGGTATGTTCCAGCTCATTGTGGACCAATTAAAACAGGATGCACCGGCTAAAATTGAAACCTTGGTCTATTATTTAGAGCGTCATATTGAAGTTGACGGAGATCATCACAGCCAATTAGCCTATCGCATGATGGAGGAATTATGTGGTGATGATACCGATAAATGGGCAAGAGCCACACAGGCCGCCATTGAGTCTTTACAAGTGCGGAAGCGTTTGTGGGATGGGATTTCCCAATAAAAGAGCAGAGAGTAAAGAGTAGAGATTAAAGAATAATCTACTCTCTACTCTCTACTCTCTAGTAGAAATTATTTTACTTCTTCGAAGGCAACATCTTCAGCACCACCATCAGCGGCAGTATCTGTAGGTTGTGCTCCTTCTCCTCCTTCTGTTGCACCTGCAGCATACATTTCTTGTGAAGCTGCCGTCCAAGCTGTATTTAATTTCTCTAATCCAGCATCGATACCCGCTAAATCTTGAGAAGCATGTGCCACTCTCAATTCGGCTAAAGCACCTTCGATTGCCGTTTTATTTCCTTCCGATAATTTCTCACCATATTCCTTCAATTGCTTGTCAGATTGGAAAATTAACGCATCTGCTTGATTGATTTTTTCTACTTTTTCTTTTTCTAATTTATCCGATGCTTCGTTTGCTTTCGCTTCGTTACGCATTTTCTCGATATCCTCATCTGTCAAACCACTAGATGCTTCGATACGGATTTTTTGCTCTTTACCAGTTCCTTTATCTTTGGCAGAAACGTTAAGGATACCATTCGCATCGATGTCAAATGTAACTTCGATTTGAGGTACACCACGTTGTGCCGGTGGCAAACCATCTAAGTGGAAACGGCCTAATGAACGGTTATCTTTCGCCATCGGACGCTCACCTTGTAAAACGTTAAGCTCTACTGATGGTTGGTTATCCGCAGCCGTCGAGAATGTCTCCGATTTTTTTGTCGGGATTGTCGTATTCGATTCAATCAATTTCGTGAATACACCACCCATTGTCTCGATACCTAATGAAAGTGGAGTTACGTCAAGTAATAAAACGTCCTTCACCTCTCCTGTTAATACACCTCCTTGAATTGCAGCACCAATTGCAACAACTTCATCTGGATTAACTCCCTTAGAAGGTTTCTTACCAAAGAATTTCTCAACTTCCTCCTGAATACGAGGAATACGAGTCGATCCACCTACCAAGATTACTTCATCTATATCAGCATTAGTATAACCAGCATTTTTCATTGCTCGCTTACACGGTTCCAAGGTGCGACGGATTAAGCTATCAGCTAATTGTTCAAATTTTGCTTTGGACAATGAACGAACTAAGTGTTTTGGAATACCGTCAACTGGCATGATGTATGGCAAATTGATTTCAGTAGATGCACTTGAACTCAATTCGATTTTAGCTTTTTCAGCAGCTTCTTTCAAACGCTGTAAAGCCATTGGATCTTTACGCAAATCGATGTTTTCATCCGAAATAAATTCTTCCGCTAACCAGTTGATGATTACCTGATCAAAGTCATCACCACCTAAGTGTGTATCACCATCAGTTGATTTAACTTCAAATACACCATCACCCAATTCTAACACAGACACGTCAAAAGTACCGCCACCTAAGTCAAAAACGGCAATTTTCATATCCTTACCACCTTTGTCTACACCATATGCTAATGCAGCAGCTGTAGGCTCGTTGATGATACGTTTTACCTCTAAACCAGCGATTTGGCCAGCTTCTTTTGTTGCTTGACGTTCTGCATCATTGAAATAAGCAGGAACCGTAATGACAGCCTCCGTAACAGTTTGACCTAAATAGTCCTCTGCCGTTTGCTTCATCTTCGTTAAAATTTGAGCTGAAATTTCTTGAGGTGTATACAAACGATCACCAATACGCACGCGTGGCGTATCGTTATTTCCTTGCTCAACTTGATATGAGATTGTTTTTAACTCTGAACTTACTTCTGAATATTTTTTACCCATGAAACGCTTCACAGATGAAATCGTATTCTGAGGATTCGTAATGGCTTGTCTTTTGGCAGGATCACCCACTTTACGTTCTCCATTTTCTAAAAATGCTACAATGGAGGGTGTCGTTCTTCTACCTTCTGAATTAGCGATAACAACAGCCTCATTCCCTTCCATAACCGCCACACATGAGTTGGTGGTACCTAAGTCAATTCCAATAATTTTTCCCATGATTATTTATTTTAATTTTTACCCTTTTACACAAGGATAATGCCATCTTATTCAAACATGACACATTATGCCAAATTGTCACAAACTAAGTTTAATTCCTCTAAATCGTTATTTAGGTCGTCTTTATGGTAACTTTTAAGGTTTTAAAACATGTAAATTTTGTCAACTTTCTCTTATTTTGCTAGGATAGCAGTATTGACTTAGTTTAAATCAAATGGCCAAGAATTTCTTCTTGGCCATTTAATTAGATTACCTGTGTACTTTCTCCAGGTATCGTATACGAACTACCTTTGACCTTTAACGTGATTGGATTAGCTGATAAGTTGGCAATCTCAACCCCTTTCTTCAGTATCCTAATCGCTAGTTGGTTTGATCTAAAATTGATCTTAAATGCATATTCTTCCCATTGACTTGGAAGGAATGGATTAAAACTTAACTGGTCATTCACCAGCATCATGCCACCAAATCCTTTCACAATGGACATCCAGGTACCTGCCATACTTGTGATGTGGCAACCATCCTCAGTATCATTGTTGTAATCATCTAAATCTAATCGTGCAGCACGCGTATAGAATTCATACGATTTATCTTCTTTACCCAATTTTGCGGCGATTATATTATGCACGCAGGGACTCAGCGATGATTCATGAACCGTCAATGGTTCATAGAAATTGTAATTACGCTCAATTTCTTCTTTGCTGAATTCAGTCTCAAAGAAATACATGCCTTGCAATACATCAGCTTGCTTGATATAGCAAGAACGAAGAATGCGATCCCATGACCAGTTTTGATTGATGGGTCTTTGACCTGCTGGAATAGCATCTACAGGTGCAATTACTTTATCCAAGAATCCGTCTTGCTGTAAAAATATTCCTTTTTGTTCATCACGCGGGAAGTACATGTTTTGAATGATATGCTCAAATTGAGCAATTTCCTCGTTCTTGAAATTTGTTTTGGCTAGTTTCTCTTGTAGGGCTTCTGGATAATTTGATTTGATTTCCTGCAATACAGCCAACGTATATTTTAAGCACCATACAGCGAAATAGTTTGTATACCAGTTGTTGTTTACGTTGTTCTCATATTCATTAGGACCCGTTACGCCAAGCATTACATATTTTTTTTGGTTCTCTGACCAATTCACGCGCTGCGCCCAAAAACGTGAAATGCCGATTAATACTTCCCAACCATAGTCAACTAAATGCTTGCGGTCGTTTGTATAATCTACATAATCCTTAATTGCGTAAGCGATAGCCCCATTTCGGTGAATTTCTTCAAAAGTTATTTCCCATTCATTATGGCATTCCTCACCATTCATCGTAACCATCGGATATAAGGCCGCTCCTTGATTAAAACCAAGTTTTACAGCATTTTCAATTGCGCGATCTAATTGTTTCCAACGGTAGATTAATAGATTTTTGGATACATTTTGTGGTGCGGTAGCTAAATAGAACGGAATACAATAAGCTTCTGTGTCCCAATAGGTGGATCCACCATATTTTTCGCCTGTAAACCCTTTTGGTCCAATATTTAAGCGATCATCTGCTCCTGTATATGTTTGATTCAACTGGAATATGTTAAATCGAATGCCTTGTTGGGCCGACACATCACCTTTTATAACCACATCATTAATCGCCCATTTCGCTTCCCAAGCTTCGGCTTGTTCTTTTTTCATGGTATCGAATCCTTTAGCGCAAATGCGGTTTAAGTAGTCAATTCCACGAGATTCTAAGGTTGCAGTCGGGTGATTTTCAGAACTTAAGTTGACAGCAAATTTGGTAATGCTTAATTTTTCTCCTTGTGCTGTTGGCACCAAATAAGTTAACGAACTATACTTTTCTTTCGTTTCAGTCTTTGCTGCTATTGCTTGTTTTTGTCCACTAATAGCTAATTCAATTTTTTGACCTGTGAAAACTTCAAAGCCTGTTTTCTTCGTTTTCGACCAAACGAAAGAGGTATGATCACTCGCACCTACTTTTACTTCATCCCAAAACTTTTCATCGTAGTTCGAATCCTTATTTTTTATATCACCGTCTATGAATGCCTTGACAGAGATTGATGCTGAAAAATTTAATGGAATTATTTGATACGAAATAAGACCTGATTCATCATCAGCCATGCTATTTAACCGTATGGATTCAATTGATAATGATTTTCCTGAAGCTAATGTAATGTCACATTGACGTAAAATGAATCCTTCTTTCATGTTTAATTCACGGTAGAAGGTATTTATTGAACTCGTATGTAGATCTACTATTTCTCCGTCAATGGTAATTTCAAGGCCATTCCAATTGGCGGCATTTAGTACTTTGGCAAAATATTCTGGATACCCATTTTTCCACCAGCCTACACGTGTTTTGTCTGGATAATAGACACCAGCTACGTAATTACCTTGAAGTGTTTTCCCTGTGTATGTTTCTTCAAAAGAACCGCGCTGGCCCATGCGGCCGTTTCCTAGTGAAAAGATTGATTCTGTTATTTCGTTGAACTCAGGATTAAACTTGTCTTCGATGATTTTCCATTCATCGAGTTTTAAATATTGCTTCATGTAAACTCAGGGTTATTAGGTAATCCGTACAAAATTAAACGAATGTCTCTTTTTGTAAATTCTGTGCTAGTGTGTTTCTTGAAATTGCAATAATTCGGATGCTTGAATACCTACAAAATTGGGGATTACTTTGTCGGCCTGACCCAACATCTCCGCATCTCCTATTCCAATAGCACGCATATTGCCAGCTTTGGCAGCTTCTACGCCAGCTTGTGCATCTTCGAAAACGATGCATTCGGTGGGTAAGAAACCTAAACCACTTGCTCCTTTTAAGAATACTTCAGGATCTGGTTTACTCTTCGCAACCTTATTTCCATCAATGATTAAATCAAACCATTCGATTAGGCCCGTTTTGGTTAAAATGATTTCAGCATTCTTGCTAGCTGAACCTAATGCGATTTTATAGCCAGCTTGTTTGATTTGTTGTAAGAAATCCAATACACCAGGTAATATTTCACTTGGATTCATATTCGAAATTAAGTCCAAGTAATTTTCATTCTTTTCAATTAACCACGTTGATTTTTCTTTCTCTGTTGCGGAATAATTTGCCCAAACTAAAATTCGGTTCAATGACTCAACGCGAGATACGCCCTTCAATTGTTCATTTTGTTCCTCTGTTAACGAATAGCCAAACTTAGTACCTAAGTTTTTCCAAGCTTGAAAATGATAAATGGCTGTGTCAACTAATACGCCATCTAAATCAAATAGGCATGCCTTATATGTCATTTTGGGTGATATTTTATAAAAATCTGTTTATTTGAATGTTCAAAAGTATTACATTTACTTATGCCAAGAAAGCTATTTCTGTTGTGCTAGTCTGTTTATTTTACAATATGCTACGATTTACCCGTAATTTTTTTTTTGGCCTGCTATGGCCTATCGCCTAATTTGAATTCCCAATCCATTATGCCTACCGCTACGAATCTTTCCTCTAAATTTATTGTGTATCAAATGATGTTTCACCTGTGGGGGAATATCAATACAAATTTGGTTCGTAATGGGTCGGCCCAACAAAATGGAGTGACCAAGTTCAAGGATGTTTCTACGAAAGCATTAAAGGCCCTGAAAGCAAAAGGTATTACGCATGTGTATGCAACTGGTTTGATTGAACATGCCACCATGGAGGATTTGACAGCATTTGGTTCGCCATTAGATCATCCATCTGTTGTGAAAGGTCGGGCGGGCTCCCCTTTCGCCATCAAGGATTACTATGATGTGAATCCATTTTTAGCCGTGAATCCTGCGAAACGTATGGATGAGTTCAAGGGTATGTTGGCCCGCTTCCATGAAACCGGTATCAAACTAGTCATTGATTTTGTGCCAAATCACTTGGCAAGGCAATATCATTCCGATCAAAAGCCGGCGGGTATTGAGGATTTTGGTATGCGTGATAACAATCAAGTTTCATTTGCACCCAATAATAATTTCTATTATTTGCCAGGAACCCAATTTTCAGTGCCTGAGGGCGTTCATCCTCCTGTACAAGTAACGATTCCTTACACGGAAATCCCTGCTAAGGTTTCCGGAAATAATGTATTCAATTCACAGCCCTCCATTAACGATTGGTTTGAAACAGTGAAGTTAAATTATGGGGTAGATTTCCAGCATGGAAATACAACGCATTTTGACCCTATTCCTGATACATGGGTAAAAATGATTGAGGTATTGAATTATTGGGCAGATTTAGGAGTAGATGGATTTCGATGTGATATGGCGGAGATGGTGCCTGTCGAGTTTTGGTCTTATGCGATTCCGAAGATTAAAAGCAAACATAAACAAGTGGTTTTCATCGCTGAGATTTATCAACCCAATTTATATAAGGACTATATTTTTAAAGGGGGATTCGATTATTTATATGACAAAGTAGGTTTATACGATGGGATTCGTCGCTTGATGCAAGAAAAGCCAGAGGCAACCACAGCGGACATAACGCGTGTTTGGCAAAATGAATCAGGTGATTTTGCGAAACACATGCTGCGGTTTTTGGAAAATCATGATGAACATCGCTTGAATACACCGGCGTTTGCAGCGAATAATTTTTGGTCAACTATCCCTGGAATGGTTGTGACTTCAACCTTACATGATGGTCCATTAATGATTTACATGGGTCAAGAGTTTGGTGAAAAAGCGAATGAGATTGAAGGATATAATGAAGCAGATGATCGTAGTTCGATGTTTGATTTCTGGCGTGTGGAGACGCATCAGCGCTGGATGAATGGAGGGAAATTTGATGGTGGCTTATTGAGTGCAGCGGAGAAGGAGATTGATCAATTTTACCAACAGTTATTTAAGCTGGTACATACTTCGGATGCAATCCAACAGGGTTCTTTTTTTGATTTACAATATGTGCAGGATGCTGCGTATGATGCCAAACATTTGTATTCATTTTTACGCTACAATGCCAAAGAAAAACTATTGATCGTGACAAATTTTGATGCGAAGCAAGGGCATGAGTTTACGATTCAATTGCCCCAATTAGCGCTAGATATGATGCAGGTAAAATCAGTCAAATTAGCCAAAAATACCTATTTTACACCTCCGAGTACCTCGGATGCTCCTCGATTATCAGGAAACAAGATTTATATTCCCGCGAATAGCGCTTTGATTTTTAATTTATAATCCATGAAAAAATTAGCAAAACCACACTTATCCTTAGGTCAGATTTTTAATATGTGTTTTGGCTTTCTAGGCATTCAATTTGGCTTTGCCTTGCAGAACGGTAATGCGATTTATGCAATTGTCATGGCAGGTGTATTTTTTATCGCGGGAGCAATCAGTGTATTATGGATTCGCGAAAGGTAGTCCTCTTTTTCCTGTGTAGTTTTTATTCAGCTTTGGGTCAAGTCACTCCTGCTTTACGTTTGGCTATACAAGAAACCCGAACTAATCATGATTTGACTCGAATAGGTTTACAGTTTTTAGGTAAGCCTTATCGAGCTAATGCCTTGTCAAGTTCCAATCCTGAAGAACTCGTTGCTGATTTATCATCCTTTGATTGTGTAACATTTATTGAAAATTCGTTGGCCTTGGCACATTCTGCGGGTGTTGACTCTGTATATCAGAAAGCGTTGGTTCATTTTCGCTATGCTGGCGATTCTGTTCAATACGAAAAACGATACCATTATTTTTCGGATGCAATGAGGTCATTGGGCTACCCTTTGCTAGGTACGCGTGATATGCTTCAGAATTTTCCCAAATCATTTTCATTTTTAAGTAATTACTTAGCCTCAAAGCAGCCAGGACAAATAAATCTGTCACTGCTTCGTTCAAGAGAATATCAATTGACTCAAAATGAATTTTATTATACGCCTAATGCCATAATTGATCGTTTATTGCCCTTATTAAAATCTGGAGATTTGGTGGGATTAGTTTCTAAAAATCCTGCGATTGATTTTTTGCATACGGGTATGATCTTTCGAAAAGACGGAAAAGTATATTTACTGCATGCGTCACAGGAATATAAACGAGTGATGGTCAGCCAACAGACCTTAGTTGAATACGTGAAAACGCACCGACAATTTATTGGTCTTTCGGCATTTAGACCTATTTTTAAGGAATGAAAAAATACAACTTTGATCAGGTCATTGATCGTACCCATACAAGTAGTTTTAAATGGGATAATGTAACCTACCCTGCTTCGGGGATGTTACCTATGCCAGTAGCTGATATGGATTTTCCTGTCGCGGATGAAATTTTAGCGACGTTAAATCGAATCACTGATCATGCCGTTTTGGGTTATGCGATTGTCCCAGAATCCCTTAAAGTGGCGATGCAAGCTAAAATCAGCCAGGATTACGGTTGGGATACCTCATTAGACTGGCAAGTTTGGATTCCGGGTATTGTTCCTGGCATTGCTGCTGCTTGTGCAGCGTTTACGAATCCTGAGGATGGAATATTAACTGTCGTTCCGGTATATCATCCATTTCATTTAGTGGCTGGCTGGGTCGATCGACCCTTAATCACGTTTCCTATGGTTCAAGAGGGGAATCGCTGGACCTATGATTTCGAAGCGTTTGAAATAGCACTTAAAAAAGGGCCCAAGGTATTTCTGTTTTGTAACCCACATAATCCAGGTGGTACGGTATTTAATGCGCATGAAATTGAGCGGATTCGTACCTTATGTGCCCAATACGATTGCCTGATTGTCTCTGATGAAATTCATGCTGATTTGCAGATAAGTTCACAATCTAAACATCTATGTATCGCCAGTGATATTAATTTCTTTGCGACTTCTAAGGCCTATAATACAGCTGGTTTAGGTGGTGCTGTGGCCATTATTCCTGATAAAAATGTACGCGAAGCGTTTACTAAAAAGACCTTTGGCTTTTTTCCTATGCTTACACGGCATAGTATTGAAGTGATGGAGACCTCATTAACGATGTCATCAGATTGGATGGAATCACTACTACCCTACTTGCGGACTAATCATGACTTACTTTTAGAATCAATCAATAGTCTTCCTGGTTTGACCATGTTGCCATTAGAAGCCACTTATTTGGCTTGGATCGGCTTCGATGCAAATCTACATGGTGATTTACAAAAGCGTTTATTTGATGCTGGATTGCATGTCTTACGTGGCGAGCAATTTAAAGGAGGAGATTTTATTCGTTTAAACTTTGCTTGTCCGCGTGTGCAGTTAGAAAAAGCCATTTCAATTATTAAACAAGTTGTACATGCGCATGCTTAAAAGCCTACTCTTTCTGGGACTTTTAGCTGCTTTAGGGTTTCTCTTTTGGTATATCGCCGCGCATGATCAGCAGTCAAGCGCTGATGTAAGTCTCGAAGATAATTTAATGGCCAGTGGCTTTGCTGATTCTTTAAGTCAGCAATCCCAGCCAGAATCAAGCGCAACATTCTCCGTGGAGCCTACTGTCATTAATGCGTTTATTGAAGATTTTGAAGCCAAGGTAGATTCGAATGTCTTTCAAGTCTATAAAAGTAGCCAACTGATATTTTCGAAAAAGTTGGCATGGCCAGTGAAGCAAATTTTAGCTTCTGATTTAAATGGGAATCAGTTGCCTGAATTTTGGATTTATGGTCAAAATACAAGTAAACGAACTCAAATTTTGGCTTTTGAATATGGTTCAGGACGTGTACGTGAGATTACTTTCCCAACTTTAAAGGGCCGACAAGCCTTTGGGTATATTGGTGGAGATTCTTTATATTTTGAAAAGAATAGTTTAGTACGATTAGTAAAATATGCAAATGATCCCTATGCTGATTTTGGTAACGGATATCGAGCATGTTTTTATACTTTTGGCAAAGACCAAAGTTTTATTTTGAAAAAGACCTTAGACCTAGAAAACATAACTTATGAGTAATTCAAAATTGCGTTCCCAACAGTGGTTTGGAAAAACAGGAAAAGATGGCTTTATCTACCGTGCGTGGATGAAAAACCAAGGTATACCCGATGATTATTTTCAAGGTAAGCCTGTAATTGGTATTTGTAATACGTGGTCTGAATTGACGCCATGTAATGCGCATTTTAGAGAATTAGCAGAATTTGTTAAAAAAGGTGTTATTGAGGCAGGTGGATTTCCTGTTGAGTTTCCCGTCATGTCTTTGGGTGAAACGTTAATTAAACCTACCGCCATGCTATTCCGTAATTTGGCAAGTATGGATGTTGAAGAGTCTATTCGCGCAAACCCAGTTGATGGTGTTGTCCTGATGTGTGGTTGTGATAAAACGACTCCTTCCCTCGTGATGGGTGCATCAAGTGTGGATTTACCTACATTAGTGATCTCAGGTGGACCGATGATGAAAGGTAAATTTAAGGGAAAGGATATTGGCACATCAGATGTATGGCGCTTTGCTGAGGCCTATAAACTAGGCGAATTATCTCAAAAAGAATTTATTGAGGCGGAAGCTTGTATGGCTCGTACGCCTGGACATTGTGCGGTGATGGGTACAGCTTCTACCATGGCTACGATGGTGGAAGCTTTAGGTTTGAGTTTACCTCAAAATGCGGCTATTCCGGCAGCTGATGTGCGTCGCAAGGTATTGGCGCAGCATTCTGGTCGGCGAATTGTGGAAATGGTGAATGAGGATTTAAAGATGTCAAAGGTATTAACCCGACAAGCTTTTGAAAATGCGATTCGTGTTAATGCGGCAACTGGTGGATCTACTAATTTTGTGATTCATTTATTGGCCATTGCAGGTCGTATTGGTGTGGATTTACACTTGGATGATTTCGATAAATTCTCTTTAAATATTCCTTTGTTGGCGAATATTCAACCCTCAGGTGAATTTTTTATGGAAGATTTATACTATGCGGGTGGGTTACCAGCATTGATGAATCAAATGAAGGAACATTTGCATACGTCGAGCATCACAGTTAATGGAAAGACGGTTGGCGAAAATATTGCAGATACGCCTATTTACGATCCCACAATTATTTCGTCTTTCGCAGAGCCATTCAAACCAGATTCAGGAATTGCTGTAGTACGAGGAAATTTAGCGCCTCAAGGTGCGGTTTTAAAGCCATCAGCTGCTTCCCCTGAATTATTTAAGCATCGCGGTAAGGCAGTTGTTTTTGAAAATATCGAGGATTATCACGCACGAATTGATACTCCTGAATTAGATATTGATGAATCTTCAGTGATGGTATTGAAAAATGTCGGCTTGAAAGGATACCCAGGGATGGCTGAAGTGGGCAATATGGGAATTCCGAAAAAATTACTGATAAAAGGAGTTAAAGATATGGTTCGTATTTCAGATGGACGTATGAGTGGTACGGGATTTGGAACGGTAATTCTACACGTTTCACCTGAATCAGCTGCTGGAGGACCTTTGAATTGGGTTCAAAATGGAGATTATATTTCACTAGACGTAGAAAGTCGGTCTATAAATTGGGAAGTTTCGGATGAGGAATTAACTGCACGTAAATTAGCTCAGCCATTAGTACCTCCAACCCATCCGCGTGGATATGTGAGTTTATTTATTGATCATATTGAACAACCTGATAAAGGTGCGGATTTTGATTTCTTAAAAGGAGGATCAGGTTCCACAGTAACGCGCGATTCACATTAATGAAAATATACGTAATCACAGGAGCTGGCCAAGGAATTGGATTTGAGTTAGTAAAACAACTTTTATCCAATGGCCATTTTGTCGTTTGGAATGAAATAGATTACGACGTAAAGGATGCTGCGGTCCAACAATTGAATGATCTAGGATTGCATGCGTATGTTTGTATTCAGGAGGATGCAAGTTCAACTGCGTTTTTATATGAGTTAAATCAAGTATTAGATGCATCAACGCATGATTTAGCTGGCGTTGTTTGTAATGCAGGAATTACAACTTTTGGTGACTTTTGGTCATACCAGCGCGCTTCCATGGAGCAAATCTTGCAAGTGAATTTAGTGGGTACTTTTTTCCTCATTCAATCCTTAGCGCAACGTTTTCGTGAAAAGCAGATTGCTGGTTCCATTGTGGTCATGTCATCTGTTACGGGCCATCAAGCGCACCCTGATTTAGCTGCCTACGGTATGACAAAAGCCGCCTTAAATCAGTTGGTAAAGAATCTAGTGATTGATTTATCTCCTTTCCAAATTCGGATTAATTCGGTTTCACCGGGAGCAACAATTACCGAACGTACCTTGAAGAATGCAGAATATCAATCTGATTGGGCGGAAATTACCCCTTTGGGAAAGGCAGCTGATGTTTCTGACATTGCGGCTGCCACCTTATTTTTCTTATCGGATCAAGCCAAACACATTACAGGTCAAACTTTAATCGTGGATGGCGGCTGGACTACCATCAGTCCTCCTCCGAAACATTAGGCCCACGCTTTTTCTAAAAATTTCAACCAGTTTTGGTGACAGATGTTTTTAATGTCATCTTCCGAAAAACCTCGTTTAGATAATAATTCAGGTATTTTTTGCAAGTCGGCAATCGTTTCCAAATCATGTGGACATTGTTCCTTGCCAAATCCACCGTCTAAATCCGTTCCCATACCTACATGATTTGTGTTTCCAGCCAATTCACAAATATGGATCAAATGGTCAATCATGGTATTTAATGTTACTCCCATGGATTTTGGGTTTGATTTTCCGCGTTCCCAATTTGGTACCATCATCCAAGCGTCCAATGGCATTCCGATGACCGCTCCCCTACGAATCAATTCCTTGAACTGAGCATCTGAGAATTGGCGGTTATGATTTACGAGGGCCCGACAATTATGATGACTTGCCCAAACATGTCCGTCAAAGTGTTCCATCGCTTCATCAAAACTATCATCACATAAGTGGGTAGCATCTAAAATAATGTTCAATTCATGCATTTTTTGCAGTAATTCACGCCCTTTTGGACCGATACCCCCTGTGGCATTTGTTCCTTGCGCATATCTTCCAGGTCCATAATGTGCGGGTCCTAAAGCCCGTAACCCTGCTTCATGAGCGATTTCCAAATAGTCTAAAGACACGATTGAATCAGCCCCTTCTAAACTTAGGATATATCCAATGGTATGTTGATCCGTAGGCCACTTTGCTAAATGTGTGTACAATTCAGGTAGATTCCGGATTGGATACAGATCATTACTTCTTTCTAATGCTTTGTAATACGCTAATTGGCCTTGTGTTTGTGCCCAAGCTTGTTCGGGTGAGTTCCAACCAGGTAGAGTTGAGTTTCGGTCAACATACCGAGCAATTTGTGTTGCAACAACTAATCCGATATTACCTTTACGTAATTCGCCCAGAGAAACTGTCGCTAGTCCACGGTCAGGTTTGTCGGTTAAATGTTTTTCGCGGTCATTAATCTCTTCAATGGAAGATCGTAAATCTCGATTCCATTCTAAAGCATTCATGCTTAAATCTAGATGGGCGTCAACTATAAACATCTTAAATAGTTATTTTACGGTCTCGTGCTAATACCTTCCAAGTTGATCCGTCGGTTACTTGCAATGATTGGTGCAAAGCTACTGTTGGGCAAATATGATATGGATACATGCGAATTACATCTCCGATGGCATAGGGAGAATTATCGCCAACTTCTACGATGCCGTGCTCCTCACTTTGACTGATTAATTTCCATTCGGGATGATTGATGAATGTAAGCCGATTTTCAATCGTATTTTCTGGGGCTACTGATTTATGACCCACATCGATGCAAATGGTGTGATTGGTTGGCTTCGAAATTATACGCCCGATAATTTGTACAGCTAATTGAACACTTTCTTGAGGATATAATTTGGCATAACCAGTATCGAAGAATACAAATGTACCCGGACTACAAACAAATTTCGGATTCTGATGATGTACCAAAAAACTTGGAGTTCCACCTATGACCAATTCTAAATTAGAATCCAAATGGTTTACTAAATCAAAAAAGTACTCAAAATCCTTCTCCACATGTTTTTGACGGTCTTCGATATTCGCGTCACGAATGTGACCGTCGTATGCGTGAAGTCCCACTAACTTTAGTGAAGACATACTTTGAATATGATGAATGAGTGGTAATGCCGCTTCGGGACGAATGCCTGTTCGATTCATACCCATATTTAAATCGATGAAGACTTTTTGATTTTCACAGACCTTTGCCAACTGCGATGCAGCTACTCGGTCGTCTAAAAGGCATGAAAATGAGGTTTTAGTGTACTTTTTTTGAAGTTCAATGAATCGGGTAAGCGTTGTTCCTGTAGGTTGCATGGACAACAACACATCTGGTGCTTCATCTAAGGCTAATAATTCAGCTTCAGCGATGGTTGCAGCTTTGAATTTGTAAATACCAGCTGCCAAAAGCATTTGGTTTACTTCCCGCGTTTTATGTGTTTTTATATGCGGTCTTAGTCGATGTGGATTATTATCCACTTTATTCAAAATCCAAGCTATATTGGCCTGCACGATTTTGGGATCTACGAGTAATCCTGGGCTGACTAAATCACGTTCTTGAATCATAAAGCACGATCTAAGTGAACATATCCACCGTCCACATGAATTAATTGCCCTGTGGTGTGACTTGATTTAGGTGATAATAAGAAAGCAACCATAGCTCCCAATTCATCAGCTGTAGTCATTCGTTGGCCTAACGGAATCTTCGATTCAATTTCAGCTAATTTTTCTTTCGGGTTTGGCAATGTTTGAATCCATTTTTCGTAAAGTGGTGTGTAGCATTCAGCAACGACTACCGCGTTAACTCGAATGTTAAATGGCAATAATTCTACGGCCCATTCGCGTGTCAATGCATTTCGCCCACCATTTGCAGCAGCGTAAGCGGATGTTCCTCCCTGCCCTGTTTCGGCTGTTTTCGAACTAATATTTACGATTGCCCCTTTAGATGTTTTTAGATAGGGTAAACATGCTTGTGCTAGTAAGTAATAATGAACAAGATTTGCGTGTAAAGATTGCATAAATCGATCATATGACCCTTTTTCGAGTCCCACCCCATCATTTATACCCGCATTGTTCACTAGTCCATCGATTCGACCAAACATAGTGACAATCTCTTTGACCACACGTGTACATTCTTCAGGTTGTGTAAGTTCAGCAACAAATGAAAAAGCTTGCCCTCCTGTGGCTTGGATGATGTTGATGCATGCTTGATTATCTGTTTCGCTTCGACCAACAATGACCACCATGGCGGATTCCAAGCCTAATGCTTGACTGATTCCCGCGCCTATTCCCTTCGCGCCACCAGTTACAATGATTACTTTTTCTTTGAGTCCTAGGTTCATATTAGTCTAATGCGTAAAAGCTGATGCAATTTAATTGATTCATTTTTTCTTGGTCCGTTTTGCTAAGCGATTGAATATTCGATTCGTAAACCTCTATCCACGTATCTAATTCGGCGGCTACTTTGACAACGGGATAATCTGTACCAAACATCAATCTATTTGGTCCAAATACGTTTAATGCCGTATCTATTACTTCCTTAATTTCATCCTTAGTCCATGTATGCCAATTAGCCTCTGTAACCAAACCGGATATTTTGGCTGACACATGATCTAATGATTTAAAGGCTTGTAATTCCTTTTTCCAAACGCCTAAATCACCCGATTTAATCGGCGGTTTTGCCAAATGGTCTAATACGATTTTCTGTTCAAGACTTTGACAAAAATCAATGCCCGACTGCAACTGATGTGGTAAAATCAGTAAATCATAGGTATAATCGAAGGCATCGAGTGCACGAATACCTTTTAAAAATGCGGGTCTCTTTAGAAAATCAGTGTCCTTTTCACCTTGAACGATGTGACGAAAACCCTTAATTGTTTCAAATTGTGAGAAATAAGCAAGTCGGTCTTCAATATTGGATTGTTGCAAATCTACCCAGCCTACTACCCCGCGAATAAAATCGGATTGTTCTGCTAATGCTAGGAGAAATAACGTTTCTTCTTCGGAGGATGCGGCTTGGACTGCGACACAACTTTGAATTCCTTTGGATCGAAATGTATCTTCGTCAGGATAGAAATCAGCACGAATTACGGACATTTCTGGTGTTATCCAGGCGTCTCGTTCTTCATCATAGTTCCAGAAATGCTGATGGGAATCAATCATTATGAATAAGCTACGGCTGTCTGTTTTTGTTCTCCTAGACCATCCATTCCTAGTGTTACTACGTCACCAGGTTGTAAATAAATGGGTGGTTTGAAACCTAATCCTACCCCATGTGGTGTCCCCGTTGAAATCACATCACCTGGTAACAGTGTCATGAATTGGGAAATATAAGAAACAACTTGTGGAACGTTGAATATCAATTGATCTGTGTTTGATGTTTGAAAACGCTTCCCATTTACATCGAGCCACATGGATAAATTATGCACATCTTTTATTTCATCTTTCGTAACCAAAATAGGTCCTAGTGGTGCAAACGTGTCACATCCTTTTCCTTTGGACCAATTTCCTCCACGTTCTAATTGGTATTCACGTTCTGAATAATCATTATGTAAACAATAACCAGCTACATAATCATAAGCTTCTATTTCTGAGACATACTGGGCTTTTTTGCCAATTACGATGGCTAGTTCTACTTCCCAATCTGTTTTGGTAGAACCCTTTGGAATGACAACATGATCGAATGGTCCACTAAGAGCTGTTGTTGACTTAAAGAAAAGTATCGGCTCCGTTGGGATTTCAGCACCAGTTTCACGCGCATGATCTGCATAGTTCAATCCCACACAAATGATTTTGGATGGACGAGAGACACATGAACCAATACGCTTTGGTGATTTGATTTCAGGTAAATCTGTTGAAGCAACAATTTGTGCTAGTTTGGTTAAACCATCTGCTGCAAAAAATGCTTCATTATAATCTTGAACATGTGCTGAAACGTCTAAATAACGGCCATCGACAAGAATCGATGGTTTTTCTTGTTCAAATTCTCCTATTCTTACTAATTGCATCGACTATAATTTTTTAATTGTTTCCCACATGGTCTCAGCTAAAAACTGGTTACCTACTTCATTTAGGTGTACGCGATCTGTTGTTAATATGCCTGAAGCCTTATTTTCAATGTTGTTTTTCTCCTCGTAGCTTAAAAATGCCTTACGTAAATCGATCAATTTACATTGATTATCTGTGGCAATTTTGCGAATAATATTTGAATACGCATTTAGGTCACCATCATTCTCATTACTCGCATCAAACTTTTCTCCAATCACTGTTGGTGTGCAGATAACTACTTGAATATTATACTTTTGAAGCCTTTTAATTAAAGCACTATAGAACTTTTCGAATTTGTCTGGATCAGTTCCTGTACGTGATGTTGTCTTATGCCAAACATCATTAATTCCGACATATATAATTACAATAGTAGGCTTTTTAGCAATCACATCTTCTTCGTGACGAAGGTATAAATCATAGATTTTATTGCCTCCAATACCTGCACCGATTAGTTCATATTTACTAGCTAGACCTTGAGCACCTAGCATTTCTGCCATTTTGGTAATGTAGCCAGTTTTGCCTACTCCTGCTTGAGTGATCGAATCACCAAAAAAGACAATACGAGTAGGCGTTTCAAGCGTTGTGTATGAGCTTAGGCTCATGCTGATCAAGCAAATGATGCTTAAAATTTTAGTTTTCATAGGTTTTAATTGTTTAGATAAATGAATCCACCGTCAATTGGATAATCACATCCTGTGATGAATGCGGCTTCATCGGAGCATAAATATAAGGCTAAATTGGCAATTTCATCAGGTTTAGCCATGCGACCTAATGGTTGTGTTTTTGATAGTTTTTCAAACATTTCTGCTTGATTATCTGGATAGTTTTTGGCGATAAATCCATCAACAAATGGCGTATGGACACGTCCAGGAGATATGCAATTGCATCGAATACCTTGATTGATGTAATCTTTCGCTACGGATTGGGTCATGGATTTTATCGCTCCTTTGGTCATGGAGTAACCAAAACGATCTGGTATTCCTACGGACGCAGCTACAGAAGCCATATTTAAAATAACACCTGATTTTTGTTTAACCATATTTGGGATAAACACATACATGCAATGATAAGCGCCTTTTACATTAACGTCAAAAATGCGCTGGAAGTCGGCAGGACTTGTTTTCTCCAAATTTCCAATTTGTGGTATACCCGCATTATTTACTAATATGTCAATTGTAGGTAACCGCATGGCTATTTGTTCTACCATTTCAAGGTCAGTAATATCTGCTTGGTGGAAAAAGATTTTATCAGATAAAGGATCTGTTGATTTATGTAAATCGATTACGTGCACCTCTGCCCCTTGGGCGTGAAATGTTAGCGCAATCGATTTCCCGATACCGGAACATCCACCTGTCACCACTACTTTTTTGCCTTTTAATGAAAATAGCATAGTTT
>CAMCXW010000006.1 GCA_945883625.1 Spirosoma fluviale
GAGGTTGCCAACTAAGGAATCAACTTTGCCTCTTCAGGTGTCAATTTTACTTTAATGCGTGGCATTTGGATCACTTCCATGTCAAAAATCCGTGTTCCATCAATCTTAAAACGCAACGCCGTTTGTTCCGGATGAAAACCATGTTGGCCCGCTGCCCCCGGATTCAAAAACAGCATGTTATTGCGTTTGGCATCCCGCTTAATTTGCAAGATATGCGAATGTCCACATACAAAAATCATGGGCAATCCTTTCGAAAATGCCTCTAGTGCATCTGGTTTATAATTGGAGGGGGCTCCTGCGATATGCGTCATGGCGACCGTCACATCTTCACAACGAAAGCGCCGAATTTTGGGATACATATTTCGAATGGTTCGGTCATCTATATTTCCATAAACGCCCGCAATAGGCTTTCCATAGGTAGCTAATTTATCAGCCAACTCCACCGAACCCCAATCTCCTGCGTGCCAAATTTGATCACATGCCTTCAGATGTTCATCCAAGCGCGGATCCAAATAACTATGCGTATCTGAGAGTAATAAAACCTTAACCATTTTACTTCGCTTTTACTGAAATAAGCGCACCACTTGAAATGAGTGCATTCTTCTTCCAAACAACACGCTCCTCTGCTAAGCGAGCATTCACCGCCGCATCTTGGTTTACCCAGGCAGGAGAACCCGCATCTTTCCAAGCCGAAAACCAAAAGGATGCGACACGTGAAGAAGCCAATAACATACGTTTTTGAACCGATACCCCTAATTTGGCTCCAAAGGCCTGAATAAAAGCTTTGGTATAGTAACGCTGCTTCCGACCGTATTTCTCCACCATTTCAAAGGACCCATCTTCACCTAATGCTGAGCGAACTTCTTTTTCAGCGCTAAACATCGTAGGCAACATGGCATGTGACTCTAACAAAATCTGGAAAATAAAATCCTGCGGCTTGGCAATATATTGAGCTCCCTCTACTTGACTCAAATTGTACGTCTGCAATTGATCTTCTGGAACTAAACTTTCCCATAACACGTGCATTCCTTTTTGGCCGGTCAATTGGCCATCGTGATTTTTTGTGGTGTGCAAAGGCACGTGTGCATCCGCTACATAATGACCTAAATCAGCCGCATAAAATAAGACTGAATCCCGCATTTCTTTTTTAAATGCATGTACTAATCGGCCATAAACACGGGTAACCTCCCAAGGCACCAATCCTTCTTTACGTAAACTATCTAGCGTATACTTTTTTACAGCTGCATTGAAATCATGTGGAATATCAGTTTTATAATTAGCACCGAACAACTCCGCATCCATATCCAAATAATGCTTGGGATCTTCTGATTTATCGTCTTTCCGACGCACATCCGGACGAATGGATTGTTGGACAATGTATTCCTGATTCGCATAAAAATAAGACGCTAGCCCATCAGGTAATTGATAAATAGAAACTTGCTGCAAGGTCTTGTGCGCTAAAAATCCCCAAGAGGAACAAAGCACGAGAATGAAAAGACTAATTTTCTTCATGAGTTGGTTTGATGAATGATTTTGGCGATTTGCCATATTGTTTTTTAAATGCTCTGGCGAAATAAGCCGGGTCATTAAAGCCCACTTGATACGCAATTTCGGCAATGTTAAACGTTGAATTTTCGACTAAAACTTTTGCTTGTTGCAATCGAATAGTCCGAATAAATTCATTTGCAGCTAGTGATGTCAACATCTTTAATTTCCGATATAACTGCATTTTACTCATATCTAGCCCTTTTTCAAGGTCCTCTACGTCAAAGTCGGCATTACTCAAATTCGCAATAATCAACTGCGTTGCCTTCACTAAGAAAGCATCCTCAAAGGTAGGCAATTTCCCTTCACTCAATTCCTGTTGGATCATCTGCTTTTGCCAATTTTTACGATTTCGCTCTTTGGACTCCAACAATTTATTCACACGTATTTCTAAGATGTCCGCATTAAAAGGTTTACTCACGAAGTCATCAGCTCCGGACTGCATACCTTCAATCTGACTTTCTTGGGAACTTTTGGAGGTCAATAAAACGAGTGGAATATGATTTGTTTTCGGATTTTGACGCAGTGCCCGACATAAATTTACACCACTCATACCCGGCATCATCCAGTCTGTAATCACCACATCTGGCAAATAAGTTAAAGCCATCTCCAAGGCATCTTCACCCCTTGAGGCTTCCATGACCTGAAATTTAGATTGAAAAATTTCGGCCACAAATTGACGCAATTCCATATGATCATCTACAATCAACAAAATTTGTTTTTCCTTTTCAATGACATCCGTTACAGGAGCCACTGGCTCAAGGGATTTGATGGTCATTAACTTTTCTTGAATCCAAGCAGGGTCAAAATCTATTTTGCGTACTGGAATTCGAAAGCTAAAGACACTTCCCTCTCCCAAGGTACTTTTAACTTCGATCTCCCCTAAATGTAACGTCACTAATTCCTTGCATAGAGAAAGACCGACGCCTGTTCCGACCACCGATACTGACTCAGGGATTTGATAAAAACGATCAAAGATATGCGGAAGATGCTCTGCTGAAATTCCTTTCCCTGTATCTAAAATGCGAATAAACACCTGATGCACTTCTGCCTCGCCGTCTACAAACACACAGTCAAGATCCAAGGAAACGCCAATTTTCCCATCTTCCGGAGTATGCTTGAAGGCATTGGACAACAAATTACTAACACATTTTTCTAAGATATCTGCATCATAATACACGTATAAAGAAGCCACAGGGGCTTTCCAAGTTAATTTGATTTGTTTCTGCAGTGCATAATTTTCAAAACCCTGAATAATTCCATTCATCTGTACGACCAAATCATGTTTAGCGATGATGGGATGCTGTTTACCCGATTCAATTTTTGACAAATCAAGTAGTTGATTAATTAAACGAAGTAATTTCTGCGCATTTTGATAAACGGAGGACATCCGCTTTTCTTGCATGCCGGAAAGTGCTGAATTTTGTAAAAAATACTTTTCAATCGGACTAATAATTAGCGTCAATGGTGTTCGTAACTCATGGGAAATATTCGTAAAAAAGTGAGTCTTAACCTGCTCCAATTCGCGAATTCGCTCTTTCTCGATTTCCTTCATCCGAATATCAGTCTTAAATGCCTCCCGAATTTTGACCTCGCGAATAAACAAATAGATTGCGGCGATCAGAATCAGCATATAGCCTGCATACGCCCACCAGGTACGATACCAAGGTGGTAAAACGGTAATCAATAACTCCATTGGAATTTCAGACCAAATCCCATCCGAGTTAGAAGCCTTTACTTTAAACGTATAATCTCCCGGTGAAAGATTCGTATAGGTTGCGGATCGACTTGTTCCCACATAATTCCAATCTTTTTCAAATCCGGCTAAATAGTACGCATATCGATTGTTCTTGGGACGCTGATATTCCAAGGCAACAAAATCCAAGCTAAAAACCGATTGGCCTGGTTGGAGCGTAATTTGCTTCGTCCGACTAATATCAAATTGCAATGGACTCCCTTCTTGATTCGGTTCAACGACCTGATTAAATAATTTAAAACTAGTCACGTAGACATTGGGGACATCCAAGCGCATCCGCAAACTATCAGACTTAAGGTAATTTAGGCCATTAACACCACCAAAAAACAACCAATTTTGCCTATTTGAGGCAAAAGCTTTGGCCATAAATTCCTTCCCCTGCAAACCATCCGCTTCTTGAAAATTGATAAATCGAAGCGTTTGCCCATCCATTTTTGAAATGCCATTAGTCGTTGTAAACCACAAATCCCCTTTGCCATCCTCCACAACACCACGAACCGTGTTACTCGCTAATCCATCCTTGTCTGTAAAGACGCGAAAATTTTGTTTTTCAGCCTGATATAAATTAACTCCACCACCATTGGTAAGTACCCAAACACGCTTTTGTTTGTCTTGATATGTTTTTGTTACGTGATTATAACTCAAACTTTTAGCGTCAGCTGTTTTTACCAAATGATTCAATTTTTTACTATTCAAATCATATACATACAGGCCAGATCCTACAGTCGCAATCCAAAGCTGATTTCCATTAATCAGATTCAAATCAATGATTGCCCGATTTTGAAATGTTTTACTACCTAAGATCGAAAATGGAATTCCATAACGTTGCGTTTGTGGATTGAAAGAAACGACTCCTTGACCAACAGTCCCCATCAAAAATTGATTTTCAAATGGCATTATGCAATTGAAATTTGCTTCCCGACGCCCAGGCAAATAAGGATGATTGGTTAATTTCCGATCAGCAGATAAATGATTCAGGCCTTTTCCCCAAAAACCAATCCAAACATCACCAGAAGGCATAGCCTCCAAAAAATTCACATCTAAATCACCTGTGGCACTAAGTTTATTTGCCGACTCATTGTAAATAATATGATCTAATTTTCGCTTTTTGTAATCGAAATAAGATAGGCCAAAATTACTTCCAACCCACACACCTGAGGTATTTGAAGCCGCCAGAGCGGTCACTTTATTGCTTAATAAACCTTGAATTGTATTGGGTTTATAACGGAGAACTGAAAATCTGGGCTTTTGAAAGAAACTAATGTTTAATCCTGCTTCCCACGTACCTATCCACGTATTCAAATTCGAATCTGTAAATAAGCTCATGACGGAAAAAGAACTTATTCCCAATTCTGGATCCGGATTGGAAGGAATGTGCTTAAAACGCTTGAAATCGTCGCCATTAAGAACATAAACACCATCATCAGTGCCGATCCAAAGATTTTGTAAGGCATCACGTGTTAAACTTGTGACGATATTTTGCCGTGCTGACGGATTTGAAGCTTGATAAAATACTGATCGGAATTTTTGATTAGTCGGATTGAATTGAAATAATCCAGCACCGTTAGTGCCAACTAAAATATCACCGTTTTTGGCTTCATAAATTACCCGAATCCTAGATTTTACTTGATTTTGTCCAATAGAAAATGGCATAAAACTATGCTTACCGAGAACAGAGATCAATTGACCTGTTCTAGTTCCAAACCATAACGAACCATTGCTATGTTTGAATAATCGAACCACATCTTTGACCAAAGGATTGTTGATTTCAGATTCTGCAGTTAGCAATTTCTTAGTTTGCGTATTAAAAACTAAAAAACCTACTCCAAGTGCGGCCACTCCAATCCGATGATTACCTAATTTAACAAATGATGGAATGTTTAAATTGCTAATATCTTGCCCATTGGGCCCACGCGTAAATCGAATGATTTTACCCGTATTTAAATCCAAATGATTCAATCCAGAAGACCGCGTTCCCACCCACAAATTCCCCTCATCATCTTCCAATATGGAAAAAATATCACTTCCACTTAAGGTCGTAGGATCACTCGGGTCATTACGAAATATTTTATAGTTATGCCCATCATATCGATTTAACCCGTCGGCTGTAGCAAACCAAAGAAACCCTTTCTTATCCTGAATGATCTTATATATCGTACTTTGAGACAAACCCGAGGAGGTTGTCAAACGCTCAAAACGATTGCCAACTTGCCCGAGAAGGGAAGTTGAAATCAGTAGCCATAACAAACACATAAAAGTCCGCAACATCATAGAAAATTGAATGTGTAAATTAGAAAAATAAAGGCAAAAGTTACGCCGACCTACAGGTATATATTCAGGGAAAACTTTGAGTTAAAGTGTATACAAAGCTTGAAAATACGGCAAATTGCAAGAATCGTCCACTAATTTGAAAGATTTGTCCAATCCAAATAAGAACACGTAGATTACATTTGTTTATGTGATTCATAAAAGAAAAGCATCCACATACATGGTTAAGACGTTCACATCATTTTCTGCCAAAAACTCGGATAACAAGCTTCCGAAATACCAGCAATTAATCAATTCGCTGTTGCAAGATATTGAGATGGGAGATTTAAAACCGGGTGAAAGATTACCGTCTATCAACGAAGCCTCCGAGGAATGCTATTTATCCCGCGATACGGTTGAACGTGCTTACACCGAATTACATAAAATGGGTGTCATCACGTCGATCTTTCGGAAAGGATACTTCATTTCTAACTCGTCTATTAAGACCAAAACCAAAGTACTTTTTTTGGTGGGAAAAATCACCAACACTAATAAAGAGATTTTTGATTCATTTTGCGAGTCATTAGGCAAAAACGTCATGGTGGATATTTATACTTACCAATACAAGACACGCCAATTTCAGGAAATCATGGCACAGCAGTTGGGCAACTACCACTACTACGTCATCATGCCGCATTTAATTGAAGAAGAAGAAGAGAACATCAAATGCTTGAGAAAGATTTCAGGAGACCGTTTGATTCTTTTAGACCAAAACTTCAATAGCATGTCCAATGCGCATGCAAGCATTACCTCACAGCCTAAAACGGCTATAAACTTTCACTTTTCAAACCAAATAAACCTGTTTAATAAATACCATTCGTTCAATTTAGTCGTTTCAGAGGAGGATTATTTCGATGCTGGATTGATTAATGGTTGCAGTGAATTCTGCGAATCGAATGGCTTGGAGTTCCAAGTATTGGATGGCCTAGATCCGGAGGATGTCCGTTCTGGTGAAATTTATTTCACTTTAGATGACAAAGACCTGGTGAAGGCTATCAAATACGGGGAGGCAAACGGTTTGTGTGTTGGTGAAAATCTAGGCTTAATCGCGTTTAACGATTGTCATTTCAAAGAAATAGTTGCTGGAGGCATTACGGTGTTATCTAACCAACCAAGCTTACTAGGTGAAATGGCTGCTCAATTAATTCAAGATAATGACAAAAGCAGCCATGAATTAGCATTACAATTTATTATTAGAAAATCACTTTAGGGTTTAATTTGCCGAAATGGGTCATGATTTTCGTGACCCATTTTTTTTGCATAAGCTATATTACGACGCAGTCCTTTCAATTTAGTTCGACTAATCGCTGAGAACTGAAATAGTTCCTTAAATAGATCTTCAGATAAATCCTCCCAATCTTGCTTCGTTAAATCTAAAAACTTTTCGTTAGGCTGAAGCGCTATTTCAGTATGTGGTTTTGAATGACGATTCCATGGACAAACATCTTGACATATATCACATCCAAAAATCCAATCATGGAAGTTGGCCCGCAACTCAGCTGGCATTTGATCCTTCAGCTCAATCGTAAAATAACTGATGCATTTAGAGCCATCGACTACATAAGGTGTAATCGCATCGGTTGGGCACGCCTCGATACAGCGTGTACATGTCCCACAAAAATCCTTGATGGGGCCATCGGGCTCCGCTTTTAAATCCACCAACAGCTCCGCTAAGAAAAAGAAACTCCCCTGCTTCGGAATGATTAAGTTGGCATTCTTTCCAATCCACCCCAAACCTGACTTTTTAGCCCACGCTTTTTCTAATACAGGAGCTGAGTCCACAAACATCCGACCAGAAAAATCACCTAGTTCTCGTTGAAGATCATCCCACAAAAGCTTCATTTTATCTTTAATCACAAGATGATAATCTTTGCCAAATGCATATTTGGAGACATTAAAAGAGTCGGCTAGAACCTGAATGGAAGGATCTGGGAAGTAATTAAAAGCAAGCGAAATGACCGTTTGACAATCGTCCACTAGTTTGCGCGGATCTAGGCGTTTATCAAAATGATTCGCCATGTAGCTCATCTCGCCGTGCATTTGTTGATTTAACCAACGTTCCAAATGGGGAGCTTCTTCGGATAGAAATTCGGCTTTAGAAATCCCACAAAATTGAAAACCATGCTGGTGTGCTAGGCGTTTAATGGTTTGGGAAACGTGAGATGGTGACGAATTCATGTGCCATAAATTTACGAAGCTCACTGAATTTATGCCAAACTGTCAGAAAATAGTTTTTGGCCTATGATTTGACTAAAGGAAAAGCCTATTAATTTTGCCTTATGAAAAAGAAAGAGACTGAAAAGCCAATCGACGAAGAAATCGTACAAGAGACTGCTGAACAAGCACCGACCGAGGAAACACAAGCGCCAGATGAATTGGCAGAAATGAAAGAGAAATACTTACGCTTATATTCAGATTTTGAGAATTTCAGAAAAAGGACATCGAAAGAGAAAATAGATTTAATTCAAACAGCTTCTGCTGGCCTAATCGTAGATTTACTTCCTGTTATAGATGATTATGAGCGAGCAATCGCCAATGCGCCTGAAGGGGAAATCTCGGAGGGAATTCAACTAATTTTTACAAAAATTTCAGCGATACTTCAAGCAAAAGGACTGAAAGAATTACCTGCCAAAGGCGAAGTTTTTGATGCGGAATTGCATGATTGCATTACACAATTTCCTGCGCCAACTGACGAAGACAAAGGAAAGGTCATGGAGGTAGTTGAAAAAGGATATACATTAAACGAAAAAGTCATTCGCTTCGCAAAAGTGGTGGTTGGTAACTAATTTAAAATGGCGCAGAAAAGAGATTATTACGAGGTATTAGGCGTATCCAAATCATCATCAGAGGATGAAATCAAAAAGGCTTATCGTAAGCTAGCTGTTAAATATCACCCGGATAAAAATCCGGATGACAAAGCTTCGGAAGAAAAATTCAAGGAAGCGGCAGAAGCCTACGAAGTATTAAGTAATTCCCAAAAGAAAGCGCAATATGACCGATTTGGTCATGCAGGAATGGGTGGAGCGGCAGGTGGTGCTGGATTCGGAGGCCAAGGCATGAACATGGAAGATATATTCTCTCAATTTGGGGATATTTTCGGTGGCGGTGGCGACGATAGCCCATTTGGTAGCTTTTTCAATGGCGGTCGTGGAGGTGGTAGACGCCAACGGAAAGGAACAGACCTGCGCATTAAATTGAAATTAAACCTGGAGGAGATAGCTAACGGCGTTGAAAAGAAAATCAAGGTAAAACGCCATGTAGCGTGTAAATCTTGCTCAGGTAATGGATCTAAGAACGGCACCGACTTAAAAAGCTGTGGCACTTGCCAAGGAACTGGTCAAGTAAAACGCGTTCAAAATACAATGTTGGGCCAAATGGTCACTTCATCTACCTGCCCCACATGTAGTGGCGAAGGCAAAAGCATAGGTGCTAAATGTGATGCTTGTTTCGGTGAAGGCCGTGTATTAGAAGAAGAAATCATCCCAATCAAAATCCCGGCAGGTGTTTCGAATGACATGCAATTATCAATGTCGGGCAAAGGAAATGTTCCTCCGCGTGGTGGTGTAGCAGGAGATTTATTAATCGTAATTGAAGAAGAATCCCACGAATTGCTCCATCGCGATGGAAACAACGTAATTTTTGACCTTTATGTAAGCTTTGTTGATGCAGCCCTAGGAACCTCAGTCGAAGTACCTACGATCGGCGGAAAAGCTAAAATCACATTAGAAGCTGGAACACAAAGTGGAAAAATCTTGCGCTTAAAAGGAAAAGGGATCAAAGAACTAAATGGCTATTCCGTAGGAGACCAATTAGTTCATGTGAATATTTGGACGCCTAAAGAAGTGAGCAAAGAAGAGCGCGAACTATTAGAAAAACTGCGTGACTCGGCCAACTTCGCCCCACAACCTGGGAAGTCGGAGAAAGGATTCTTTCATAAGGTGAGAGATATGTTTTCTTAGACGATAGACTCTGGACGCTGGACGTTAGACACTGGACCTTAGACGGTCATTACACTAAAAAAGCCCGAGCAAATTAGCTTGGGCTTTTTAAATTCTAGCGTCTGACGTCTATAGTCTAGCGTCTAATTATTATTGCACTCTCGCCAGCTGCTTCGTGAATTTGGATTCCAAGGATTTGTATTGAGCAGGAGCTACTTTAGATTCCTTGAACGACGAAACAATCACATTCATTTCATATAGAGCAATTTGAATGTCTCGCTCATGCGCACGAAGCCCACCAGCTAAATAATAATCTAATGCTTGATCATTGCGGTCAACCATAATTTTAGCCATTTTCAATGCCTTGGCTTGCTCACCCATAGAAAGGTATAAGCCAACCATACTCGCCGAAAATTGATCGTATGGAATAACTTTATTTGGCATAACACGCTCTAAATGATCCAAAACCTTTTTAGCTAAAGGGGTATTGCCTTCCCGCACTAATTGATCCGCTAGTCGGTACGTACCTAAACGCAACGTCACACTTGGTATTCCCATGTAAAAATCACCATGATAATAAACCTTTTCATCATTCAATCCGCGCCAATACATCTTATTTAACATGTTATCCGCCATGATTTTCGAATTCACAAAACCATCTTGTGCACCTTGAATTTTAAATGGCATCAAACGATATGCATAACCCTCTAATTGCATGCTTTCCTTTAAACCTACATACTGGTCATTCGGTAACGTGGCAGCAAAATAGATTGGTCTAGTCCAGCCAGCTAACGCATTATTTGAAATAATTTCCAACTGAATTAATTCGCCTTTAAAGATATTTTTCGAAGGCAATTTCCAACTCAAACGATCCGATAAGAATGGCACAAATTCCTTGGGAAACCAATTTGATTGGGCTATTTTCATCGCATTCACTGGTATCACAAGTGAATCAGATGGGAATGTATTGATTAATTCTCCACTCTGTGTTTGCGCCTGAATACGTGGATCATCCTTGTGCACTAAATCTAAATAATCCGGCAAAGACATCTCCTTAATATTCGGATTTTCGGAATACATGATTTGATCGTTAACTCCCTCCAAAAACTGATCCTTCTTCAATAAAATCGGCAAAGGACTTGATTGATATGTTTGACGCTTCATCTGATCGATATACCAGTCCGTCCCCAATAAAGACAAATTACAAACCCGAACATCCGTACGGAAACCTTCCACCTCCTGCACATACCACAATGGGAATGTATCATTATCACCCCCTGTAAATAAAATAGCATTGGGAGCACAAGAATTCAAAAGGTTTTTAGCGAAATCAATTTGATGGTAACGGCCACTACGATCATGATCGTCCCAGTTTTGCTGCGCTAAAATAATAGGTGCTGAGAAACTTAAAACGGTTAATAAAGCCCAACGAACCTGTGGTTTCTTTACAATTAACGCTAACCATTCTCCCAATTGCATCACACCTAAACCTGCCCAAATCGCTAAAAAATAAAACGACCCCACATAAATATAATCACGCTCACGAGGCTCAACAGGCGGAGAATTCAAATAAACAACCAAGCCCACACCCGTTAAAACAAACATCATAATCGTAACCAAGAAATCCTTCTCATTTTTCCGATACAATAAATAAAACCCAAGCAAGACTAAAATTAAAGGCAAATAATAATAGTTATTTCGTGCCTTATTATTTTTCATCACGTCAGGCAATTTAGACGTATCCTCAAAAGCATTAATCGCCCAAGCATCTTGCTGATCACTCTCACGGCCAACAAAATTCCACAACAAATAACGCATATACATATGCCCCATTTGATGGCTAAACATAAATCGTAAGTTATCCCCAAAACCTGGTTTTTGACCTGCCGGAATTCCCAGCATATCTTGATACAAGGCAACATGTTGGCCCGAATTACTCCAAACACGCGGCAATAACATTTGTTGGTCCTTCTGATATACATACTCCGGCTTGTGCGTATATACCACGTACTTACCATCTTTCATCTTGTAAACTTCCTCCCCTTCCTTAAACTCCTCTATCTGAGCCGTATATACAGGACCGTACAACAACGAGCGTGATCCATATTGCTCACGTTTCAAATACTTCAAGAAATTCAAAATATTACTCGGATCATTCTCATTGATCGGCGGGTTGTAGCCCGACCGTACTAATGCTACCGTATACGTTGAATACCCAATCAAAAGAAATACCAATGAGAATAAGGCCACATTTAATACCTCTTTCCCTGCTTTGTATGAATAACGAATACCAAAAACGATAGCTGCTAGGAGCACCAATAAAAAGAAAATGGCACCCATGCCGTAACTCATTCCTAAGGTATTGACAAACTGCAATTCGAACCAAAAAGCAATCGAAGGTAAGCCCGGAATAATGGCCGAATTAATCACACCAAGTATAAATAATCCCACTAAAACCGCGACAAAACCACCTTTATACGTTGGCTTAGCCTCTTTCTTAAAGTACCACAACAATGCCAAGGCTGGCAAAGTAACTAAGTTCAGTAGGTGGACACCTATGGAAAGGCCAACTAAATACGCGATAAATAAAATCCAACGATTCGCTTCGGCTTCATTCTCGACCAACTCCCAACGAAAGGCTGCCCAAACCACAATCGCCGTAAAAAATGAAGACATCGCATAAACTTCCGCCTCAACAGCGGAGAACCAAAACGAATCTGAAAATGCGTATACTAATGAGCCAACGACTCCTGATAGCAATAAAATAATACCTTCAGATTGCGTTAACTCGGCAAATGATTTACGTAAAACTTTACGTCCAATCATGACAATCGTCCAATGCATAAACAAGATCGTAAGTGCACTTGAAACCACTGACATCATATTTATCCAAAAGGCAACACGGGTGACATCCCCTAATGCGAGGAATGAAAACATTCGACCGAGCAATAAGAATAAGGGCGCTCCAGGAGGATGTGGAACTTGTAACTTGTACGCACAAGCTATGAATTCACCACAATCCCAAAAAGAGGCTGTTGGCTCCACAGTCAACGTATACGTTATCAGGGAAATGGCAAAAACAATCCAACCTGCGAGGTTATTATTGCGTTTAAATTGCTGCATAAGAATTAAAATAATGTCAAAAGTAAGTCAAACTCCGCACTCACGGACCTTAAAATTTGTTAATTGAATTGACGTAAAAAACGGACATCATTTTCCGTGAATAGACGTAAATCTTTGATTTGGTATTTTAACATAGTAATACGTTCAATACCCATACCAAAAGCAAAACCGGAATATTCCTTGGAATCAATACCCACATTTTCCAATACATTGGGATCAACCATGCCCGCACCCGCAATTTCAACCCATCCCGCTTGCTTACAAACATTGCAACCATCTCCCTTGCATAAAAGGCATGTAATATCCATCTCCGCACTTGGCTCAGTAAACGGAAAATAAGATGGGCGAAAACGAACTTTCGTATCCTTGCCAAACATCTCTTTCGCAAAATGATAGAGCGTATCTTTTAAATCTTTAAAGCTTACATCCTTGTCGACATACAAGCCTTCTACTTGATGAAATAAACAATGGGCTCGCGCTGAAATTGCCTCATTACGAAAAACACGTCCAGGCATAATCGAACGAAAAGGTGGCTTTGCGTGTTGCATTAGTCGAATTTGAACATTCGACGTATGCGTACGCAATAAGACATCATCTTGAATTTCGCCTTGTCCCTTTTCTATGAAGAACGTATCCTGCATTTCACGAGCTGGGTGATTCTCAGGGAAATTTAAAGCGGTAAAATTATAAAAATCGGTTTCAATTTCGGGTCCATCTGAAACAGAAAAGCCCATCCGATTAAAAATCTCCAAAATACGAGAACGAACTAATGTTAACGGGTGTAAAGAACCTTGAATCAAAGGGTCTGAAAGCGTTAAATCATCAGGCACTTGAACCGATTGGTCGACTCCTGCAAATTCTTCTTGAGCAACTGTAAACTTGGATTCAGCTAAATTTTTTAAACTGTTTAAAGCTTGGCCTACCTCACGCCGACTCTCCGCAGCGACATCTTTTAAACCATCAAACAAATCAGCTAAACGGCCTTTGCGACCCACAAACTGAATGCGAAATTGCTCTAATGCTGCGGCATCTGAAATAATAAATGCCTCAATTTCAGACTGTATAGCCTGTATTTTATCCTTCATATTAAAATAACTTAAAACCGACTGTCACATGTACCGACTGCGGTTTTTGAGAGAAATAAACACCTTCCGGTTTTAATAAATTAGCGGCTAAATCTGTTTGACCTAACTCATAGCGAAGATCTAAACTTAATCGGGAATAGGTAAAGCCTACACCCGCTTGGTACGAATACATAAACCGTGGAATTCCCAATTTACCATATCCATTAAAGTAATAATGCGTGAGCTCTTCCAAATTGTCATAGCGCGCATGACCGAGAGATCCTACTGGACCACCTACTACATACATATGCTTAAATGAATATCCCAGTAAAAAAGGCACATCTATTGTCATGTAATCCGAATCAACTTCCGAATATACGCCTGAAGTGGAGTTCAATGCAGTCATCTTTCCACCGCGCGTGGACAAGGTCATTTCAGGCTGAACAAAAAACTTTTTACCTACGCGTGCATACCCTCCAAAGGTGTATCCTTGCTTGAATGCTGCGCTATTTCGAATTAAAACTGATTCACCTTTAAATCTAAAATCGGTCGAATAATTTTGAATATTTGCACCCCCCTTTAGGCCAATAGATAGCCAAGAAGGGATTTTTTGGGCAGATACCGAAAAAACCAATAGACTTACCAGAAACAATAGGCATGCTCTCATCTTATAATATTTTAATTCCCAAGGTAGCTTGAAATGAACTCGCTTTTTGAGAAAAATTAACACCTGAAGGCAACGGAATGGTTTTAGACAAATCTGTCAAATTACTCTCATATCGAACATCGAATGTGAACCCTAATAAATCAATGCCCGCTCCTGCCGTGTAGGAAAAGAAGGCATTGGTCACCGCATTTGAAATTGAATTGTTTGATGTCAAAAATTGATCAAATGTACTGTTGGGCGTCATATTGTACGAGGCAACAGGACCAGCCATTACATGTAAGGGCCCTAAACGATACCCCACCATCAAGGGAATATCTATACTACCGTAACCTATTTCGAATTTTTTATCTAATCCTAGCGCTGCGTTGAGCACGTTTATTTTGGCATATTTAATACCGGCCAACAACTCAGGCTGAACAAACACGCGCCGACCAAAACGGGCATAAACTCCAGCCACGTAGCCATTTTTAGCCGTCATGCTTTGAGCTACATAGTCTGAAACGCCATCCACCGTTAACCCCTCTAAGGTTAAATTGGTTAAACTCACTCCTCCTTTAATACCAAATCGAAAAAAATTACCCGTTGCTTTGCGCACGGGCATCAATAATTGTGCTCGCAAGGGAGCAACAAAAATGAATGAAATTAAAAGAAGGCCAACAACCCTACCCGATATCCTCATGAACAAAAACAGTTTTAGTCAATTAAGCTGTAAAATTATCCTTTTTCATGCAAAAAAAAAGGAAAAACCAACGAAAAGCGTAATTTTGAAACTAAATAAAATCATGCGTGGCAAAAGCTAAAACTTCCTTTTTCTGTCAATCTTGCGGACACAATGCACCCAAATGGTTAGGCAAATGTCCCTCATGCGGAGAATGGAATACGTTCGTGGAAGAATTAGTGGAAGTTAGCTCACACCCAGCCGAAGTTTGGAAAACAAAAAGCTCCGCTCGTACAAAGCCACAACCCAAATTACTCCAAGAAGTAGACTTCGAAAATATACCCAAAATACCTTGCTCAGATACAGAATTTAGTCGGGTATTAGGAGGCGGAATCGTACCAGGTAGCCTTGTATTAATCGGCGGTGAACCCGGTATAGGTAAATCAACACTCCTACTACAAGTCGCACTTTCCTTAAGTGGTACGAAAGTTTTATATGTAACAGGTGAAGAATCCGAGCAACAAATTAAACTTCGTGCAGACCGCCTTGAAAAAAAATCAGATAGCTTATATATTCTTACGGAAACTAATACCCAAGCCATATTTAAACATTTGGTGGATCTTGAACCGGAATTAATCATCGTTGATTCCATTCAAACCCTATTTTCAGACCAAATAGAATCAGGACCTGGTTCCGTTTCTCAAATACGCGAATGTGCATTGGAACTGATGCGCTTCGCTAAAGAGTCCAATACCCCGATATTTTTAGTTGGCCATATCACCAAAGAAGGATCCATCGCAGGACCTAAAGTCCTTGAACACTTAGTGGACACGGTACTTCAGTTCGAGGGTGACCGACACATGATCTACCGAATTCTTCGTACCACGAAGAACCGCTTTGGCAGTACATCTGAATTGGGCATTTACGAAATGTTGGGCTCTGGCTTGCGTGCCGTCACAAATCCATCGGAGATATTATTGTCCCAACGGGACGAACCAGCTTCCGGTGTAGCGATCGGAACATTAATGGAAGGAAATAGGCCTCTATTGGTTGAAATACAATCTTTAGTCTCCACCACTTCCTATGGAACAGCGCAACGGACAGCCAATGGATATGATGGAAAACGTTTGAATATGCTTTTGGCAGTTATCGAGAAGCGCGGTGGATATAAATTAGGTACGCAGGACGTATTCTTGAATGTGACCGGAGGAATTCGTGTGGACGATCCGGCATTGGATTTGGCAACTTGCCTTTCCGTAGTTTCTTCTTATGAAGACAAGATCATCGACTCATCGAAATGTTTTGCGGCAGAGGTAGGATTAGGCGGCGAATTGCGTTCGGTAACGCGTATAGACCAACGAATCGCTGAAGCAGAAAAACTAGGTTTCAAAGAAATATGGATTTCGAAATACAATTTGAAAGGCTTGAACTACAAACCTAAAAGCATTCAGATTAAATCGGCAGCCAGCTTGATGGATGTTATTATGAGCATCTGGCGCCAAAACTAGCCTCCGGATAAGTTACTTTGACTAAGTGCAGCCCGTGTGCAGGCACTGCCCGACCGGCTTCTTGTCGGCTTTTCGATTCCAAAATTCGCTTGAAATCAGCTGACGTCCACTTCCCCATCCCAATTTCCAATAAAGTTCCCACAATCGACCGTACCATACCACGCAAAAAGCGATTGCCTTCAATCGTAAAAATTAAACAATCCGTTTGGGGCACCCAAGAAGCGCGCACGATTGTACAATCAAACGTGGTTACCTCCGTCTTTACTTTAGAAAAACACTGAAAATCGGTGTGAGACAAGAGTAATTTCGCTGCCTCATTCATCGCCTCCACATCCAAATCTGCTTCGTACCAATAGGCAAAATCACGCAAAAATGGATCTTTATGACGGGTAATGCGGTATTCATAGATTCGTGAAGTCGCATCGAAACGCGCATGAAAATCATCCGCTACCTTGAAAATTGCTTGAGCGGTTAATGCAGGTGAAAGCATGCGATTCAAGCGGTAAACCAGGTTGTCATCGATACCCAGAGACGTATCGAAATGAGCGATTTGATGCGCTGCATGAACACCGGTATCTGTCCGACCGCTTCCAGTGATCGCAACTGTTTCTCCCAATAAAAGACTTAATTTTTCCTCTAATTCTGCTTGAACGCTATGCGCGTTCGGCTGGATCTGATATCCATGAAATGAGCCGCCATCGTAAGCGAATTGCAGTGCATAGCGGCTCATCTTGTATTATTTTGTTAAGGCTGTTTCCAATGCCGTGAAGTAAGAACCAGAAGCTTTCGCTAATGAACTTACCACCTGGCCATCGACCACCATATCCGTACCTTTTACGGTACCCAATTGCGAAGACTTAACACCCAATCCTGTTAAATGAGCTTCAAAAGCAGCTTTCTTCGCTGGAGCAACCGATACAATCACACGCGATTGTGCTTCACCAAACCACATTGCATCTTGACGAATACCAGCATCTGATTTCACATCAAATCCTAATCCACGTGGAAAAGCAGATTCGGCTAGGGTTACTAAAACTCCACCATCAGACACATCATGCGCCGACTGGATTAATTTGGCTTCAATTAATTCTGAGATACCTTTTTGAACCAATTGCTCGGTGGGCATATCAAAATGAGGCGCAGGCGAAGCCTTCACCTTGCGGTAAGAATATAAAAACTCAGAAGAAGCGATGTCATTCACAGACTCCCCTACTAAGTATACTAAATCTCCTTCAGCCTTGAAATCCAAGGTCATCTTGTTTTCTGCTTTCTCTAAAATACCCAACATACCAATCGTTGGCGTTGGAAACACCGGACCTTCATCCGATGATTGATTATAGAAACTCACGTTACCACCCGTTACCGGAGTTTCAAACGCCTCACACGCTTTCTTCATTCCTTTAATCGCACCTACGAATTGCCAGTAAACTTCTGGAACATATGGATTACCAAAATTCAGGCAGTTGGTGATTGCCACCGGCAAACCTCCTGAACAAACAATGTTACGCGCTGCCTCCGCAACCGCCATCGCACAACCCTCTTCCGGATCCGCGTTTACATAGCGTGAGTTACAATCAACGGTAATGACAATTGACTTATTTGAACCATGAACTTTCACCACACCTGCATCTGAAGGTGCATTGGTATTGCGATTCGCCCGACCTATAGATGAATCGTATTGCTCCGCTACCCACTTCTTTGAAGCGATGTTCGGGTGATTCATTAGGAAATCGAATGCCTTTGGCAATTCTGAGGCTGGAATATCTTGTACGGATTGAATATCAAATTTCTTGAACTCTTGGAAGTAAGCAGGTTCCTTATATTCACGGTGATATACTGGTGCGCCTCCGCCCAATACCAAATCATCCGCAGGTACGTCCGCTACTAACACGCCATCTTGGTAGAATTCCAAACGTTTGGTATCTGTAACCGTACCAATTTGCTCGCAATTCAAATCCCACTTATCAAAAATCTTCTTCGCCTCTCCTTCGCGTCCTTTTTCTACAACGATCAACATACGTTCTTGCGACTCGGATAAAAGAATTTCAAACGGCTTCATATTTGCCTGGCGTGTTGGAACTTTGGAAAGATCGATGATCATACCGTGCTCCCCTTTGGCAGACATTTCAGAAGTTGAACAGATAATTCCTGCCGCACCCATATCTTGAATACCAATCACACAACCCGCTTCAATGATTTCCAATGAAGCCTCTAATAATAATTTCTCTTGAAAAGGATCCCCTACTTGAACCGCAGGTAATTTTTCAGAAGATTTGGACGTAATATCCTCCGAAGCAAAACTTGCTCCACCAATTCCATCTTTACCTGTCGCAGATCCTACGATAAATACGCCATTACCTACCCCATATGAAATGGCTGAAGCTTGGGTACCCACCTTTAAAATACCTGCCGAAAAGGCATTTACGAGTGGATTAACATTATAACAATCATCAAATTGCACTTCGCCACCGACCGTTGGGATACCAAACGCATTCCCGTAATCACCAATTCCCTTCACCACACCTTTCACCAACCATTTCGTTTTTGCTAAATCAATGTTACCAAAACGCAAGGAATTTAACTGAGCGATCGGACGTGCACCCATCGTGAAAATATCCCGGTTGATACCACCTACCCCTGTCGCTGCACCTTGATAAGGTTCTAATGCCGAAGGGTGATTGTGCGATTCGATTTTGAAGGCACAGCCTAAACCGTCGCCTAGGTCAACAAGACCAGCGTTTTCTTCGCCGGCTTTCGCTAACATACGAGGAGAATCTTTCGGAAGTGTCTTTAACCAAACAATAGAGTTTTTATAGCTACAGTGTTCAGACCACATGACAGAGAAGATTGACAACTCAGTAAAGTTTGGCTTGCGACCTAAAATTTCCTGAATACGGTCGTATTCTTCTGGCAATAAACCTAATTTTTTAGCTGTTTCTAGGGTTGGTAGGCTTTCGGTAGATTCCACGCTTATATGTTAATTAAGAAATGTTGTTGCATCGACGCAAGAAGGCGCAAAGGTAATAAATTTCGAGGAGAGACCCGAAAAAATATTAGGTAAAAATAGTAAGATGTATAGCCGCGATACCTCGCGTCTAATGTCCTACGTCTAAAGTCTAACGTCTAATTTTCATATCCCCCAATACCTCCGATCCTCAGGAACATCCACATCCCGGAATTTATCTGAAAAATGAACGATTTCACAAAGCATAGGATTTTCTCGCCAAAATTTACCTAATCCTTGATCACCACTCCAGTGATTAAATAAAGGTCGTAAAGCTTGCGGAATTAATACAGGGGGAGAATTAACTCCTTGAAATGAGGCCACAATGGCTCGATCTGGATTTGCCAACGACGTTAAGTTCTTGAGATGAGAAGTTGTCAGAAAAGGCAAGTCACATAATAAAACCAATACATCACGCGAAATATCCACTGCTTTGAGTCCGACTGAAAGCGACTCCCCCATTCCTTTTTCCCAATGTTCCACCTGAACAAAAGTCAAGTTTGGAAACTCCTTTTGTAAATTTTCTATAATTAGAATAGATTGATCAACTTCAGCCCCAAGGCAAACAGAAACCTCTTGGCATACCGAAAACGCGAGACGGATCGACCGCTCTAACAGGCTTTGGCCTTGATAAACTAACAATTGTTTCGCTTCTCCTAATCGAGAAGAGGCCCCTGCGGCCAGAATTAATCCTTCCATTTAAATTAAAATTAAAGATAAAGGTTCATTCACACCACACAAGCCCATGCCGCAACCGAACTTCGTTCCCATGTATCCTATTTCGTCACGAATGACCCATAATAGTGGGGTATCTGAATCCACATCGACGCGATGCTTCTTGGAATTAATCGTTAGTTGGTAAGTAGGCATAGTCCATTTTTAAATACCCTTAAATTTACAATAAAATTTAAATTATCCATTTAGGCTCCTAATTTTGCCAAATGCTCCAACCGAACGAAATTGAGTTTATCGCGAATAACGGCCATAGGTCCCCGTCGGCCATCGCGTTAGATGCACGTAAATTCCCTGAGCTTGAAATCAAAAAATTAGCTCATCAAATTCAGGCGCGCCAGAAATTGGCAACTAAATTACCGAGCTGGGTGGCTGAAAAAAAGGTCTTTTTCCCTGCGTCTATTTCACTCGAACAATCATCCTCAGAAAGCACGGCCAAATACAAGGCTTCTTTGGTTTCTGGTCGGCTAATTGATATCACAGGAGGTATGGGTGTAGATACTTGGGCATTTGCGCAAACATGCGCGCAGGTGACTTATGTAGAAATGCAGGAAGAGTTAGCAGCTATCACAAAATATAATCATGAGGTACTCGGTGTTAAAAACATAGCTCATTTTGCCAAAAATGGGTTAGAAGCATTAAATGAAGTTGAAATCGATTGGATTTATGTGGATCCTGCACGGCGAAATGCGCTGGGAGAAAAAGTTATATTGTTTAGAGATTGCCAACCGAACGTTTTGGATGTCATTGCGCAGCATCCTACCAAAAAGATACTCATTAAGACGAGTCCGGTTTTGGATATTAGTCGGGCCGTTCACGAATTAGGCGGAGTCAGCCAAGTTTATGTGGTGAGTACGAAGCAAGAGGTAAAGGAGCTCTTGTTTGTAAAAGCGGGAAATGAATCGCTGGACCCAAAAATTACGATCATCGAAGAAGGTCAAACCATTTTTGAGGGCACGCAGATGGTAGAGCGAAACGCTGAGAATCTTATTGGAAGCCTAAAACGCTATGTTTACGAGGCACACCCCGGCGTGATGAAGGCAGGATTTTTCAAGTCGGTGCAGCGTAATGGCCTAGTTCAATTAGGCCAACATACCCATCTGTATTGTTCGGAAAGCTTACTGAAAGATTTTCCAGGCAAAATATATGAGGTAATTGAATCGGGGCCTGTTCAAGCAAACTGGCTATCGGTCAATCAAGCGAATATTAGTACACGTAATTTTCCGATGAGTCCAGAGGCATTGCGCAAAATGTTAAAATTAAAAGACGGAGGTGCCTACACGCTCTTTGGGATACAAAATTCAAGTCAAAAAAATGAGTTGATTCTCACCAAAAAAATTACCTTTGCTGATTGAAATTAACACATCAACACATTACATCATGATGAAAAGCATATTATTCGGTCTATTATGCACCTTGGCAACAAGCACTATGTATGCGCAAGTTTTTTCGGGATTAGAGGAAATTGATAAAGCGAAAAAAGAAGGATTCTACACCTACATTAATTCGGAGGAGAAATATGTGATAGAAGCTTGGAAAAAATACTTAAAACAAGTGGGATCAGTAGAAAATGGCCGCAATGGCGGTACGCTGAACGTTTATTCAGCTAAAATTAAGGAAATATCAGATAAGCCAGTAAGCTTATTGTCGAAGGTATCTGAGGAGAAAAATAAGACCAAATTGTTTGTTTCAATCAGTACGGGCCCAGATGCCTATATTCAAACAGGGCATGATTCATTTAGAGAAGCGAGTAATTGGGTCGAGGAGTTTGTTCGACTCATCAATTTAGAGGAGGATGTGCGTTTGGAGGAGAAAAAATTAAATGAATTAATCACCAATAAATCTAAACAGCAGAAACTTGCGGATCGTTTTGTTCGCGAATTAGACTCAAATAAGCGTCAAAATGAACTCTTGACAAAGAAATTAGAGGAAGCGAAAGTAGAGAAGGAAAAGATTTTAGCTAACCAAGAACAAAACAGATTGGATTTGAAATCCAATGAAGATGCGATCTTATTGCAAGCACAAAAGCTGGAAACGGCTAAACAAAAAATCAAATGAGAGTAGTAAAAATTTGGCTTTTGGCCGGAATCTTTTGCCTATTCAACTGCAATTTTGGAATGGTTGAATATAGCGCCTTACATCCCCAAGTAGAGAAAACAGTGCAGGTAGACAGTACCCAAAAGCCGCTTGTTTATGCGCCAAACAAAGAAGTTTCAGTCGTAAGTGAAACGAATAAACCGACAGAGAAATCGGATATTTCTATTTCACTTGTCATTTGGTCAGGCATCAAATACTTGACAGCTATGTTGCTCAAAATAATTACTTCAGTTATATAATGCCTTCATTTCGAGTTCGAACACGGGTTAATGCCCCAATGCAAGACGTTTGGACTAAGTTCGATGCGGATTTATTAAAAAAGCTATCGCCTCCATTTCCACAGGTTCGAATTGTACGCTTTGATGGGTGCCAGACAGGAGATGTCGTCACGCTGGAATTAAACCTAGTTTTCGCTAAGCCCTTGTGGACGTCTAAGATTACAGATTCAGTTCAGGGGGAACAAGCATGTTACTTTGTCGACGAAGGAGTCGAAATGCCTTTGGGACTTACAGCGTGGCGCCATGAGCATCGCATCGAAAAAAGAGATGAAAAATCCGCAGATATTGTAGACAAAATTTCCTTCAAAACGAAGAATTTGCTTTTAGACTATCTTTTACTTCCTTTGTTTTGGGGAATGATTGTGTACCGAATTCCTTTTTACAAGTTGTATTTAAATCAACCAACTAACCTATGAAATTATCTCTTACCCAAAAAATCATCTTAGGATTCGTCTTAGGTCTTGCACTAGGTGAATATTTTTATTTAAGTCTTAGCCCAGAAGTGGCTCATCAGTGGGCGGGATATGTTCAGGTCGTTTCCAAGATCTTCTTGCGGTTAATTAAGATGATTGTGGGGCCCTTAGTTTTTTGCACATTGGTTGTGGGCATTGCCAAACTTGGCGATTTCAAGGCTGTTGGCCGTATTGGAATTAAAACAATCGGATACTTTTATTTTGCAACAATTTTATCTTTGGTGACTGGATTGGTCGTCGTGAATATAACCAAACCAGGAAGTTTACAGAGTTGGCCCAAACCCGCAGCTGGTACTGAAACGGGTATTGATGCAAGTAAAACTAAATCCCTTGAAGACTTTATTTTACACATTTTCCCAGATAGTTTTTTCAAAGCATTGGCTGAAAATGAGATTCTTCAAATCGTTATTTTCTCCTTATTTTTTGGTGTGGCGTTAGGCTCTATTGGAGAAACTGGGAAAAAATTGATACATGTAATTGAGAACTTAGCTGAGGTTGTCTTTAAAATGGTGAATTACGTCATGGAGGTTGCTCCTTATGCCGTTTTTGCTGCGATGACGACGGTGGTTGCGAATAAAGGTTTGAGTATTTTGATTAGCTATGGTTACTTGATGATTTGTTTTATGGGCGGTTTGTTGTTTTTCACCGTAGTCATTTTGTGGATTATTGCGGCAGTTAATGGCATCAATTATTGGAAACTATTAAAAGAATTGAAAGAGGCGTTATTAATCTCATTTTCTACGGCCAGTTCGGAGGCTTCGTTTCCGCAAACGATTGCTGCCTTGGAGAGGTTTGGTTGTAGCCGAAGAATTGTAGGTTTTGTTTTACCGCTGGGATATAGCTTCAATTTAGATGGATCGATGTTGTATATGACATTTGCCACGGGATTTATTGCGCAGGCTTATGGGGTCCATTTAAGTTTGGAACAACAAATCACTATGTTATTGACCCTGATGATTACATCCAAAGGCATTGCGGGAGTTCCGCGTGCGTCCTTGGTTATCATCGCGGGAACTTTGACCATGTTTAATTTACCGGCGGAGGGAATTGCATTATTGCTTGGTGTAGATCCATTCTTGGATATGGGCCGCACGGTGACATCTGTGGCTGGAAATGGTGTAGCAACTTGTGTCGTATCGAAGTGGGAAGGGGAATTCAACCCAACTACTTAATTGACTTAAAAGTTAATTGGACAGCTTTGCGTGCAGGAAATAAGGCGGCTAATCCCGTAATTAGAATCACGACCAAAGCTGTCCAGAAAAAATCCCAGAATTCCATTTTAATTGGATAAGCGTCGATTAATGCATTTGGAATGCCTAACGAAATGATGCCAAATTGTTGTTGGATCGTCGCCATCACATATCCTAAAAGCATTCCAAACGCCGCTCCCGAAAAACTAATTAACGCGCCCACCCACAAAAACGCCCGAAAAACTTGTTGGCGAGAAACCCCCATTGCCATAAGCGTAAATAAATCTTTCCGCTTTTCAATGACCAAAAGTGAAAGCGCATAGAAAAGCGTAAATGAGGCGATTCCCATGACGAAAGCCATAATTAAAAAGACAAATAGCTTCTCAATCTTGATGGCTTTCAGGAGAATGGCATGTTGTTCATCGCGTGTTTGAATCGTAAATTTAGGCCCAAGATTTGCTTGAATCTGATTTTTAATAACCTGGTCGTCTGTAGTGGGGGCAAGCATAATTTCATAGGCAGAGCGGTTGCCAGGTTGGCCCACTAATTCTTCCATCCAATCTAGGGGCACGATAACGGTTTGGTTATCGAAATTTTGCTCTACTTCGAGTACGCCAGAGGGAAAAAAGAAATTCCGACGAATGGCATTTTCACTTAATGCCGCGCGTTTTAATTGCGTATGATTCGGATACCACGCTTCGATGGGGTCGAATACATTCTCAAAACTCATCCCCATAGCCAAGAAAACTCCGATGCCCACGAGGGCAAATGGGTGTTCGCCCGATTCAACAAAATAATCACCCTCTACCACCTGTTTCTTCAGTCGGCCTGCTGCCAGATACGAGGCATCCACCCCTTTTATCCGTACGACTAATTGCTTTTGGTCGTAACGAATTAGACCTTGATCTTCTAAAATGGGATTGACAAATTTAATGCCGGATATTTTTTTTAACGCGGCCACTTGACTAGCAGAAAGCTGAAACCGATCGCCTTGTTTATGGACAATTTTAAGATCTGAATCAAAAGAATTAAACAATCCCTTTTGGAAATCTTCGAGGCCATTAAACACAGAAAGAATCAAAACGAGCGCCATGACTTCCACGCCTACGCTAATCATGGCAATACGTGAAATTAAGGAAATAAAGCTCGCCTTACTTTTTGAAAAAAAATACCTTTTTGCAATGAATAAGGAAAAATTCACGGGTCAACACATTAAAGTTCTTCGGAAGGAATTCCGTCAGAAGGAGGAATAACAAGACCTTCAAATAAGGCTTCAATTTTTGCTGCATAGGCAGCGGTGTCATCTAAATAAAAAGCTAAATGAGGGATAATTCGTGCCTGTTTCCGAATTCGGATCGCTAATGCGTTTCGAATCGCTTTGTTGCGCACATCCAATTCATCCATGATTTGGTCCACATCATCAGCCAAAAGAAAACTTAAATAACAACGGGCGGCAGAAAGATCTGGACTCATTTTGACATCTGTGATGGTAACCATCGCTTTGCCAAAAATTTCTTTGAATTCCTTTTGAAAAATATCACTTAAATCCTTCTGGATTTGTCTTCCAAACTTTTGCTGACGCTTACTTTCCATAATTGCTCCGATTCGTTTTCTACTCAAAAATCCAACAAATTTCAGAATAATAATTGGAATCACCGTAATTTAGCAAATTCAAAATGCGATAATGTTCCAATTTCTCAAATCAAACGCTTCGATTACCCTGTTCCTACTGGTGGGCTTTTGGGCTATTGCTACCTTTGCGTTTGTACAAGCCGGTATTTCACCCCTTGTTTGGGAATTAAAATATTACCTGTTAGGCCAGAAATTAAATGAAGGCTTTCGGATGTACCAAGACATTCGTGATAATTCTGGGCCATTCACAGCTGGATTTTTTCAATTGATTGAATTTTTAAAGTTCCCAATTTCTTGGAATGCGTATTGGGCAACAGGCATCATACTATTTCAAGCGATTGTATTCCAGCGTACGATTAATCGCTATGAATTAATGGCCCCACTCGGGAATATGCCATTTTTCATGTACATGTTATTTTTACATATTTCGCTCGATTTTTGGGTACCTAGTGCTGCACTGCTCGGATTAACATTTTTAATTCTTGCTTGGCGTGAGATCATCCGTCAACAAAGCACACTACAAGTAGAGGATCGCGTATTTTTAATTGGTTTATTTATTGGGGCTGCCGGGTTATGCTATCCAACTTACTATTTGTTTATATTCTGGGGCTTCCTTAGTTTGTTATTTTATTCGGGAATTAACCCTCGCCAAATGCTCTTGGTGCTAGTCGGTTTTCTTATTGTCAATGGCATCACAGCACTTTTGTATACGTATAACGGCAACTTAAGTTACCTGGTAGATGTATTCCAAAAATCGGCTTTGGTGTTTCACACACCAGCGTGGGCGGACATAAAACACATTGCTTCTACCTATGTACCAGCATTGATTTTGGGATTTTATGGTTTATGGACGGTGATCCAACGGCCAAAAATAAAGTCGAATGGGCAAAAGGCCCAGCAAACCAATTTCATTTGGATTATCATTAGTTTTTTCGCGGTATTTACCTTGCCTGCGAATAACAGCCATAATTTCTTATTTATCTTGCCGCCATTGGCCTATTTTACGCTTAATTTATTCTTTCTACTCAAACGTTATTGGATTCAAGAACTGATTTTAATTGGCTTTGTGGCAAGTGTATGGTTCAGCTGGCAATCTGAATGGAAAAATAGTTCCTATAACCGGGTACAAGCAGGTAAGCTTCCGATCAAAAATGAACGCTTGATGGTCTTGGGAGGGCAAATAGATGAATATCAAACGAATCAAATGTCAGGTCCATTTGTTAATTGGGAACTTTCGAATGATTTATTTCTGGAGATGAATACCTACCAAACAGTCGTTAAATTGCAGCGTTATTTGGAGATGGATTCGCCGACGTATATTTACGATCCAGCAGGGAATTTTCCACGCATGCGATTTTACCTACCCTATTTAAAGGATAAATACGTTGAAGTACAAAAGCATTTGTATAAACGAAAGAATTAAATGCAGCCGATTTTATTGACACGACCTGCGTGACGCCCTCCTTCAAATTCGGTATCGATAAATGTTTGAAGACAAGCTTTCGCCTCATCTAAACTGATAAATCGAACAGGTAAACAGATCACATTGGCGTCATTGTGCTGACGAACCAATTTCGCCACTTCCGTATTCCATGCTAATCCCGCACGAATCCCCTGATGTTTATTGGCCGTTATCGCCACCCCATTTGCACTTCCGCACAACAATAATCCCCAAGAAACTTCGCCTGACTCAACGGCATTTGCCACAGGATGCGCAAAATCGGGGTAATCCACTGAATCCGCAGAATAAGTACCGTAATCTTTAATCGCAAAACCCTGGTCTTTTAAAAAATCAATTAATTGATCTTTGTAGTCAAAACCAGCATGATCACCGCCTACAGCAAAGGATTTAGATAAAGTCATAAAATGAATGGGTATAAATTTTGACAAAGGTCGGGGATATCAATTACATTTGCACGGAACAAACCGATTAAATTATGACTGACAATTGGCAAGAGGAAGAAGATCAAATAAAAAAGGTGTTTGGAGACAAGACCTGGTCTGAAATTAAATCAGAAGAGTCCTGGCGAATCTTTAAAATCATGAGTGAATTTGTGCAAGGAATTGATCATTTATCAAAAATCGGTCCTTGCGTTTCCATATTCGGTTCCGCGAGAACCTCCCCCGAAGACAAATATTACCAGTTGGCCGAGCAAATTGCCGCCAAACTTGTCCGTCACGGCTATGGTGTCATTACAGGTGGTGGCCCCGGAATCATGGAAGCGGGAAACAAAGGTGCATCCAGCGAAAATGGTCGATCAGTAGGCTTAAACATCGAATTGCCATTTGAGCAGACGCCTAATCCCTATATTGATGCGGATAAAAATATGAATTTCGATTTCTTCTTTGTCCGCAAAGTGATGTTTGTCAAATACTCCCAAGGTTTCATTATCATGCCAGGGGGATTTGGTACACTCGATGAAATGTTCGAATCACTAACTCTAATTCAAACGCACAAAATAGGCCGTTTCCCTGTAGTGCTCGTGGGCTCTGACTATTGGACCGGGCTTTTGGACTGGATGAAAAAAACGATGGTTGGCTACGGTAACATCCATGCCGAAGACCTCGAACTTTTTGCGGTGGTAGACACCCCTGCTGAAGCCGTCAAAATCATTGATGATTTCTATGCCAAATACCTATTAAAACCAAACTTCTAGGCCTTTGAGAAGAATTTCATAATGTCGACAAGTGGTAACGCATTCAGAGTTAGGCTTTTTAACAATCCCCCTTTGCGCCCTACGCGAACACCATATTCCATATCCTTCAGTCCATCAATTTTATGCGCATCTGGATTAATGGAAACAAAGACTCCTTTGTCCATCGCGGCATAGATATAACGCCAGTCTAAATCCAATCGATAGGGGCTTGCATTCAATTCAATGCTTACACCATTAGCTTTGCAGGCATCCAGAATTTTCAGGGTATCGATGGGATAACCGGCACGGGTTAGTAATAACCTGCCGGTCGGATGACCCAAAATCGAGGTGTAAGGATTTTCAATCGCTTTCAATAAACGATCCATCGAACGATCTTGATCCATAACCAATTGCGCATGTACCGAGGCAACCACATAATCGAAACTCGCCAAAATACGCGGGTTATAATCCAAACTACCATCTGGTAAAATATCTGCCTCAATCCCTTTTAAAATTTTAAAATCGGCCCATTGCGAATTCAACGCATCTATTTCGGCATGTTGGCGCTGTACATCCTCCTCCTTCAACCCACCCGCATATGCCGCATATTGCGAATGATCCGCGATACCGAAGTAATGTAATCCCATAGCCCGACAAGCTTCAGCCATCTCTAAAAGGCTATTTTTTCCGTCCGAGTACGTAGAATGATTATGCACACATCCCTTTAAATCACTCATTTCAATAAGATCATTCGGGGAAAACTTTTCGCTCCAAGCAAATTCTTGCAAGCCCTCCCGCATGGCAAGAAGAATGAATGGTAAGTTTTGGCTGCTGTATACTTCTTCAGTTGATGCCACATTTTTCAATTTGAAAAAATTAACTTGACCGAGGTGTTCGGGGTGTGCCGACCACTGATAGACCATCATGTCAAATTGCGATGCATCCGTAAAATGAATTTCGATGGGGATTAAATGGCCGGCAAAATGGCCACGCCAGGTAAACGGAGAGGACTGTTGGTGATCCGTCTGAAATCCTTCGATCGATTCAATCAAAAACTGACTTCCAAAAATATCGTCTGTTTGGGCAACAAAAACTAATGCGTTGACAACTTCACAGTCACGAGCTAATTCACCAGAAATAGCAATCTTACTAAATTTAGGTGCAAGTAAACCCATTAAATCTTCGCTGAGCTTTTCCGCTTTATTGATCCGCAATTTCTTGCGATTCTCCTGTAGAAAAAGAATGTAGGTGCGGATATTTTCGGTCACCGACTTCCCAAAACCTTTTACTTGCTCGAGTTGGCCTGATTCACAGGCGGCTAATAAATCGTCTAATTCGGTGATTCCGAGTTCTTTCCAAACGAGGCCAACTTTCTTTGGCCCCATACCTTTGACTTTCAGGAGATCTAAAATTCCGGGAGGGCTTTGTTCGATCATTGCCTCTAAATCAGGGCATGTCCCCGTTTGTGCTATATCACTAACTAGTTGACTGACCACCTTCCCAACGCCCGGAATCGCAACTAATTCGTCTTCTGAGAGATTGGCTATTCGACCTGGAAATTTATCTAGCCCACGTGCTGCAAAACTCAAGTTTTTACGCTTGAATTCATTTAGTCCATGGACATCCCATAATTTGACGAGAAGTTCTAGTGCGTCAATAATCTGTTCATTCTCCATCAGCAAACAAAGTCATTTGTTGGTTTACCCCCTCAAAACCCTCATGAGTTAACAACCATTCTTTTCGCCACAACTCCCCTGCATAACCCACCATGGAACCATCGGAACCGATGACCCGGTGACACGGAATACGCAACAAGAGTGGATTTTGGCTATTTGCTCTTCCAACTGCCTGAGCGGCGTTCGGTTGGCCTATTAACTGTGCAATTTCTTGATAGCTTCGCGCCTCTCCTGCCGGAATCATGCGCAAGGCTAACCATACTTTTTCTTGAAACTCTGTCCCTAAATACCTAGCAATCGGGCTTTCCCACCGGTGCTCCGGATTTTGAAAATAGGATTGTAAGTCGGCCTGAATCATTTCTTCCATCCCTGCATCATCCGTATGATTATCCCCTTTCGTACTCACAAAGCGTACACTATGCAGACCAGATTCAGCATATTCAACACATATGATGCCAATCGGACTCTCGAAATAAAGGAAATTCAATAAAACCATGTGGCAAAAATACAATCAAAATCTGTCGAAAATGGTAAATTTCTACTATTAAAAAGTATATTTTAGGAAAAGTTTTAAAAAATCAGAAATTCGATTCCGATAATCAAAAATTAAGTTTTAAATTATTTCATTATCAAGCATTTGCACGATTTTTAGCCTATGAATTTTTCATTTAACAACTACGATGCGGAAGGATTTTTTGATGAAATGTTCACTCCTGAAGGTCAAGTCCGCGAAGGATATACCCATTTCAAAGATCGCGTAGAGCAATTAACCCAAGAGGAATTTACAAGACGACAGCAATCTGCTGAACGAGCGCTCATGGCGATGGGGATCACGTTCAATGTTTACTCAGAAAACGAGGGAACGGAGCGAATTATGCCGGTAGATATTATACCGCGGATCGTGGAAGCCAAGGAATGGGAAAAGATTGAAAAGGGGCTTATTCAACGTATTACGGCATTAAATTTGTTCTTAAATGATATTTATTCGGATCAAAAAATCATCAAGGATGGAATAATTCCTGCGGAGGTGATCGAGTCATCTAAAGACTTTTTAAGACCTTGTATAGGTATTAAACCGGCTAAAAATATTTACATACATATTACAGGAACCGATTTAATCCGTGGTGCAGATGGGGAATACATGATTTTGGAAGATAATTTGCGTTGTCCATCAGGTGTATCTTACATGATGGAAAATCGCGAATTACTCAAGCAAACTTTCCCTGAGGTCGTTGCCAAAACACAGATTAGACCGATATCGGATTATCCGCATAAATTACTTGAGATGCTGCGGTTTATCAGCGATCGACCAGAACCAACGGTGGTGGTTTTGACGCCTGGAATTTACAATTCGGCTTATTTTGAGCATTCGTATTTGGCCCAACAAATGGGTGTTGAGTTAGTGGATGCGCGCGATTTAGTTGTTCATGAGGGCTATGTCAAAATGCGGACAACGAAAGGATTTAAGATTGTGGACGTGATATACCGTCGGATCGATGATACATTTTTAGATCCTTTGGCATTTAATCCAGATTCAATGATCGGAATTCCAGGAATTTTTGAGGTCTATAAAAATGGAAAAGTAGCGATTGCCAATGCCCCAGGAACGGGTGTAGCTGATGATAAGGTGATTTACGCATACGTACCGCGAATCATCAAATACTATTTGAACGAGGAGCCCATCATTAAAAATGTCAAAACCTACATTTGCTCAGAAGAGGATGACCGCAACTATGTGTTGGCAAATATTGAAAAACTGGTTGTCAAAGAAGCCAATGAAGCAGGTGGCTATGGTATGTTGATTGGACCTAAATCTACGAGAGAAGAACAAGAAAAATTCAAAGCCTTGATTTTGAGCAACCCACGAAATTACATTGCCCAACCGACCATCTCCTTATCCCGCGTACCTTGTTTGATCGATGATCATGCCGAAGGGCGGCACGTAGACTTGCGGCCTTACATCCTTTATGGTGATGGGGTAAAGGTAATGCCGGGTGGATTGACGCGTGTGGCCTTACGAAAGGATTCGCTGGTGGTTAACTCTTCACAGGGTGGTGGGTCGAAAGATACGTGGGTGCTTTATTAGACGCTGGACGTTAGACGTTAGACCCTTTGGCAAACCTTTAGGGATTGCCAAAGTTTGAGGCGTTTTTCACGCCGATTGTTATTTAAAGACGGTGGAAGTTAGACGTTAGACCCTTTGGCAAACCTTCGGGGATTGCCAAAGTTTGAGGAGTTTTTCACGCCGATTGTTATTTAAAGACGGTGGAAGTTAGACGTTAGTCACTTGGATAAAAAGTCTAAAGTCTGACGTCTAGGGTCTAGCGTCTGACTTCTATTTTACATTTCTTGACTACGCAACAAATCCGCTAAGGTCTCACGCTTGCGTACAAGACGAGCAACTCCGCCATCCACTAAGACCTCTGCAGGCAGAAAACGTGCATTGTAATGCGAAGCCATCGTAAAACCATATGCACCGGCATTAGCCATGGCGATGATATCCCCCTCTTTCACCTCATTCAATAAGCGCTCATCTTGCTTACCCTTGATATCAAATGAAAAGGTATCCGTTTCACAAATATAACCTGTTACCCTATATGATTCTTGTTTCGACGTATCTTGGTTTGATGCATTAAAAATATAGTGATACGAACCGTACATCATCGGACGAATCAAGTGATTCAAACCGGAGTTTATTCCAATAAACGTTTTCACTGGGTCGCGTTTCACCACATTCGTTTCCGTCAAAAAAGTTCCTGACTCACTCACTAAAAACTTCCCTGGCTCTACCCAAAGGCGTAATTGCCGACCGTATTTTTGGCAAAAAGTGCGAAAGGCATTGCTCATGATGAGACCAACTTCCTTCATGTTCACTCCTGGATCTTCCGGTGAATACGGAACTTTGAATCCACCACCCAAATCAATTATTTGCAAATCCTTGAAGTCATACGCAAAATCAAAAAGCGCTGATGCAGCCTGCTCGAACGTTTTTCCATCCTTAATATCCGATCCGGTATGTTGGTGCAACCCAATCACCTCCATCTTATACTTCGCAACAATCGCTAAAATCTCAGCCTTTTGATGAATTGAAATTCCAAATTTTGATTCCGGATGCGCCGTCATAATCTTTTCATTTCCTCCACCAAAAACGTGTGGCTTAATGCGAATTAAACAAGGTTGAGACGAACCATACATCGCACCAAACTTTTCTAAAACCGACAAATTATCCAAATTGACAATAGCTCCCTTTGAAACCGCATATTCAATCTCTGAAAAATGAACCCCAGATGGCGTAAATGTAATCGAAGAACCCACATAACCCGCAATCAATCCCATCTCCAATTCTTGTGGTGAAACCACATCCATATCAACACCATTTTCACGCATCAAGCGTAAAATAGACAAATTCGTGTTCGCCTTAACAGCGTATTTTATCGTCAAGTCAATTCCCTCAAAAGCCGCTCTTAAAACCGAGATTTTTTCCCTAATTTTGTCGGCATCGTAGACGTACAATGGCGTACCAAATTCTTTGGCCAAATCTGTTAACGGTATGTTCTGAATTGAATAATAAGCCATAGGGAAAATTTAAGCCATAAAGATACTAATCTAACAAATATGAAAAGCATATTTATTGCCTTATTACTGTTTGCGCCTTTATTCCTTTCCGCTCAGAGAAAAAGTGGCCCTATGCACGGGGGCGCTAACTTGAAAGAGGTGCTTATTTGGTTGCAAACCAAACAAGCTGCGACCGTACATATTCAATACCATGAAATAGGCGATCAAATAATCCATAAAACGGATCCCATTCGTTCCTAAAAAGCAATAAAATTCACTGAATAAAATAACATGGAAGTACTATTAAACCGATTAGATCAAGATTTTCACTTTGAGGCCACAGGCTCCTCGCCCATTTCGGTACACATCGATGCAGCGGAGGGAATTGGCGGGCATAACGCAGGTGCGCGTCCCATGGAACTTATATTGATGGGACTAGGTGGTTGCACCGCTATCGATGTCATTCTGATCTTAAAAAAGCAACGTCAGGTGGTCGATGATTTCCAAATTCGCGTACAAGGTGATCGTGAGAAAATCGAAGGAACAGAGATGATGCCATTTAGAAAAATCAATATCCAATTTGAATTGCAGGGTGACATAGATGGTAATAAAGCTGAAAGAGCAATTCAAATGTCCATGGATAAATACTGCTCCGCAACAGCGCAGTTGGCACCAAGCGCTACCATCACCCATTCATTACTTTTAAACGGACTTAAATTCGAAGCCTAATGCAAGTATATTTAGATTTATTAACCCATATCAAACAAAACGGAACCTTCAAATCCGACCGAACAGGAACGGGGACAACCAGTGTTTTTGGTTACCAAATGCGCTTTAATTTGGCTGAAGGCTTCCCACTCGTCACCACAAAAAAAACACATTTAAAATCTATCATTCACGAATTACTTTGGTTCTTAAAAGGAGAAACAAATATTGCTTACCTAAAAGAACACAGCGTTCGTATTTGGGATGAATGGGCAGACGAGAATGGTGATTTAGGCCCAGTCTACGGAAAGCAATGGCGCTCTTGGGAAGGCGCTGATGGCCAAGTAATTGACCAAATAAAAGAAGTGATTCACACGCTAAAAACGAATCCGGATTCACGCCGCATTATCGTAAGTGCGTGGAATGTGGCCGAATTACCTAAAATGGCGCTGATGCCGTGCCATGCTTTTTTTCAGTTTTATGTGGCTGATGGCAAACTTTCGTGTCAGTTATACCAGCGATCAGCAGATGTATTCTTAGGTGTTCCCTTCAACATTGCCTCATATGCATTATTGACGATGATGGTTGCTCAGGTATGTGAGTTGGGGCTTGGCGATTTCGTTTGGACCGGTGGCGACACACATCTATACAGCAATCACATGGAACAGGTGGAAATACAATTGAGCCGAAGCCCTCGCCCTTTGCCGACTATGCACCTTAACCCAGCCAAAAAAGATATTTTTGATTTCGTATTTGAAGACTTCTCACTGGAAGGTTACGATCCACATCCGGGGATTAAAGCGCCAGTAGCAATATAGACTCTAGACGTTAGACTTTAGACGCTAGTCATTGTTTGTTTCTATATGAAATTAACTCTAACGTCTAAAGTCCAGAGTCTAACGTCTAACCTCTTACCTCTCTATAACGCTCCCCTCCAGCACCTTACAATCCTTGTACTCGTCATCGATGAAAATAAAGACATCATCTTTGGCTTTAACAAACCACTTTTCAATGACATCATTCTTCTTTTGCGTTAACGCAATGCCAGAAATTTTTTGATAATCATCCGTTAAGTTGGCAAAATGCGGCGGATATTTCGCCTTGAAATACAAAATACGCATAGCACTTCGGCCATCTTCTGTTCGATAAGGAATTGGCTTAGAAATAGTGCCCACCGACATTGAATCAATTGAGAAATACAAACCCGGTTCCATCGTTCCATCAAAAGGCATGCGCGTCGAACGAGAAGCCATGTCAATTAAAAGTCCGCCAGCGTCTTGTGTCAACTTATCTTCGGACACACTACGAGCCGCTTTATCAAACGAAATAGAATCACGTTGAATCAGAATGCGCAAACTATCTAGAAAACGAGTTGGCTCCGTCACATCTAATTTTTGATAATCAGGACGCAATAAAATATGACGCGCTTGATATTCCTGTCCACGAATAGCTAATAATTGAATCAAGTGAAAACCAAATTCACTTTCTACTACATCCGACATTTGATTTGGTTTCAACTTCAAGGCTGCAGCCTCAAAAGGAGCTACCATCTGACCACGTTTTGAAAACCCTAAATCACCCCCTCGCTTACCACTTCCTAAGTCTTCCGAGTATAATTTGGCCAATTCCTCGAAGGCCTCCCCTTTCTCCACGCGCTTTTTGTAATCCAATAATTTACCCACCAACTCATCCTTTTGAAATTTATTTGGCTGCGCTAATCGAACGATATGACCAATCTCTACCTCTGAAGGCAAATAAGGCAACGAATCCGAAGGAATACGCTTAAAAAACTTCTCTACCTCTTTCGGCGTAATCCGAACATCATCCGTGATCTTTTCTTGCATTTTACGACCTGTCAATTGCTCCTTTAAGGAGATGCGTAAATCTTCCTTCAAGGTTACAATTGGCTTACCAAAAGCCTCAACAATATTTTTTGCCGAACCATATTGTTGCTCCATTTGCTCCATTCGCGTGTTCATCTCTATCTCAATTCGCTTATCATCCACGATCACAGAGTCAATTTCAGCTTTGGCCAACATTAATTTATTGACAACCAAACCTTCTAAAATTTGACAACGATTGGGGGTATTCGCCTGGCCACTCGTTTGATATTGCACATACTGCTGTTCTACCTCCGAACGCAAAATGTAGTAGTTGTCTACTTTGCCAATAATTTTATCCAAAACCGGGCCCCGTTCCGTAACCTCCTGCGCAAAAGAAATTTGCGTTAAAGCCAATAAACCCAAACAACATACTAAATTTCTCAATTTCATATCTTTTATTTTTACTTAATTCATCAAACGATTCAACTCCTCCAAATCTAGCTGAACAGGGAATTTTTGCTTCAAAGCCGCCAACCAATCACGCTCTAACTGCGCTTGTAGCCCACGAATCACCGAACTCCGCGACTCGTCAAAACGCTTCAAACGTTCCGGTTCTATCCGACTAATTTCAATATAAACCTGACGTCCTTCTACCTCCAACGTTTTTTTACTCACCTCCCACGGCATCGAATCCAATAATGGCTGTTGGCCCCTCACATACATCCCCTCCTCGGCCACCAATGCCATAGGTTTTACAGCATTAAACCGCTTCACGACATCTTCCATTGATTGCGAAAAAAACCGAAACGAAACGCGCGCATTTTTAACCCTATCCGTTTTTGATAAAGGCTTTAAACTACCCTCCATTTTCTCAATAATCCGAGTCGAAGCAATACCCTTTTTCATCAAGTATTTAACCAACACATTTACGCGCGCATCCGATAACGAATCTGACTCACTCGCATCCTGATGCCCCGAAATCTCGACAATATAATCCCTATTCTTCGCCAACAATAAAAACAACTCCTGCTGAATCTTATTCATGCCATCCGAAATCTCTACTTTTCCGAGCCCAAAAGTAACATCTGGTAATCGTTTATTCATCAAATAAGGCGCCTGTTTAACTAAATCTAAAGCATCTGCTAAAGTCTTTGGAGTATCTGCACTAACTATTTTAGCCTGCGCGCGTACAGGCAAGGTATATTCTGGAGCATGCACCATAAAGTATTTTTGCTGATTCAACGAATCTAAAGATGGCTCGTAAATCTCGCGCTCCACAATTTTACTAAACATAGAACCCTCATAAAATTCCTTCATTTGCTCCTGAAATGCTGGATATTTTGTCTCCAAATGTTGCTCCTCAACCGTCATGGTGTGATTATCCACAAATTCTTCTAAATACACAAGCTCAGGTACAGATGGCAAATAACCCAAAGCCTTCAACTTTCTTTTTTGTTGAGCTATGATAAATGTGTAAAAATCTTGAACGGTCCAACTGTTTTGCCCAATCTGCACCAAAGGCATTTTTAAATAATATTCATCCCCTACCCGGTCCTGTGCAAAACGCTCCAAAGCTATCTTTTTCGCTGCCTCTACAATGACCACCTGGTTTTCCGTCCGCAGACGCGCCATAAAGGACCGACGAATCATCGCAATACGCTCCGGATCTGTCATGACTTTCTGACGAATATATTCCGCCATTTCCTCATAACTCAATAAAGGCTTTTTGTCTAATAATTTGAAAATTTGCCAACCTAAATTTGTTCGAATTGGAATCGTAACATCACCTAGACGCTGGATCGAAAACAATTGATTTTGCAATTCCTCACTCAAGTCCGACGAATAATACCACCGGCGCAACTCGCCACCTCGACCCTTGGAATATGGATCCTCCGAATAATTCTTACAAATTAACTCGAACGAATCATCCCCCTTTTCTAAATATTTCTGAACCTGCTCAATCCGATTCTTTGCTTCAACTTGCAAATTTGTAGCCGCATTGACAGGAATAGAAACTAAGATATGTGCCAACCGGATTTTTCCCTGATTCGGGCGAATCGCAATTACTTTGACAAGATGATATCCCGTTTCCGTACGAACAATAGGCGATACACCGTCTACCTCCAACCCATAAACCGCATTTTCTAAGGCATACTGTAATTGTAAACTCGTCACAAAACCAAGTGATCCACCCTTGACAGCCGACAAATCATCTTCCGAAAATTTCTTTGCTAACGCATCAAAAGCTTCGCCAGCCAATAGCTTCGTACGAATATTGTTAATTTTCTGATAAGCCAATAACGTGTCTGCAGCAGATGGATTAGAAGGAACTTTGACCAGAATATGCGCAATCTGTTTTTCGAATTTCAAACGAGTATAGGCCTCGCGAACTAACGTTTCCGTCTTCTCATTATCGATCAAATATGGACTCGCTAATTCTTTTCGAAAACTTTGATACTCATCTTGAAAACCAGGTGTATTGGCAATTTTTGCTTCCTCGGCGGCCACCAACTTAAGTTGATAATCAATGTAGTCCGACAAAAATTTCTGTTTATTATCCGCTTTGATGCTATCGCTTTCTAGCAGCTTTCGGTAATCATTCACAAACGATTTCGATGAAATCTTCTTCGAACCCAAGGTAATGGGGAATTCGACCTGACCAACCGCAGTTAAGGAAACCAATAAAAAAAAGATAATACCTCGAATCATATTTATTATTACACGTCTTGACAAACTAATTTTCAAGGCAACAAAATTACGCATATTTAACCAATAAATAGAGCTAACGGAGCGAATCATTCACACGAATCTCATACGCAAATCCATATTGATACGCCCCAAAACCACGCTTACCGCCTTTCCAAGTGCCACGTTTGAAACGTACCGAGTTCCCTTTGGTCATAGTTGAATAATCCCATTGCACCTCCGAAACACCTAACAAATCCTTTACATCTCGTTTTGCCCACCAATCTAATCCCACGGATCCAAGACGGGCACCCCAAATAAACCAACTCAAGGGATTGGAAAAACTACTCCATTCCAGTAAGGTAATTGGAATTTGAACCAAACCACTAACTTGATTTAATTGGTGAACAAACGCCTGATCTTTTGAATAATCATCTAATTCCCAGAGGGAAACTTGAACACCCACGCGCTCACCCGGACGAATTACGACTGATTTTAATTGGACAGTATCCAAAGATATTTGTTGGCCCTGAGCCACAGAACCCACGTAAACCAATTTTGAACTTTCAGGAAATACCGTTTCTCCCACAATTCTGACTATTGCTATTTGCACCATTAACTCATCGCGCAAGGTGATATTTTCTTGTAAATCATGCGCCGTAATTGATTTTAAGTTAAGTTTAACTTCCTTTGCGAGAGGCTGAATTGGTACATCAACTGCTTGGTTTACAGGTAATTGACTTACGCTTTTGGCGCAAGACCAAAGAAATAGGACCGAAAAAAATACACGAATTAAACGCATGCATTCGCTTGAGGTTCTTGCTGAGTTAAGCAATGAAAACTACCCTGCCCCCAAATAATATGTTTAGCCGAAAGACCAATAACGGTACGATCTGGAAATAATTGTGTCAATGTCTCCAAGGCAAAAGTATCTTGCCGACAATCAAACGTAGGTACAATCACCCCCGCATTACAAATGTAGAAATTGGCATATGAACCTGGCGCCCGAAAATCATCAATCACCACCGGATCTGGCATCGGTATTTCAACAATATTTAAAGGCTTGCCATTTAATAACCGCATTTCCTTTAATTCAGCTAGGTTTTGAGCCAAAACAGCATGGTTTTCGTCGTCCACCCGTGGTTCCACCATCGCAATCACCGTGTTCGCATTCACAAATCGAACTGTATCATCAATGTGCCCATCTGTATCATCCCCTACAATTCCATCCGAAACCCATAAGACTTGTTGGACCCCATAAAAATCACAAAGATATTGTTCAATTTCCGCTTGACTTACATGCGGATTTCGGTTTGGATTCAGTAAACATGAACGAGAAGTCAATACGGTTCCGGCCCCATTAAAATCAACAGAACCACCCTCCATCACAATACCAGGACTTACGGAACGTAATCCTGTAGTTTGCGCAATGGCTTTGGGCGAGGCATTATCATCCCCGTAAGGAGGATATTTTCCACCCCACGCATTGTATTCCCAATCAATAATCATGCGAGCATCGCTTGAATGATGAACCAAAAATGCTGGTCCATGATCTCGGCACCACGCATCATTCGTTGGACGAATATGTAATCGAATCTGTTGAGGATCAATCCCATAAACAGGCAATTGACTTTGAATAAATGAAGCTAAAGTCGAATCATTCACCTGAATATTCACCAACTCACCCGTTGAAATCACGCGGATTAAATCAAAATACTCAGGATACATTTGGCCTAATTTATCCCCTTGCCAAGAATGATCATTATGTGGAAATGTGATCCAAGTAGCTACATGTGGATGCCATTCAGCTGGAAAATAAAATCCCTCTTCGCGTGGTGTAGACATATTATTGCTGAGCGACAATGCGCAAACCTTCTAAGGTGATCAATTTATTTACTTCGTCGAAATAATTCTCCAACGGAGTTAAAATAGAAGATAAACCACCCGTAGCAATGACCTTTAACCCCGGACCTCGCTCAGCTTTTACGCGTGAAATCATTTCCTTAACCATACCTACATACCCCCATAAAATACCTGATTGAATCGCAGAAACGGTATCATGACCTAAGGCTGAATTGGGCATTTCTAAAGGTACTTCAGGCAATTGCGCTGTCTCAGAAAACAAGGATTTAACGGCTGTTTTCAATCCAGGGGCAATGGAAACCCCTTGCATTTTTCCTAGTGCATCCACTAAGGTAAACGTCAAGGCCGTTCCAAAATCAACAATTAAAACATCGGAAGAATAATTTGCGTGCGCATAGACTGAATTCGCTACTAAATCAGCGCCTATCTCATCTGGGCTAATCACTTCAATAGGCAATGTGGCATATAATTTAGGCCCCATCACCTTCACGGGATAGTTTACCCAATGCTCTAGGCCTTTTTGGATTTGCGTCAACACCGACGGCACCACCGAACTAATCAAAATCGATGCTACCTTGACCTCCGGAAAACCTTTGTCAGTGAGCTCCTTCTGAATCCAATGCTCCATCCGAATCGCACTCCAAGGCTGATGCGTAGAGGTACGTAAAATCACTTTCCACTCCGTTTCAGTGTAAAATCCACAGACGATGTCTGTATTTCCTATGTCAACTACTAAATGCATGCAGGTAAATCTTTTTCAAGTCCAGCCGATAAAATCGGGAAACGCAACCATGATTTTGGATCAAGGCTGTAATCATCCACATGGAAACCTGGGGCGTAACGCTCCCTTTTCCATTGATTTCGTGCCCATAAACGAAAGAATCGATGGGCAAATTCATCTAATTTGGTCGCATCAAACTGAGCACCGTATACTTGATTTAATTTTGAAACACATTCAGCAGGCGACAAACGCTCATAAAACGACCAGCGTTCTAAAGCATTTAGGATCGGATATGGCATCAAATCTTCTTCATCTACTTGCTTCGAATCCAATGGCCGCAATTCCGCACTCGGCTCTAAGGCATTCACACCAGATAAACCTGGAATCTTCCAAGTGTCTGCTAAACCAATTTCTTGCATCCATTTCAACCAAATTCGAATGAATGATTTATCAATTCCGGCAATTGGCGAGATGGAACCCGACGTATCGCCGTCCATGGTGGCATAACCCACACTTGCTTCTGAACGATTTGATGTGGCTAAAAGGAGGGCATTATTTATATTGGCCAACATCCACGCGCTCGGGGCTCGAACACGTGATTGCACATTTTGTAAGGTAATGTCATCCGTTTCCCAGCTCAATTCACGCCCAATCGCCCCTTCGATCAGTTGGCGATACTCCGCCACCAAACCATCTATCTGAATTTCGGAATGATCCGAACCAATGCAATTAGCCAACGTTTGAGCTGAGGCACGCGTTTCACTGGAAGAATTGACCGTCCCTTGATATAAGGTACGAATGAAACGTTTGACAAATGCTTTTGAATTTGGCATTGAATCCATCCATGGGATATATGCCAAACGCTTTTTCATCCCTTCCCAACCAAGCTGCTGCTCGGCTAAATGAGATGCTAAATAACATAATGAAGCAATTGCAGATGAATCCGCACCTCCTGAAAGTGAAATCACAAAACCAAACGAATTTGATTTACGTACATAATCCCACAAACCCAACGAAACTGTCCGCGCAAATTCTTCTTCCTTTATGTACTCCGAAGACTCCCAGTTGGCCGCTATAAAACGCTGCGAAACAACCTGAGTCTCTCCTATAGCAGGCAATGAAATAATATCGTCACTAGCATCATTGACCGATTTTAATTCCACAGAGGCGTAAATCAGTTGATGATCGTTCAGGGAAAAACGTTTGGTTTGACAGATGATTTCGCCTTGCTTTGCCACATAGGCATCGCCATCAAAAATCACACGACCTGATTCATTTCCCAATAAATTGGCAAAAACATAGACCCCATCAATAATTCGGGATCCTTCACGAGTTAGGGCTTGACGAACTTTCGATTTTCCAAATGAAAAATGTGAAGCCGTCGGATTAACTACCAATGAAACACCGCGTTTAGCTAGCGCATGTGCGGGTCGTTTATCACCTTCCCATGCATCCTGACATATTTCGACACCCATCGTCCACGTGCCCAACCGAACGCGGTAATCTCCAAAAGGGATACCATGCCACTGGGAGCGTTTTCCTGCGGGCCAGGGGGTAAACCAACGTGGCTCATAATGAACACCATCGTCGGCCAAATGCTGTTTGGGAATCAAAGCGACTACTTTCCCAGCGGTTATCCCCGCGGCCACATTGAATAAATGACCTTCGTGACGCATCGGTAAACCGACCCAAATGAACATGGAGGTAGTTTCAGAGGCTAATTTATGGAGGTATTCAATCGCTTTGGTTTCTGTAAAGGGGGCTAAAAATTGATCCTCGCAGCCATATCCCGTTAAACACATTTCAGGAAAACAAAGTACCTGCACGCCGGCTGATTCCGCTTCCGAAAAAGCTGATTTAATTCGAAGGTAATTTCCTTCCCAGTCTAAAGGAGTCTGATTTAAAACGGCAGCCCCTACATTGACGTGCGACATATTAACGTTGCTTAGCAGCTACTGGAGCTGGCTTTTTTCGTGTTAAAATTTTATACCAAGGTTTTCTGGTCACAATCTCTTTCTGGCCATTAGCACCCACCCTGACGTGCTTGTAACGCGGCGTCCACATCCACGACATAGCCTCGCGTGGACGGTAATACCCTTCTCCATGCCGGTGTTCAACGCGCACCCGACAAGTTTGGCGGGGACAGCGGGCGGACCAACAAGCACTCAGCATCATAGCCGTAAAGACTACGAAAAGAACATTCCAATAAGGACGTGTACGAGATGCTTTTGACATGAAAAAGGTTAAAAAGAATTCTAAGCTAACGCTTGAACGAATCCTGATTAGTTAAATTACAAATCAACCCGTATTTTTACTGGGAATTTCAGGTCAATATGCAATCCAAAGTCAAAGATATAAAAACAGGCGCAAAATTAGATGTTTTTGAATACCCTGTCATGGAATCTTTTTATACGATTCAAGGCGAAGGAAAATATCAAGGGCATGCCGCCTATTTTATTCGTTTGGGTGGCTGTGATGTCGGTTGTCACTGGTGCGATGTCAAAGATTCTTGGCCAGTAGACACACATCCCCGCAAATCAGTTGGCGAATTAGTCAATGAAGCACTGGCATTTCCAGGCCGACTCGTCGTAATTACGGGCGGAGAGCCATTAATGCATGATTTAGGACCTTTAACTGAAGCACTTAAGCAAGCAGGCTTTCAGACCAATATCGAAACTTCAGGAGTCTGTGAGGAAGTAACAGGCACTTGGGATTGGATTTGTTTTTCGCCCAAAAAATTCAAGGAGCCCAATCCTGCCATTCTTGATCTAGTACATGAATTAAAAGTGGTGATTTTTCATCCCTCAGATATGGCTTGGGCAGCAGCTTGGGCAGATAAGATTCCATCAGAGGCAGCCTTATATTTACAACCCGAGTGGTCTAAACAAGAAATAATCAATCCATTGATTGTCGATTTTGTCAAATCAAATCCCCAATGGCGCATATCGGTTCAAACCCATAAGTTCCTACAAATCCCATAAGGTATGTTGGCCTGGCTCATCCCCTTTGTCGCTTTTTGCATGCCGATGGACAGCCTCCCCTCGCCTATTACGGAACTAAATTTACAGCGCACCCAATACTTTCCGCATTTTAATGTAGCCAGTCAAAACCTCTACATGACCATTCGCAAAGCGGCTAAATCAGATGAAGAGCTATTTGTAGCCCACTGGAATGGGCAGCATTTTGAAGCCCCAGTACCTCTCAGCAGTATTAATCGAGAGAATAATGAGGGAACACCGAGTGTTAGTCGGGATGGCAAATCACTTTATTTTTCAGCCTGCGAATACCCCAATAGTTTTGGTGGTTGTGATTTGTATGAAAGTCAATGGAGTGGAGAAGCCTGGTCAAAGCCAAAAAACCTGGGTTTTTTAATCAACTCGCATGAATGGGAAGGGCAGCCACATATAAGTCCAGATGGAACAAAACTTTATTTTTCATCAGATAGAGTGGGTGGATTCGGGAAGCGGGATATTTGGGTAAGTGAAAAAGATGACCAAGGACGCTGGAATACCCCAAAAAATATAGGTAATCTCATAAACTCAAACGAAGATGAACAAGGCCCCTATATTTTGGCCGATCAATCTGTCTTCCTATTTTCAAGTAGTAAATCAGGTGGGAAAGGTGGTCTTGATTATTACCAAACGAGATATCCACTCCGTTCAGACGAACACCCCGAAGCTCTACACGTGTTAAATACATCGAGTCATGATGCAGGAATAAGTATAGGTCCCGAAGTAGATTCCTATTTCATTTCGCGTAAGTCATCAGTAACGGAACGTGAATTAGATATTGCACGCGTGTGGATTAAGCCTGAAACTTGGCTTAAAGCAAAAGTTAAACGGATTGAATTTGACTCGCTTAATTTTGAGGTTATTCAGTTTGCGAATAACGCTTGGAATTTAACCGAACCCATTCCTGATTGTTTAGCCAAATTAGCGACCTACCTACAGGAAAATCCGATACAATCTATTGAGATACAAGGCCATACGGATGACATTGGAAATGCATCAAGTAATCAAATTTTATCTGAAAAACGGGCCTTAGCTGTCAAAATGCATTTGATGAAATTGGGTATCGCATCTGATCGAATTCAAACCCAAGGAATGGGGAATACGGCTCCGAAGGAAAAACTAAACCGACAAATGAACCGCCGAATTGAAATCCGGCTACGTTTGAATTAACGACGCACATTTTTCTTTTTGCGCTTTTTACGCGAAGATTTCTTCTTTTTGGGAGCGATTGGATGTTCCGCTCGGCCAACTGAATCACGTTGGGCCCAAACAAATTTCAATGAATCCGTTATTTCTTCGGGGGCCAAAAGTCTCAATTCAACTTTAGAAATACCGAGAGGTACCAAACCCAAATCTTGAGCAGCACATTTAGACACATCGATCACACCACCACGTATAAATGGACCGCGGTCATTCACGCGCACAACTACTTTTTTTCCTGTTTTAATTAAAGTTACTTCTACCCAAGATCCCATTGGATAGGATTTATGTGCAGCTGAATAAACGTAAGGATGATATTTTTCTCCTGAGTACGTGCGTCCTCCCCAATGTCTGATGTGGTAAAAAGTACCTAAGCCTTTTTGGATTTGTGCGTTGCCCATGAAGGAGGCCAACAAGCATAATGTACTGAAAATGAACCTATTTTTTTGAATCATAGGGTGTAAAATTACTGGGAATTGGGGGATAAAACAAAAAGGCCCCTACAAGCAGGGGCCTTTTTAAAATTATTTAAGAACGAATTAGCGTTGTGACATCGGGACAAATGCACGTGGAGTTGCTCCTACATAAATTTGTCTTGGTCGGCCAATCGGCTCTTTATTTGTTATCATTTCTGTATGCTGTGTTATCCAACCCGGTAAACGTCCAATCGCAAAAATGATCGTAAACATATTAGTAGGTATGTGCAAAGCACGATAAATTATCCCTGAGTAAAAGTCTACATTGGGATACAACTTTCGAGATACAAAATACTCATCATCGAGAGCAGCAGACTCTAATTCTTTCGCAATTTTCAAAACAGGATCTTTAACGCCTAAAGCAGTCAAAACATCATCGGCCGCCACCTTAATTATACGCGCACGAGGATCAAAATTTTTGTACACGCGATGACCAAAACCCATTAAACGAAATCCTGAATTTTTGTCTTTTGCTTTTTCAACAAAATGTTGTGTATCGCCACCGGCTTGCTTAATTTCTTCCAACATTTCGATTACCGCTTGATTAGCCCCGCCGTGCAACGGTCCATATAAAGCTTGAATACCTCCTGAAATGGAAGAAAATACACTGGCATGCGAAGAACCAATCATGCGAACAGTAGATGTGGAGCAATTTTGCTCATGATCTGCATGTAAAATCAATAACTTATTGAGAGCTTTTGAAACAATGGGGTCAACTTGATACGCTTCACCTTTTTTTCCAAACATCATTTTCAAGAAATTTGAACAATAGTCTAACGATTGATCTGGATCAACAATCGCTTCTCCAATTGATTTCTTGTAATTCCAAGCGGCAAAAATAGGCAATGCAGCTAATAGACGAAGTATATTTTCCTCTTCTACATCAGTACCAAACTGTCCTTCCATTAAACCAACTAAAGCGGATAATTCACTCATTGGGTGGGTTGATAAAGGTATCGCCTCCGCAATTTTCAATAATGATTCATTGCAAACTGAATATTTCTTGATTGATTGCTCAAATGCATCTAATTGTATTTGTGTGGGTAATTCCCCGTATAACAATAAATAAGAAACCTCAAGGAAACTTGCTTGATCTGCTAATTCCTCAATGCTATACCCACAATGTCTAAGAATTCCTTCTTCGCCGTCTAAAAATGTAATAGCGCTCTTGGTTACACCCGTGTTTTTATAGCCTGGGTCGTAAGTTACATAACCGGTCAAATCCCGTAATTTAGCAATATCGATAGCTTTTTCGTGTTCAGTTCCTTCCAAAATAGGAAATTCAAAACTTTTACCATCCAACTGGATTACTGCATTTTGTGACATAATCATAAAAATAAGGACGAAAATAATACAACCAAAGTAACAACTTAGGTTTAACTTAAAAAATCAAAGCACTAATATAATACGTTAATTTGAAAGGTTGATTACCTTTATTTATCCAATTTAATTTAATTCTTTAAACACAATTTATTCTTCTAATATTTCAAAAAAATGAATCATATGATTAACATATCCGATTTATTTAAAAAATATACCTTTACATCGGCCGAACGATTTCTTCGCTATGTACAAATTGATACGCAATCAGATCCGCGCTCTCCTCATAGCCCTTCGACCGAAAAACAGAAGAATTTAGGAGCGATTTTAGTGGATGAACTTAAGGAATTAGGACTGGCAAATACTGAACTTGACCAATACGGATATGTCTACACGTTTTTACCTGGCAATGTCTCGCATGAAACACCAACAATTTGTTTTTGTGCGCACATGGATACCTCGCCAGATTGTTCGGGGGCAGATGTGAAACCGATTGTGCACGCCAACTACCAAGGACAGGATCTCGTGTTACCCGATGACATCAGCGTTATTATTCGGGCTTCCGAGCATCCCGATTTAGTGGAACAATATGGAAATGATATCATTACAGCAAGCGGTAACACACTTTTGGGAGCAGATAATAAAGCAGGAGTAGCTGAAATTATGGATGCCATTACTTTTTGGGTAGCCCACCCAGAAGTTCCCCACGGACCCATTTCAATCGTATTTACCCCCGATGAGGAGGTAGGCCGCGGCACAGACCACATCGACCTGTCCAAAATCAATGCCACCTACGGGTATACTTTAGACGGGGAAAAGCGTGGTCACTTGGAAAATGAGACTTTTTCAGCCGATGGATTTAGCGTCTACATTAAAGGCATCTCACAACATCCTGGTTTTGCCAAAGGCCGCATGGAAAGTGCCTTGAAAATTGCCGCAGAAATTATCACTGCTTTACCGAAAGACACATTGAATCCAGAGACGACAGAAGGCAAACAAGGATTTATTCACCCGACGGATATAAAAGGATCTGTGGAAGAAGCGCGGATTGATTTTATTTTACGGGATTTTAACACAGCTAAATTGGCCGAATATGGGGAATTGATTCAATCTATCAGCCAAAAGGTCTTAGCAAACTACCCAAATTCATCAGCTACTTTCGAGCAAAATGAACAATACCGCAATATGTATGAAATCTTAAAAGATCATCCGCAGTGCATGGAATATGCGATGGAAGCGATGAAATTAGCGGGATTGAAACCTGAAACCTGTTCCATCCGCGGAGGTACTGATGGTTCGCGTTTGACATTTATGGGACTCCCCTGCCCGAATATCTTTGCCGGCGAACATGCCTTCCACAGTAAGCAAGAATGGGTTTCCGTGCAGGATATGCAAAAAGCGACGGAGACGGTCATCTATTTGGCTAGCATATATACTAGACGTTAGACGCTAGACGTTAGACTTTAGACGCTGGACGTTAGACGCTGGACGTTAGAAGAAGGACATTAAAAATCAGTGAAATAAAAAAGATGCTATTTCGCGTCTCAATTAATTATTCCTAGGTCTGACGTCCAGCGTCTAACGTCTATTTTAACTTACTCCCACTCAATGGTCGCTGGTGGTTTCGAAGAAATATCGTACACCACGCGATTTACACCTTTGACCTTATTGATAATTTCATTGGAAATACGTCCTAAGAACTCATAAGGCAGATGACACCAGTCGGCAGTCATCCCATCCACACTACTCACAGCACGAAGGGCAACTACCTGCTCATACGTACGCTCATCACCCATAACACCGACCGATTGAATAGGCAAAAGAATCGCTCCTGCCTGCCAAACCTGATCATATAAACCATCTTCCTTCAAGCCATTGATAAAGATGGCATCCACTTTTTGCAAGATCTCCACTTTCTCTGGCGTAATATCACCCAATATACGAATACCCAACCCCGGACCCGGGAATGGATGACGTCCTAAGATATCTTTAGGGACACCCAAAGTCTTACCGACCAAACGTACCTCATCTTTAAACAAGGCTTCTAATGGCTCCACCACCTTCAATTTGATGAAGTCTGGCAAGCCGCCTACGTTATGGTGCGATTTGATGGTCGCACTTGGGCCTTTTAATGACACCGACTCAATTTTATCGGGGTAAATCGTACCCTGACCTAACCAAGCCACACCCTCAATTAAATGCGCCTCGTGATCAAAAACCTCAATAAATGTTTTACCAATCGCCTTCCGCTTATCTTCCGGATCCTTCAATCCCTTCAACGCATCGTAAAATAATTGCTTACTATTGACGCCTTTGACATTTAAACCTAGCTCCGTATATGATTCTAATACTTGCTCAAATTCATCCTTGCGCAACAAGCCATTATCGACGAAAATGCAATATAAATTCGTGCCAATCGCCCGATGCAATAACACCGCCGCCACTGAACTATCTACCCCACCTGAAAGGCCCAACACCACTTTATCGTTTCCTAATTTCGCTTTCAATTCCGCCACCGTACGATCCACAAAGGAATCCGACGTCCATGTTTGCGCACATCTACAAATATTCACCACAAAGTTTTTGATCAACGCACCACCCTCTAAGGAATGTGTTACTTCTGGATGGAATTGAATTGCATAAATCGGCTTATCCACATGTGCGAACGCCGCCACCCGTACCGACTCCGTCGAACCAATCACCTCATATTGCGCTGGCAATTCCATAATCGTATCACCATGCGACATCCAAACTTGTGAATTTGAAGATAAACCTGCCAACAAAGGACTCGATTTTACCGTTGTCATGTGCGCCCGACCATACTCTCGGTGATCAGATGCCTCCACAGAACCACCACCCAAATAAGCAAGCAACTGCGCACCATAGCAAATGCCTAAAATAGGCCGATTACCAAATTGCTCTAAATTCACCCGTGGAGAATCCGCCTCACGGACCGAACATGGACTACCCGATAAGATGATGCCTTTGACAGAATCGTCTAACTCAGGAATGTGATTAAATGGATGAATTTCGCAATATACTTGAGTCTCACGGATACGACGCGCAATCAATTGCGTCACCTGAGAACCAAAGTCAAGAATGATAATTTTTTCCGCCATAAAGCTTTTTGCTTAAAAATAAACGGCAAAGGTCGCAATTTATGAGGATAAACAGGCTATCAATTGCGATAAATTAAATAGCGTTTACGCATTTTTTTGTAGGCCTCCAATGCCGGTTGCCACGAGGCCCGAATCTCAGATTCTGATTTGCCAGCCAGCATCTGTAAACGTATCGAATCCGTTCCTGCCAATTTATCAAAGAATGATGCCGAAGTAAAAAAAGATTCCTTACTACCTGTCGCTTGAAAGAAATGGATCAAGTATTTCAATGAGAAACCAAGTTCCCTGGTAGTAACCCCGCGTAAATCAAGGCCATAACACAATTGATCCTTCAAAGGAGGATCCATAGCGCCAGGCGTAGGAACTGGTGTAAACGTATACGAGCCTGCCGCCGGATTGGGTGTCCCTAGTACTTGAAATTGCGTTAGGGTGCCACGACCCACACTGACAATGGTGGGCTCCAACAAACAAAGTGAAGGATATAAACCGATAGACTGATCATTCGGCAAATTTGGAGATGGTGCAATCGTAAGCGGAACTGCATTCCGATGTTTGTAAGACCGACAAGCAATAACTTGGACATCACAAGTGAGGCCGTTGGCCAGCCAACCCTCTCCATTAATCATCCCCGCAAACTCCCCCATCGTTAAACCATGTACCACGGGAATTGGATTTAATCCCACAAACGAAGCAAATTTGCGATCTAACACCGGACCATCCACATAATGACCATTTGGATTTGCTCGATCTAAAATCAATAATTTTACCTTATTCTCCGCGCAAGCCTCCATCACATAAAACAAAGTTGAGCTATACGTGTAGAACCGAGCACCTACATCTTGAATATCAAAAACTACGACATCCAAACCCTGCAAATCTTCTGGAGTAGGCTTTTTATGCTTGCCATATAAGGAAATCAAGGGTAAGCCTGTTTGGCGATCGACCTCATTATCAATATGCGCACCAGCATCCGCTGTTCCCCGAAATCCGTGCTCGGGTGCGAAGACACGCTTGACGGTAATACCCGCCCGCAAAAGGCTGTCGGCCAAATGCGTCGACCCAATCACCGAAGTATGATTGACCACGAGGCCCACCGACTTCCCTTTAAGTAATGAAAAATAACGATTTGTTTGAAACGCTCCAGGAATCGCTTGTGCAAAAATCCCTTGCATTGCCATCAAAAACAATACTGCTATTAACTTGTAGTTTCGAGCCATTCCCATTTTCTTTGCGCTTCGGATTAGAAGGTTCAAATATCCGATAATTTTTATAAAAATAATAACCGTGAATTTCCCTCTATTCGTTGCCCGTCGCATTCGAAATACCCACGAGACTTCATTCTCTAAGACGGTTACGTATGTGGGCATTGGCACCATTGCCTTGGGAACTTGCATTATTTTAGTGGCCTTTTCTATCCTTTTTGGCTTTAAAAATGCCATCATACAAAAGATTACGAATTTCTCTGGCGACCTGCGCATTAGCCAAATTTCCGGCAATCATTCCCTCTCTGAATCACCCATGCAACGCAATGAAGCCTGGGAAAAAACAATCCGCAACCATCCGTACGTCAACCATCTCCAAGCGCACGTCCAAAAACCAGGTATCCTCGTGGGCGAAAAAGGACTCGCGGGTGTCGTGATTAAAGGAATCGGTGCAGATATGCCTTTGGCACAAGTAAATCAAAATATCATTGCCGGAAGCGGGCAAATGAAAAAGGGCCAAAGCGTCATATTGAGTCAGGAATTAGCCCAACAATTAAAAGTGCGGGTAAATGGATCGCTGATTCTATATTTCCTGAGCCAGCCGAACAGACCTAGAAAAGTACAGGTGCAAGGGATATATGAAACTGGACTAGAGGAATTAGATAAGCTTTTTGTACTAGCTGATCGTGATTGGGTACAAAAAATGAATGGGTATACTGCTGATTCAATCGGAACTTATGAAATATATTTGAAGCAACCGGTAGACCTAAACATCGCCGCGAACCGGTTGACAAAAACACTCGATCCTACATGGAAACTAGAAACCAAAGTAGAACTTTTCCCAGCCTTATTTGATTGGATGCAAATGCTCGATCGCAACATTGTCATTTTCATCTCGCTATTGCTCATTGTCGCTTGCTTCAACCTTATTGCCACCTTATGGGTGTTAATCATGGAACGTATTCCTATGGTTGGTTTACTGAAGGCTCTCGGCAGTTCAGCGTCACAGATTCGCAGTATTTTCTGGTGGAACGGTGTCTTTATTCTGTTGAGAGGATTGCTGATAGGCAATATCCTCGCCATGGGGTTTTGTTGGCTCCAAGCCACCTACCACCTCATTCCGCTTGACCCACTAAATTATTACATGAATGCAGTACCGATTTATTGGGACTGGTTGACGTGGGTTTGGGTTAACTTGAGCACCTGTGCATTAGTTAGTATCATCATTTACATTCCGACACACTTTATTACAAAAATCGATCCACAGACCGCGATCAATTATAAAAATTAATATGCAGAAATTCCTACTTGCTTGCCTTATTTGCATGGGAACCACCGTTTTTGGTCAAGGTTTCAACGTTCAAATCAATCTAAAAGACGTAACTGAAGACCGGTTGAAAATTCAAATGAATTTCCCGCCACAAAAACAAAAAAGCATTCAGTTTAATTTCCCAAAGATTGTGCCGGGAACATATGCCAATTATGACTATGGACGTTATATTGTCAATTTTCAGGCATTCGACCAACAAGGAAAATCACTTGCGGTAACCAAGAAAAATGTCAATCAATACCAGATTTCAGATGCGACTAAATTAGCCTATGTACGTTATGAGGCGAATGATACCTGGGATAGTCCCGAAGTGAAAGGCGAATATATCTTCGAACCAGCGGGTAGTAATTTCCAAAAAGACACCTTGTTTGCGTTGAATACACATACCATTTTAGGCTATGTGAGCGGTCAGGAAAAACAACGCATTAAATTACAAATAGAAAAACCGAGCCATTTAGTGGGCGTCAGCTCCCTGAAGAATACCACCCAAGGTGATGTGGATACTTATTTGGCAGCATCCTACCAAGAATTAGTGGATTCCCCAATCATGTATTCTCCAGCGGATACCGCCAAAATCATGATGGGCGAAACAGAAATTATCATCTCCCTGTATTCCCCGAATAATACATTGAGCGCCAAACAAGTCGCTGCGAAAGTTGAACCACTGCTAGATGCCCAACGGAAATACCTGGGCGGAAAATTACCAGTGAAGCGGTATGCTTTTTTAGTAGTGCTCTCAGACAACCTGAAAGGCGGAAGCTACGGCGCGCTCGAACATGCGCAATCCTCGTTCTATTACCTACCCGAAGGAAATTCAGATCAACTCAGCCAAACCATCCGTGATGTCTGCGCACACGAGTTTTTTCATATTGTAACGCCTCTATCGATTCACTCAGAGGAAATCGGATCCTTTGATTTTAATGAACCTAAGATGTCCCAGCACCTATGGCTATACGAAGGGTTGACGGAATATGCGGCACACCACATGCAGGCAAAATATGAGCTGACCACGTGGAATGATTTCTTTAAGACCATTCAAGAGAAAAAAGAAACAATGGATATGCAATATGATGCGAAGGTCCCGTTTACGGTGATGAGCCAACAAGTCTTAGGGAAGCACAAAGAACAATATGGGAATGTGTACCAAAAAGGCGCGTTGATTGGCTGGGGATTGGATTTGTTCTTGCGCCAACAATCAAATGGGGCCTATGGAACGCAACAAATGATGACCGAACTGGCTAAGACGTACGGACCGAATAAATCATTCAAGGATGATGAATTATTTGAGGCTTTGGTGCGCATGACAAAAATGCCTGCTTTACGTGATTTCTTTAAACAATATGTAGCGGGTAATGAAGCCTTGCCGATCGACGCATGGTTGCAGCATATCGGCTATACGTGGGACACCACACAAAAAGAAGAAATCAAATCCCCTGGTTTTGATCCGCAGGGCTTAGCCATCAAGATGGAAACAAAACGCGCGTATGTGGAAAGTAAATCCGCGATCAATGCGCAGGGAGAAGCGCTAGGCTTACAAGTCAAAGATGAGTTTATTAGCCTAAATGGCTTACCGATCGACATGGAGAATTTCGGCAAAAACATGAAGAAGATTTTACAAATCATTCAGCCTGGCGACATGTTTACATTGGAGGTGGCGCGTCCCAACGACACGGGGGGATACACCTCTGTCACGCTAAAGGCGCCTTTTACTCCTATTTCACAGGTAAGCAAGTCGGCAATTCGCCCTTTACTTTACCCGACACCTGAACAATTAAAACTACGTGCAGATTGGATGCGGGCTAATCCGTAACCGGAGGATTAAATTCTCCTTCATGCTTCGCTAACCAAACGGTTGCCACGCCATTGCCAATAAAATTGGTGATAGCACGCGCCTCCGACATAAAGCGATCTACGCCTAAGAGCAATGCCAAACCTTCCAAAGGGATAACCTGTAATGCCGTTAGCGTAGATGCTAAAACGACAAATCCACTCCCGGTTACACCAGCGGCACCTTTGGACGTCACCATCAATACCCCGATAATTGTTAGCAATTGCTCCCAATTCAATTGGATTCCATACACTTGGGCCAGAAATAACGTGGCCATGGACAAGTAAATACTGGTGCCGTCTAGATTAAATGAATAACCTGCGGGAACTACGAGGCCAACAACGGATTTGGAACAGCCCATTTTCTCCAACTTCAACATGAGTGAGGGTAAGGCTGCTTCCGAGGAAGAAGTTCCTAAAACGATCAATAACTCCTCTTTGATGTAGCTTAAGAATTTGCCGATGCGCTCACCGCAGTTACGCATGATTAAACCAAGCACCACAAAAATGAAAATGGCCATCGTTGCATAGACAGAAACCATCAGTTTCGCGAGGGGCAATAACGAGTGAATACCAAATTTACCGATCGTATATGCCATGCCACCTAACGCTCCCAAAGGGGCTAAATACATGATCGCATGCAAGGCTTTGAATACCCAATCCGACGCTTGATGCATACCGGAAATCATTTTGGCTTTACCGCGAACAAAATTCAGGAACGTGCCAAAAAACAAAGAGAAGCCTAAAACTTGAATGGTAAAATTTTCTTTTAGAAATAAGATCCAACTAAATGAAGCGGCCTTCGAGGTGTATTTCGAAATATCTCCACCTGCGACATCACCTCTAATAACGCCTTCACCTGGAGTTAACACATTGGAAACAAGTAAACCGATCAACAACGCAACTGTGGTGACTACCTCAAAATATAATAAAGCCTTTCCACCTACCCGGCCGACCTTCTTTAAATTTCCCATATTAACGATTCCTAAACTAATCGTCAAAAAGATGATGGGATGAATAAATAATTTGACAAGACTGATAAAAATACCACTAAAAACTTCGCTCAGCGTGGGGCCAAAAGCTAAGTCAGCACCCAACAAGCTATAGCTTATTTTGCTTTCAAAAACAGGGTATAAAGCTAGTGAAGGTGCAAAATGGCCGACAAGCACGCCAATCAAGATTGACAAAAGCACCCAAAAGGTAAGATTGTGTGTAATATTCTTTGATTTCATTCGTTGGTAAAGAGGTTGTAACAAATGTAATGAACTAAACTGAAATTTTCATCGTTTGGCATTCTGCACTTATTTGCCGAATTTTGTTGGCTCATTTCAACATTTTTTTTCCAACTATGGCTTCTTCTATTAAATGCTTAATTATTGGTTCTGGACCTGCGGGATATACGGCCGCAATTTACGCGTCACGTGCTGGATTAAATCCGGTTATGTACATGGGAGGACAGCCAGGTGGTCAGTTAACGACGACAACGGAAGTTGACAATTTTCCAGGCTATCCGCAAGGTGTAGATGGGCCAACCATGATGGTTGATTTAGAGACTCAAGCGAAGCGTTTTGGAACGGATGTACGTTATGGTATGGCGACGAAAGTTGATTTTTCAAGCCAGCCAAAGAAAGTGTGGATCGATGAAACCACTGAAATTTTAGCTGATTCAGTTATTATCGCAACAGGAGCTTCTGCCAAATGGTTGGGACTCGAAGGCGAAACAACCTACAATGGTTTAGGCGTTTCGGCTTGCGCTGTTTGTGATGGATTTTTCTACCGGAATCAAACCGTTGCGGTTGTTGGCGCCGGAGACACCGCCGCTGAAGAAGCAAGTTACCTAGCTAATTTATGTACCCAAGTTCACCTGATTGTTCGTCGGGACCAAATGCGTGCATCCCTGATTATGCAGGAGCGTGTAAAAAAGAATCCGAAAATCACGATTCATTGGAATTCAGAAACAGAAGAAATTTTAGGTGATGCCAATGGCGTGACGGGCATTCGCATTAAAAATAATGTAAGCCAAGCGACTGAGGAAATTGCGTTAACTGGTTTCTTTGTGGCGATTGGTCACCAACCGAATACCAGCATCTTTAAGGGCCAATTGGACATGGATGCTCAAGAATACCTAATCACAGAAAAAGGTACAAGTAAGACAAATATCCCAGGCGTTTTCGCGTGTGGGGATGTGCAGGATTCGATGTACCGACAAGCCGTAACGGCAGCAGGAAGTGGCTGTATGGCCGCTTTGGACGCGGAAAGATGGTTGGCCGCTAGCAATTTACATTAATACGATTTCATGAGTATCAAAAAACTAGTTTGGGGATTAGTGCTTGTCTTTGTGACATTGAGCGCGTATGCCCAAGAAAAAAAGTTATTTAAGAAGAATACGAAGATTGATTTCAAGTCGAATGCCAATTTGTATCAAAACAATTCCGCTAAAAAGAACGATTTAGACGAACTACCTCCACTGACTTTCCGCACGGAGAGTGAGAGTACAGCGACGGCTATTCAGGGATCTGAGATGCAGGAGCGTAAATATGAACCTTTGAAAATCCTTAATCCGACAATCAGCAATTTCGATACCACATCGATTGATGAAGGGGAGGCGTTGGTCGTGGAAATCGAGGAAGAAAATGCACCGGTGGGATCGGAAGATTTCGTATCGGTGGCATCCTATTATTCGATTTGGGATACCAAAAGTATTGATCCATACGATATCAATGCAAAGGATTTCGATGAGCCTGTAGATTTAGAATTATACAATTTACCAGCTGGCCGTAACTGGTCTCCGCCGTTAGCCACTGTGAAACAAACAAGTCCTTTTGGACCGCGTTGGGGCCGTTTACATGCCGGAGTGGATTTAGATTTAGAGACGGGTTATCCGGTTTATACGGCTTTTGATGGAATTGTTCGCGTGTCTAGTGTGGACTGGGGTGGGTACGGTAAATTTATGGTGGTTCGTCACTATAATGGATTAGAAACACTTTATGGACACCTGTCCAAGCAAAATCTAGAACCAGGAACTTTCGTTAAGGCGGGAGATGAAATTGGTCTAGGTGGAAATACGGGTCGGAGTACAGGTTCACACTTGCACTTTGAAACACGGTATGAGGGAAACCCCTTTAACCCAAATCAAGTTTATAATTTTGGAACGGGCGAACCCTTGTCGGACCATTTATTAATCACAGCCCAAACATTTAATGCCCGTGCACTTTCCCTTCGTAATGAATATGGAAGCGTGGGTGACAAAATCAAAACCCGTCGCAAAGCTTGGGTGAAAATTCGACCAGGAGATTCATTGTATACGATTGCTCAACGTGCAGGAATATCTGTTAATAAACTAGCCAAATTAAACGGCTTACGACTATCCTCTACCATTCGTGCTGGCAGACGACTTCGTATTCACTAAATCTGTACAATCTGATGAAACTTGACATATTAGTGATGGCCACGCATCCAGATGATGCTGAATTAGCTTGCTCAGGAACGATTCGTAAGCAATTAGCACTGGGTAAGAAAGTTGGCATCGTTGATTTTACACGTGGTGAATTAGGGACACGGGGAACACCGGAAATTCGCTTAGCAGAATCTGCGGCGGCAACGGAAATATTAGGCATTCAGGTACGTGAGAATATAGGTTTGGCGGATGGTTTTTTTGTGAATGATCAGGCGAGCCAATTGAGGTTAATTGAAGTGATACGGGCATATCAGCCAGAAATTGTATTAGCTAATGCGTTGGAAGATAGGCACCCTGACCACGGAAAAGGTGCACAATTGGCCATAGATGCCTGTTTTTTGAGTGGCTTGCGCAAGATTGAAACATCACGCAATGGCGAAAAACAAACGGAATGGCGTCCCAAACAAGTCTTTCATTACATCCAGGACAGATACTTGGAGCCTGATTTTGTGGTTGACATTACAGAACATTGGGCAATGAAAGAAGCCGCAATTCGTGCGTTTCGTAGCCAGTTTTTTGATCCTAATTCAAACGAACCAGCTTCCTATATTTCGAGTCCAGAATTCTTACACTTCATCGAAGCACGTGCCCGCGAAATGGGGCACAAGATTGGGGTGACCTACGGCGAAGGGTTTCAAACTCAGAAGACAATCGCGATTCAAGATTTTAGCATACTCGCTTAATAACTCAGGTAGGTAGCAAATACTTTTTGCATGTACGCTTGACCAAAGGGTAATAAATTTTTACTTCCCTCCTGCTTGATCAGGCGCTTTCCCACATTATCATAACTGGTAAACCCTTGTTTACTAATCACTCCAAAGCCATTATCCCAGTCAAAGAATGCATATCCCCGCTCTGGATGGGTGGCAAATAAATCTTGACTAAACGCAAACCGACTGCCATCCAAGCCCATTTGGCCTAACACAGTTTTGGCGATATCCGTTTGGCTACCAAACACCGATACCTGTTTTCCACGAAATTCAGGCTTGATGACATCACCAAAAAGTACTAGCGGAATATGAAAGCGTTGCGATTCTGAAATCGCATTTTTTTCTTTTGGCAAGCGGTGACCATGATCAGCCACAATGACAAACAAGGTATTTTTAAACCAAGACTCTTTGCGTGCAGAACGGATAAAAGCACCCAAGGATTTATCCGTATAAAAGGCCGTGCTCCGAAAACGATTCGGCAAATCGGACCCAGGAAAGCGTGGAGTCTCCGGAAATTCAAAGGGCTCATGATTCGAAAGCGTGAGCATGGTCGCAAAAAACGGTTGGCTCAACTGACCCAACTGTTTTTTAAATCGCTTAAATACGACACCGTCATGGGCACCCCATTTTGAATTTTGATCCTCGGGCGCGAACGCATGCTTGTCGGTGGAATGATCAAAACCATGGCTCAGCACATAGGGCTTAAACCCAAAAAACTCACTTTCACCCCCATACATGAACGCTGTTTGATAGCCTTGTTCTTTAAAAACCTGAGCGACCGAGGGTAATTTTTCTTGCTTATCCGTCTCGGAAATAATGCTTTTTATTGCCTGCGCTGGGAATGCACTCATCACCGCAATTAAACCTTTATCTGTACGATCTCCCGACGCATATAAATTCGAAAAAGATACACCCTGACGCATCAAAAGCCCTAATTCGGCACTTATTCCCGGTTCACCCCCTAATGATTCTACGACATCAGCCGTGAAACTTTCCAAGATAATGAAGACAACATTGGGACGTTTATAGGTGAGAATTTCCGTTCGGGCCAACGAATCTCCTGAATCATATACGTGCAGAATCGAATCTACCTGAGACTCGGGCAAATAATGAAAATCGGCCGTATTTCCAGCTAAATTATTCGTAACATCCTGCGCCAAATTCCACGAAGTATTCACTGCTGCATGGTTTAAGATAGGCTTGGAAGAAAAATACGCCATGCTTTGGCTGATGGGAGCTAATTGCCAACCGCCCCGCACGCTCAAAAAGGTCAGTCCTAAAACCAACAAACTAAGTATAGGCCGCACTAACCAAGGATGTAGCTGATAGACAGGTCGAATAAAGAATCTGAGAAGCCAGCCAAAAAACAGAACCTGAAAAAGAAATATCCCGACTGTCAAACCGATACCCGTTTCCAGGCTCGAGATCGTCGATTCGTATGGATAATTAAAAAATATTTTGAAGACTTTATAGTTGACCTTCGCTCCCCACTCTTGATATATATTCAAATTTACGGCCCCGATGAGTGCAAATAGACCAATAAAAAACCGTTGGTACCCAATCAAAAATCGCGGGGAAACAAACGATTTTCCGGTAACAATTTCGACTGCCCATAACAAAGCGGGAATGACGAGCACATAACCCGTCATGGAGGCATCGAGCCGCAGGGCTGACTGAAAGATTGCAAATACTTCCGTGCTACCGTTTTCAGTTATGGAATCCCAAAATTTAAAGATAAAAATTAGGCGTTCGACCAAAAAGAAGATTAGCCAAAAAGCGTACAAACGAATGAGGCTAATTATGTAATTCAATCGATGAAACGTTTAGTGATGTCTTGGTAGGAGTCGATGCGGCGATCACGCAGGAAAGGCCAAGTCTTGCGGTAATATTCGCTTGACTCTACGTCCACATCCACAATGGCCACTTCCTCCACATCATGAGGCGCTTGGAAAATGATGCGACCGCCGGAATTTGCGACAAAACTACCTCCCCAAAATTGCTGCCCATTTTCAACGCCTACGCGGTTCACTGAGATGACAGGAACACCGTTTGCAATGGCATGCGAGCGCTGAATCGTTTGCCACGCTTGGTATTGCTCGCGGTTGATTTCGGAGTTTTTTTCTTCCAAATCCCAACCGATCGCCGTTGGATATACCAGCACTTCCGCACCTTGCAAGGCGGTTAGTCGGGCTGCTTCCGGGTACCATTGGTCCCAACAAATCAACACGCCGACTTTGGCAAATTTCGTATTAAAGACCCGGTAACCTAAATCACCTGGCGTAAAGTAATATTTTTCGTAATAGCCTGGATCATCTGGAATGTGCATTTTACGGTATTTACCCAGGTATGAACCGTCTGCATCAATCACCGCCGTCGTATTATGAAATAAACCCGCTGCCCGTTTTTCAAATAACGAAGCGATAATCACAACGTTTAATTCCTTGGCTAATCCGCCAAACATATCCGTGCTAGGACCTGGAATCGCTTCAGCCAAATCAAAAAACGCCGTATTTTCTTCGTAGCAGAAGTATACAGAACTGAACAATTCTTGTAAGCAAATTACCTGTGCACCGCGAGCTGCGGCATCGCGGATTGCTTGCACCGTTTTAGCTATATTCGTAGCTACATCGGTCGAGCAATTTAACTGAACTAAGGCAAAAGAAACGTTTTTCATAGCGTTTTTGAAGCGTTAATGAGTGGACTTAGGTCAATGTCTTTCATACAATGAAAGTGATTCAACGGGCAATAATTTAGCAGTTTCGGAGCGCATGGCCGACAACCCAGCCCTTTATTTTCTAAGATTGTAAGCGAATCGCTTGCAGGTAAAGTAGAGGTTGTTGGCCCAAAAATAGCAAACGTCTTTTTCCCCAATATTTGCGCGATTTCGAGCATGGGTGAATCGTGGGTAATAATGAATTCCGCACCGCGCATGATGGCAGCCATTTCCGAGTGTGAGTGGACCTTACACAGGTTGTATACTTTTTCTGGAAATATTTTATTGAATCGATATCCTAGATTTTCATCCCACGAATTACCAAGTAAAATGATTGACGTATCTAATTTATCGAGGAGACGAACGATGTTTGGGTAGTCCAATACTTGCGTGACAAACTCCCCTTCCAACGCATAAACGATGTATTTTCCCGTAATACCTGTAGAGGCAAGGTCAAATGCAGGAACCTTTTTGATAAAATCAACAGAGGCTATATCGGTCCACGGTTTTGGCCAGGAGCCAATCGTTAATTTGGTCCAAAAAGTAGTCGCTTCTGGACTTAAATCATAAATTTTATCAAACGAAATACCACGGGGTTTCTCGGTATGAATCAATGCGCGATCTATTACAAGGCTAAATACCTCGGGAAATTCAATGGAACAATAGACATGTATTTCAGCATCCTGGTATTCAGCTTGCATGGCGCGAATTTTCCGAACGCTTTCAATGGCGTTTGAGGAACCAGAAAAATGAAGACAAAGAATTTGCTGCATATAAAAAAATGAACTGGCAAAATTAAGAAAAATCTTTGCTAAGCCGCATACTTTCATTCTTTTCGGTAAATTGCGGACTAAATTTGAATGGATTACATGGAGCAGAAAAAACAGGATACCGCCTCAGCATTAAAAGATATCATATCGCATGCCAAAGAATACGGTTTCGTATTCCCGTCCTCGGAAATTTACGATGGCTTGCAAGCTGTTTACGATTACGGTCAAAATGGTGTAGAATTAAAGAATAACTTAAAGAATGTTTGGTATAAGGCTATGACGATGTTGAACGACAACGTTGTTGGCCTAGACGCATCTATTTTCATGCATCCATTAACATGGAAAGCTTCTGGTCACGTGGATTCATTTAATGACCCGATGATTGATAATAAAGATTCAAAGAAACGTTACCGTGCGGATACCTTACTTGAGGAACGTGCAGCAGCTCTTGAAGATGAAGGAAAAGCAGTTGAGGCAAAAGCCTTAATGCAGGCGATGGCGAAAGGATTAGATGCGGGAGATTTGGAGGCTGTTCGCCAGTTAATCATTGATCAAAACATTAAATGCCCAGTTTCAGGCACGGCGAATTGGACCGAGGTACGTCAGTTTAACTTGATGTTTTCGACCCAAGTGGGTGCCGTATCTGAAGATGCATCCTTAATTTATTTACGTCCAGAAACGGCGCAAGGTATTTTTGTTAATTTCTTGAATGTGCAAAAAACGGGCCGCATGAAAGTACCTTTTGGTATTGCGCAAATCGGAAAAGCCTTCCGTAACGAAATTGTCGCACGAAATTTCATCTTCCGTATGCGTGAATTCGAACAAATGGAAATGCAATTTTTTGTACGTCCTGGTACGGAGATGGATTGGTACAACAAATGGAAAGAAACGCGGATGAAGTTTCACCAGGCGATCGGCTTACCGGCTGATTCCTTGAAATTCCATGATCATGATAAATTAGCGCATTATGCCAATGCGGCGGTGGATATTGAATATAAGTTTCCATTTGGGTTTAAGGAAATGGAGGGGATACATTCGCGCACCGACTTTGATTTAAAGGCACATCAAGAATTATCAAAGAAAAAGCAGCAATATTTTGACCCAGAAATAAATCAGAACTATATTCCGTACGTGGTTGAGACCTCGGTGGGAGCTGACCGTTTGTTTTTAGCGATTTTGTGCAATGCATATACTGATGAAACGACGGGTGAGGGTGAAAGCTTGAAACAACGCGTTTACTTAAATATTCATCCGGCTTTGGCGCCTACGAAAGTGGCTGTATTGCCTTTGGTGAAGAAAGATGGATTGGCGGAGAAAGCACAAGAAATTACGAATCAATTAAAATTTGCCTTTAATACAACCTATGACGATGGTGGAGCAATTGGCAAGCGCTATACCCGTCAAGATTTAATTGGGACGCCGTATTGCGTCGTAGTCGATTACCAAACGATGGAAGATCACACGGTAACGGTGCGGGATCGCAATACCATGTCCCAAGAGCGCATTTCTATCGCGGACCTAAAAGAAAAATTAGGTTATGCGGTATCGATGGAGCGTATTTTTGAAAAATTAGTTTAAAAACGCAAACAACGACAACATGACGACTGATCAAAATCCAGCTGAAGAGGAAAACGTACCCGTACCATCACCGGAGCCAACAGAAATACTTTCGAATGAAGTTGATGCGGCTGCACCAACAGAGACGGAAGAAATACTTTCCGTAGAAGTTCAGGAACCAGCTCCAGTGGAGACAGTTGAAATAATTTCCGAAGAAGTGCAGGAACCAGCTCCAGTGGAGACAGTTGAAATACTTTCCGAAGAAGTGCAGGAACCAGCTCCAGTGGAGATAGTTGAAATGATTTCGAAAGAAGTAGTGGCGCCTGCGCCCGTAAAAGAGGTGGAATATCCTCTATTTGATTTGGCGGTGGCTACGAAGGATAATTTCTTAACCTACTTCAGCAAAATCAAAGAAATCGCGTCGGCACATGCGCATGCGGCTACCTATAAAAAGGTAGATGAAATCACAAAAGAGGTCAAAGAGGCGTGGAACCAGTTGAAGCAAGCTGAAAAGCAAGCAGCGATTGAAGCATTTAAATCGGCCAATGAAGGTTCTGATGAAGGATTTGATTTCAAAGATGAGGCGATTCATGCGGTAGAACAAATTTTAGCTAGTCTTCGGACTGAGAAGCAAGCTTTTTTCCAAACCTTGGAAAAGGCCCGAGAGAAAGCTTTAGAAGGCAAAACGCGTTTGATAAATGAATTAAGAACTTTAGTTGATGCGGATGATTATTCGGATCCGGCGCATGTAAATGCGAGTTTCAAGGCGTTTAAAAAGATACAAGAAGAGTGGAAGGGCTTGGGTTCCGTGCAAGGGCCGATGAACCAGACACTTTGGCAATCCTACCATGCATTAGTTGACCGTTTTTATTCAAACCGTTCCATCTTTTATGAGCTGTTGGAATTAGATCGCAAGAAGAATTTACAGGCAAAAGAAATCATTGCTGCCAAATTGGAAAAATTAGCAGCTTCTGTAGCTACTTCGACTAAAGTTCCTGCCCTATTGAAGGAAGCGGAGGAATTATTTAATGAATATAAGCATATTGGACCAGCGCAGCGGGAGGAAAATGAAGCGATGTGGCAGCGGGTAAAGAAATCCTTGGATGTTTTATTTGAGCAAAAGCGTCAAATTAATGATGCCAATAAAGCTGTATTTGAGGAGAATTTGAAGATCAAAAAGGAGTTGGGGGATTTGATGCATACGTACGCGGCATTCCAGTCGGCGACGATCACCGAATGGAACCAAGCTTCCAAGGCGGTTTTAGCCATACAAGAGCAGTGGGGTAAATTAAAGGGTGGTATGCCACGCGATGGAGGCAAGGATGTCAGTCATCAATTTTGGGCAGATTTAAAGTTGTTTTTCAAGCATAAGAGTGAGTTTTTCTCAAAGATAGATGCGGAGCGTAAGGCCAATTTGGCTGCGAAGCAATTGTTAATTGAGCAAGTGGAAGGTATTGTAGCGGTGGGAACGGATACGGCAGAAATCACCCAGCAGATGATTGAATTGCAGAAAAAGTGGAAAGATATCGGTCATGTACCGGAGAAGCAGAAAGATAGTATTTACACTAAATTCAAAGTGGCTTGCGATGCGTATTTCAACTTAAAGCGTTCTGCATCTAAGGGTGCAAAGGACGAGGAGTTTGAAGCAAATTTAGTTGCGAAGCAGGCAATATTGACGGAAATGGCGGCGATGTTGACCGATCCAAGTTCATTAGCGAAGTTGGGCACGATCAAGGCCAACTGGGATGCGATTGGTTTTGTGCCGCGTAGGGATGTAAAAAAGATTCAGGAGAGTTTCCGGAATTCGTGGAATGCGTTAATTGATTTGGCGCGGACACAGCCGAAAGAGCAATTAGCGGCGTGGGGATTTGAATTGAAATCATTGAAAAATGAGTCGGCAAGTTCAGCTTCCGAAGGCTCTGCTCCATCGGCAGATAACCGCAAGAAGATTCAAACCTTGGAAAATGATATTGCGGTGTTAACCAATAACTTAGAGTTCTTTGCGAAGTCGAAAAACAGTGATAAGCTACGTGCTGACGTAGAAAAGAAAATTGAGGTGGCTGAAAAAGAATTGGAAAAACTGAAAAAAAGTTAAGATTTTTAGAAATCGATTTTGCGTTTTAGGAGAATAATACTACTTTTGTATTCTCAAATGCGCCTCCTTAGCTCAGCTGGTAGAGCAACTGATTTGTAATCAGTAGGTCGTTGGTTCGATCCCGACAGGAGGCTCAGAAAGCTCGACAGCAATGTCGGGCTTTTTTGTTGGACGATAGACACTAGACGTCAGACGTTAGACACTAGACGTCAGACGTTAGACGTTAGACTCAGTTTACTTACAAATTCCAACCATTCAAATTAACCGCTCCTTCTAGCTTGTTTTCGATCTCATCAGCTAATTGGGGAAAGAAATCTAATCCAGTACTTCGCTCAATTTCATCGATTGAGACGGCAAAAGATTTAAGAGCGAGTGAAGAACCGGCATTCGCCATGATAAATCCAATCATTTTTGGATTAGAACCATCCTTGAATGCAATTTTATAAAATGTACACGGCACCGTAATACCACCAGATATAGTCCCACAGGTTCTAGATAGAATTGGTCCTGTAGCAACGTATAGACCTTTATTAGCTAAAGCAGCACTTCGAACCCAATCTTCTAAACTTGCCCAAATACCTCGATTAAAGGAAGCAGTCATTGGCGACATATTAGACATATAAAACGTCTCGGACATTGCAGTTAGATTTAAGGCCATATCTGCCGCAGGACATAAATGGCCACGGTCATACCCACTTCCTGAATACGCTGTACTTGAAACAGGATTTGACTTAACGTTTGGGTCTATACGAAAATCATCAGTTCGCTTTTGGCCACCATTAATACTTTCAGGTGTTAAATAATAGTAGGCGAATTCGGATTGTCGGTGCTTTGCCACATAGGACAAAGAATAATACATATGATTGATTAGATACCCCAGTGAAGCTTCTGGTAAATTAGTGTTTCGCGTGGTCAATATTGGGCTGTCTGGTTTACAGGTACATAAACCAAAAATCGCAACAAAAAAATAGATCAAATACTTCATTGTTACCAATGATCAACTTTAATAAATCCTTTATTCACTTTCCCACATCTCCCCTACTTGCCTAACAATCTCCGGTAAATCCTGCTGTTTCATGCAATTAAAATGACCTTTGGGACAGGTTTTGGTGCCGAAATTAGAACAGGGCTGGCAAGTTAGATTAGGTACTATCGCCTGAAAAACGCGTGTTTTTGTATTTTCAGGCATACATGGTTCCACTTGTAGGGCTGGCGAAGTCGCACCCCAAATCGCAATGACATTTTTCTCAAAAGTGCACGCGATGTATAACATCCCCGTATCGTGAGAGATGACCAAACGTGCATCGCGAACTAATGCAGCAGATTCATGTAAAGAATAAATTCCACACGTGTTTATTATTCGGTCAGAATCAACTAATGCTAATTCCTCTCCATCAACCTTTTCCTCCGGCCCGCCAATTAAAACGATGGGATGCGGAATAAGCTTCACTAATTGCTTGAGTGAATCCAAGGGCAATTTCTTCGTAGCAAACGAGGCACCAATAACCAAGGCAACATACCCTTCTGGGAATAATTCAGGTACTTGGGTAGTCGCTGGAATGAAGTAATCGAGCCCTTTTCCATCGTACTCTACCCCCAGCGGAGCTAATGCGTCCAAACTGCGAAGGGAAATATGCCGATCGGGCATGCGATTAATCTGGAATTTGGTCAGTAAAAACTTCTCAACGCTCAGTTTGTCATAGGCCAAAACCGGGACACCCAAGGCTAGTCGGATGCGAAAACTGCGCAGATTTTTATGTAGGTCAACGATGTAATCGAATGAACAGCCTTTCAACGTGTGAATGGTCACTGATAAATCCGAATCTAAATAATAAAATTGGTCGATGTACGGATTTGCTTCCGTTACTGCTTTCATGGAACGCTTTGTCAATAAATGAATTTCAACGCCGGGCAATTGTTGTTTGGCACAACGGAATGCCGCAGATGCCAAAACAATATCTCCAATAGCCGAAAAACGAATGAAAAGTAAGCGCATGTTGTGTGATAATCAGGAACAAATTTGCCAAAAAAAGACCACAGATTATCAGTTTCGTGGAATTAATTCTAAATTAGGTAAACACTTCATAGACAATGATTGCACGTAGACAATTCCTTCAAAATAGCATCGGACTTGGCGCCTTGGCCACGCATCATCCCATTTTTACCCCGAATGACTTGCATCCTGCTTCACCGATTAGCAACGAAGAACGTTTGGGTCGTATTCAAAAAGCACAAACCTTACTCCAGCAAAACAAAATGGCAGCCCTCATCATGGACGCCGGTACCAGCATGCAGTATTTTACAGGGCTGAGTTGGTACCCATCCGAGCGCAGCATGTTGGTTATTTTACCTGCCGAAGGCGAACTAACCTACATTTGCCCATACTTCGAGGAAGACCGATTACTCGAACTGATTAAAGTTGGCAAGCAAATTCGCACCTGGCACGAAGATGAAAATCCGTTCCAATTATGTATTAAAACCATCCAAGATCTAGGATTCCGACAAGGGAAAATTGGAATTGAAGAACAGGCTCGCTTTTTCATTGTCGACGGACTTCGCAAAGCTGGGCTCACGTTCGAATTCGTAAGCGGAGATCCCATCTCGGTGGCTTGTCGGCTTATTAAATCCCCCACCGAAATCGCCCTGATGCAAAAGGCAAACGACATCACCACCGTAGCCATTCAAGTCGGAATTTCGGCGTTAACGGAAGGTTGCAATCCGCGTCAGATAAGTCAAAAAATAGCTCAAAAACACACTGAATTGGGTGCCCAGCACGGTTTTGCGTCCGTAACTTTTGGAGTGGCTACTTCCTTTCCTCATGGTAGTTCTCGACCACAAGTCCTAAAAAAAGGTGATGTAGTGATGATGGACTGTGGTTGTCAAGTTGACGGATATGAATCCGACATTACGCGTACAGTCGTTTTTGGTGAGCCATCACAGAAACAAATTGACATTTGGAATTTGGAAAAAAGGGCCCAACAAGCGGGATTTGAGGCGGCGGTTTTAGGTATGCCCTGTGAAAACGTAGATTTAGCTGCTAGAGGAATTTTAGTAAAAGCCGGTTTTGGTCCGGAATATAAGTTACCAGGGCTTCCCCACCGCACCGGTCACGGTATTGGAATGGATGGGCACGAGTGGGGCAATATGGTGAAAGGGAACAAATTACCGCTACAAGTAGGCATGTGTTTCTCGATTGAACCTACGATTGCGATCCCGGGGGAATTCGGGGTCCGACTAGAAGATTGTGTATATATGACGGAGCAAGGCCCGAAATGGTTTAGCCAACCGAGTCCGTCGATTAGAATACCATTTGTGTAGACGCTAAACGTCAGACGTTGGACGTTAGACATCGCGTCTTTTTCTTTGGCAAACCTTTCAGGATTGCCAAAGTTTGAGATGCGAAGTATCGATTCCCTAGGCTAAAGCCAAGGGTCAAAAACCTAATAATTAAGTCTGAGGTAAAGACTCGAAGTAGCGTCTCTACAAAGTCAATTCCCGACTAACACAGCTAGGAATATCCTCCGCGTAATGCGAAACAAATATCAGCGTCATATTTGATGTAGCCGCAAGCTGATCAATGACATGCTTGACCCGTTGGACTTGTTCCTGGTCTAGTCCCTGACAAGGTTCATCCAGAATCAATAATGGTGGATTTTTTACAAAGGCACGCGCAATCAAAATCATCTTTTGCTCTCCCGTAGAAAGCGTATGAAAATATCGATCACGTAAATAAGCCAAACCAAACATAGCCAAACACCCATCTACCTGTTCTGCTTGCGCCTCACTCACCTTCCGCGTAACTCCCAATAAATCAAACAAGCCCGA